>NZ_KB892705.1:3431187-3774916 GCF_000373905.1 Mycobacterium sp. 155
TCGCCGATCAGACACCAGGTGTCGTCGACGAAGCGGAAGTTTTCACGGGGAACTCAGTCGGCACGCTCCGACGCGATGCTCCAGGGCGGGAACGGATCAGCGAACCGTAGCCACGATTTTGGGCCTCCCTGGAACTCCTCGTCGGTCAGCATCGCATCGTCCAGTGCGGCACATAGGCCGTCAACGTCCAGATCCAGTCCGATGAACGCCAATTCCTGCCCGATCGCCAGCATCTCTTCGTCAACACCGAGGGTCCCGTCGACTGCAAGGGGAGCCAGCACGACCATGCGGCCGACGTGATCCCACTGCGCGACAACGTTGGGCCGGCTCGCAAGTCGGCAGAATCCCACTGAGCGGATCACCTTCCCGAAGCAGCCTGATTCGATGGTGTAGAGCAGTCGCTCCATTCGGAACGGGTGCAGGGGACGCAAGTGCTCATAGCGCAGCGCGCTCACTCGCGTGTCGGTCATACGGGGATCGAAGTCGCCGTTGACGAGACGCACCCACCCCGGGCGGTCTTGGCCTGAGGTGTAGGGGGAGCTTGTCGGCGGAAACGTGAGATCGTCACCGTGCAGGCTCAGGTGCGCCTGCGGGCCGAGGTGACTGATAAGCGCCATCAAAGCCGATAGTTGCCCGGTGGGAAGCGATGTCCAGTTGACAAGCACCACGGCAGACGCGTATTCGATCTGCCGGGCGATCAGTAGAGCAGCGGCGGTTACGTTGTGTCTGTTCACTGGTGACGTCACCACGTAGTCATCCCGATCAAGGTCATCGAGTAAGTGAACGGCGTCTACGACACAGACGATGGCCACCAGACGAATGGGAACGTCACCTGCTGCGACCGCGCCAATCAGCCCCAGGACATCGGTATCGGCGGGGAACTCCACCACCGTGCCAGCGGCGCACTGGCGCCACCTGAGCAGGTCGATCGCCTCGCTGATCGGATCAGAATCGCCAAGATCGGGGACGGTGAGGAAACTCCGATTGGACATGACGGCCAATCCCTTGGCGTGACGCAGGCGCTCCGGTCCGCATGCCCCGACCACTGCGACCATGTCCACGACGTCCACCAGTGCCTGTCCTCCCCCGCTGTTTTCGCAGCCCGCTTGGGTTTCGTATTATGATAATGATAATCGTTATCAATAGGGAGGTCAGTGTGAAGGTCAGAGCGTCCATCAAGTCGCTGAAGAACCAGCCTGGGTCACAGGTGGTAAAGCGCAAGGGCAGGGTCTACGTGATCAACAAGCTCAACCCCCGTTTCAAAGGGCGCCAAGGCTGACTTGGCCGATTCTCGATGAGGCACTATGGCCGTCGCGTCCGCGATGACTGCCGCACCACTAGCCACTGACACGAACGCCGGCAGCGACGAATGGTGCGGCACCTCTTGAAGATCCGGAGCCGACGAGCAGCAATGTCACGTCTGGAATGCAGCGCGTCCGGCGACGGCCGCCACGGTGCTGTTCATCCGGCACTGGTTCACGGCGCCAGACCGCGAGCGGCGTCTCCTTTTGCTCTTTCCGTATCAGCCATCCGTCATGCAATCGAGGCTTGGTAGATGGACTCGATTGACGCGTTGAGTGTTTCGTTGAACTCACCGTCGCTTTGATGCGCGGTGAGTCCGTCGAGTAGCACCCGGCTGAAGCTGGCAATCAATCCGGGGTTTCGACGCAATCGGTCGTTGGCGTCATCGCGACTGTATCCGCCCGAAAGCGCCACTACCCGTGCAACATTCGGGTGAGAAATGAGATCGTCGTAGAAGCCGTCAACCGTCGGGATGGTCACTTTGATACCGACCTTCGCGCTGCCCAACGACGAAAGCTTCGCTAGGAGTTCGGACTTCAACAATTCTTCAGCCGACGCCTTGTTGGGCGTGTGGATATCGACCTCCGGTTCCAGGATCGGTACCAGGTCGGCGGCAAGCACGCGTTCGCCCAGCTCGAACTGCTGCGCAACAACCGACGCTATGCCTTCGGGATCGGCAGCGTGGATCACGGATCGCTCCTTGGTGCCGAACACACCCTGGTTACGTGCCCGGACCAGCAGATCGTCAAGGCCCGGAATCGCCTTCATCAACTGGACGCCGGATCGCTCTGCCTCCAGCCCCTTGTCGATCTTGAGGAACGGGACGATGCCCTTGACCTCCCCCAAATAGGCGGCGGGAGCCTTGCCGTCGATCGGGCGGTCGAGCGTGCCTTCGAACAGGATCGCACCGAGTACCCGGTCTCGGTTGAAAGCGGGGCTGGTGATGATGCGGGCGCGGGCCTGGTGGATGAGGTCGAACATCTCCGCCTCCGACGAGTAGCCGGATTCGTCGATACCATAGTCACGCAACGCCTTCGGGCTGCTACCACCACTTTGATCGAGAGCAGCAACGAACCCTTTTCCCTGCTCGAAGCGACGTATCTGCTGCGGATCAGGCATCAAACCTCCTTGGGGACTGTGAGCGCAATTACGCTGCCAGCACCAGCTTACTGATAATGATTTTCAATAAGTGTAGCGGTAGTCGACCCCGCAACGATTGGATTCCATGAAGACCTTCGCGCGCACCCGGTCCACTGTCGGCGCATGACCGTCGGCGTGGCCCGACCCCTGGTCTGTTCACAGCGATCTCGCGGCACGCACTATTCGCACACTTACCTAGGCGACCTACTTTCGGAACTTGTAGCAGGCTCACGCAAGGAAGGAAAGTTGCGCCATGAAGTCAACACTGCCGATGGTGGCACTGGGTGTAGTGGCCGCAGGCATCACGTTCGCCGGAACGCTGGTGCACCCGGCGCCCGCCTCCGCCGCCGGCCCTGCCGCGAATATCGGTAATTGGAGCCAGGATTGGCCCCACCACGGCTGGTATCACCCCGAGTGGGGGGCCGGATGGAACAACGGATACCCCGCGCCCGGCTGGATACCTCCTGCCGGTTGGTATCCGCCAACCGACTGGACCCCACCGGCCGGTTGGTATCCGCCACCCGGTTGGGCACCGCCCCGTGACTGGGTGGGGCCTTGCGCTGGACCACTTTTCGATCTATTCCATCCACTACGCTGCGCGTGATACCGACGCGTACGTCGCGGCGCGGCGCTCATCACCGCGCCGCGGCGTCTCACCGACTGTCATCATCTGGTTGTTAGGTTGAAGGACGGTTGGGCGGCGATCCAGGTTTCGCCCTCGGCTGCCGCACGCCCCAATGCGCCGTATTCGCCCAGATAGTCCGCAACCGCGCCGATCCACGGCACCATGCCGAAGTATCGGAAAACCTTGCGCGGGCGCGGCCGTTTGCCGAGTTCGTCGCCGACAGCATTCAGGATGCCGGCGAGGTGCCAGAGTTTACCGAGCAACGGTACGTCCGGCGATTCGGTCGAAGAGTCATCTGAACCCGTTGCGGTGGAATCGTCGTCGATCTCACGTGAGCACAACACCGACGCCAACAGCCGCACCTGCGTCGACCGGTCGGTGATCCCGTACTCCCGCGCGACGGCACACAGCACCAGAGCCTGGCTGGCGAATCCGAACAGATCCTGAATGGGCAGCCGATCGGCGAAAATCCCGAACGCCCCGGGAAACGCGACCAGAACAGTGTCGATCGCACCGACCCTGCGCACCCACCAGTGAATCCGGGCCGCGCGGTCCTTGCGTTCCCAGGAGCGGGTGCCCGGCACGTCGGCGCAGTCGAGCATCTTGGCGGCGAGATCGAGCACGACGTCAGCGCACCCACTGCCGGCCCCGGCATTTTCGCTCCTCGCGTGCGCACCGAGATCGTGGGTGCGGCGCCGCAATCCGAGCGGATCGGCTTCCGACAGCACGTCGAGGATGACGTCGGCCACGTCCACAGCCCGCCGCAGTGCATCTACGACCTCGGCGTCGGACAACTGCGCTTTGGGCAACACGGAAAGTCCCATACCGCTATTTTTACGGGTCAACCCGCGCCGTGTCTCGCCAGCACACTCCGGTCAAGTCCAGCTCACCGCCATCTCAACCCTGGCTGCCCTGCCGCCGGAACGGCGCAGCGTCACCAAAGCGTTGACCACCGTCGATGACGAACGTCTCCCCGGTCACCCAACCCGCCGAGTCGGACACCAAGAACGCGATGGCCGAAGCGACGTCCTCCGGTTCGCCTATGCGCCCCAACGCGGTGACCAAATTCAGTTGGCCCTCATACTCTTTCCACAACGCCTCGGCTAGCTTGGTACGCACCACACCCGGGGCCACCGCGTTGACCCGCACCGTGGGTGAGAGCTCCAGTGCCAGCTGTTTGGTGAGGTGAATGAGCGCCGCCTTCGATGCGTTGTACAGGCCCAGGTTCGGCTCGAATCCCATACCGCCGATGGACGCGGTGTTGACGACGGAACCACCGTGCTCACCCATCCAGGCCCGGGTGGCCAACGAAGTCCATAGGATCGGCGCCCACAGGTTGACCTCGAAGGTTTTGACGAACCGGGTGTGGTCCTGGTCGATGAGCGGACCGAAAGACGGGTTGGTGCCGGCATTGTTGACCAGAATATCGATGCTGCCGAATCGTTCCAACGTCAGGTCGATGCACCGCGCGGCGGCCTGTTCGTCGACAGCGTGCGCGGCGACACCCAGAGCGTTGCCGTCCACTTTCGCCGCCGCAGCGTCGGCGGAGTCCTGTCTTCTCGAGGTCAGGACCACATTGCCGCCGGCGGCGGCAATCGCTTGTGCCGCAGCCAGACCGATACCACGGGAGCCGCCGGTGATGATCGCGGTGCGGCCGGTGAGATCCAATCCGCTCATGCCGATGCCCCGGACCGGTACTGACGAGCGCGGTCGGAAACATCGAACAGTGACATGAGAACTCCTGAATTCGTCGTCAACCGGCGTCCACGCCAGCGTATGACCTACACGGTGATGACGGGTTCTCCTACCGGGCCGGCTGCGAAACCGAGTCCGGCCAACACGGATCAGGCACAGCATCGCCCACACCTAGACCTTATCGTGACCTTAGTCATCTCTTATTTTTCTTAATCTCGGTGTACGGTTGCCCTATCCGGTTGTCGTGGCGGGCGAGCGCACTCGTACGTTTCAGCCCCCACTATCAGCGAAAGGAACCGAATATGCAGAGCCAACGGATCGCTCTGGTGACCGGTGCATCGCGAGGCATCGGAGCCGAAATCGCACTCCAGCTCGCGCATCCTGACATCCATGTGGTGGTGAACTACCGATCCAATACGGACCGAGCGGACTACGTCGCGGACGCCATCCGCTGCGCCGGTGGGCACGCCTCAACTGCCGCGGCCGACATCTTCGACGAAGCAGCCGTCGCTGCGATGATCGACGACATCGGAAACCGCTTCGGACAACTCGACATGCTGGTGCTCAACGCATCGGGCCGGCTGCAGCACTGCACCGAGCCGGGCACCGCCATGCACCTCAACCGCGACGCGCAGCGACGTCTAGCGCGATTGGCCCTGCCCCTGATCCCCGCTGGAGGCCGCATCGTCTTCGTCACCAACCACCAGGCACACTTCTATCCCCACAAGGCAGTGCCGAAGGGTTACACAACCGTCGCCGCCGGCATGCGGGCCGGAGAGACCACTCTGCACGCGATGCGCAGGGAATTCGACCGACACGGGATCAACTTCACCGTGGTGTCAGGCGAGATCATCTACGGAACCACCATCGACTTCGCCGCAGCAGTCGCCGACGCCGCGACTTCGCCCGGCCACCCCAGCATCGTCTACGTCAACGGATCCGATCACCTCATGCACCAACCCGCCTAGCCAGGTCTCACCGCTCTTCCGCACGACACTCGGAAAGCCCGTACCGGCCGATGTCCGTATCAGTCGGATTCCCCTCGCTCGCGGTGTGGTGATCGGCTCCGCGCAGGTGCTGGCACTGCCACCTGGGATCAGCCGGTCGGGCGTGACGATGGCTGCCGGTCTCCTTCGCGGCTTGTCACACGAGGACGCCACGCGGTTCTCGTTTCTGCTCGCGACACCCGTGATCCTGGCCGCGGGCGTGTTGAAGATCCCCGAACTGTTCGGCCCTCAGGGCGCCGGCATCGGCAGCCTTCCCTGGCTCACAGTGAGATAGCGAGCCGTCGGATCGGCGGGTTTCGCGTCACGGCAAGTCGAGTAGCTCTTCGTAGAATCCACCGTAGCGGCGCTCGCGGTCGACGAGATGCACCTCGAGGATCCAATGACACTGGTTGCCGGCGCGGTCTTTTCGCCGCATCGGACGAGTCGAGCCGGGTGCGATGTAGGACTCGATGTCTTCGCCGTCGATCTTTTCGTGAGGAAACTCGCCAACCAGATGGCCGGCGATGATTCCGCCGAAGTCCCAGCCGACGTCGCGACTCATGGCAACGACGAAGTCGTACAGTTCCTCGCCGGTGACGTCGGGTTTCCCGTGGAAGAAGTCGCGGCCGGCCACCCAGACTTGAGGCAACCGGTCGAGCAATTCCAGCTTGCGAGGATCGCCGCCGAGCACGTACGTTCGGCCGAAATCGGCCTCCCACTCTTCGAATATCGGTCCGAAATC
Source organism: Mycobacterium sp. 155 (assembly GCF_000373905.1). Taxonomy (NCBI): domain Bacteria; kingdom Bacillati; phylum Actinomycetota; class Actinomycetes; order Mycobacteriales; family Mycobacteriaceae; genus Mycobacterium; species Mycobacterium sp. 155. The sequence continues at coordinate 3,437,678 of NZ_KB892705.1, forward strand.
GAGGAAGACCACGTCGTCCTCCGACAAATGACGATCAGGCGGGCTGCCCCGGAAAGTCTCCAATGTGTTGATCCCCGAACGGACAATGCGCTTGTGCCAATGTCGGGTTATGCCGAACATCTCGGCCGCCAAGTCCCGAATCTCGTCGGACAGGGTCCGCTCACCGACACCGGCACGCACCAAACCTCGATCGGTGATCTCATCGAACAGCTTCGCCGCCATCCCCTGAGCCTCAATAAGTTTCTCGGCTCGGTGAGCCTCGTCCATGCTCGGTCGATCCATTGCTCGATGCTATCCCGGCGACCGGCTGCTCAGCTGGGGCCGCAAGGTACACGTGAACGTCAGTTGGTGTTACGTCGCGTCCGCGTCGTCCGGCGCTACTTCGGTGTCAGCTGCGAGACGTTGATGCACTGTGAGCAGCACGTGATCGTAGGTCGACTGGTCGACAGTCTCGCGAGCGATCTCGCGCAGATCGGTACTCAGCTGCTCGGCAAGGATACGTAACTTGACGTTGTGCTCCTGGGACAACCACTTGAGCACATCGAACGCCACATCTTCGCCGACGTTGTAGATGAGCATCAACATGCCCTTGACCTGCTCGATGCGGGCTCTGCTGTTGGCGATCTCCGTTATCCGCGCAGTGACAAGGTCCTGCCGCCGACGTTCGGCTTCGAGCCGCAGATGCTCCGCGGGTGTCACGTCGACATAGAAGCCGTGCGTGCCGATCACCGCGCCGTGGTCGTCGAAGAACTGATCTCCGATCACGACCACCCAGTGCACTCCACCGGCAGTATCGATGATGCGGTGGCGGCTGCTCAGCGCACCGCGGGTGTTGGTGATCGCCTCGATGGCGTGTGCGACCTTGTCGCGGTCCTCAGGATGCTTGTGGGAGAGCACCAGTTCCGTCGTCGGCGTCACCGTCCCAGGCTGGTAGCCGTGCAAGCGCGCAACCTGAGCCGACCACTCCCAGCGCTGTTCATCGAAATAGAAGCGGAACCAGCCCATCGGAGATGGCCCCTGGTCGGCAAGCCCCTCTGTCACCACATCAATCACATCGACATGCGCCCCACCTGCAAGCTCGGAGACGCCAGTCCCGGGAGTGGAAGCGCCGTCACCAGCCACAGCCATGACCACATCCTAATTACGGTGCGTCACCCAAGCCCTGACTTCAGAGCAGAAGCTAGCAAACCAACAGGTTCCGACCGGCATCTCCGGCGCCACAGCGCCGACGACCTCAATCGGATCCGGCGCATCACGACGTGGTAGCCGCCGGAATCAACATCGCCGGCATCCTCGACCTCGAAGATGACAACACGGAGCTGCCCGCCGTCATCGATCGAGTTGATCAGTAGATACTGATAAGCCTAGCCTGATGATATGCGTGCAAGCCGGGAGACCGAGCAGGTGGCACGGGCACTGTTCCTGTGCATGGGCTTGCTGCGCAGGCGGCTACGGCAGAATCCCGTTGCCGACGTGCTGACATTTCCCCAGATGGCCGCGTTGAGCAGACTCGACCGGGGCGGCCCGGCAACAGGAGCCGATCTGGCTCGGCAAGAGCAGATCAGCCCGCAGTCGATGGGCGCCACGATCGGTGAACTGGAAGCTCGAGGGTTCATCACACGGCAGCCCGATCCGACCGATGGAAGGCGAATCCTTCTGTCCATCAGCGCCTCCGGTAGGCGCGAGGTCAACCGCAGACGCGATGCGCGGGTCGAACAGCTCACCGCCGGCTTGGCCGATTTCACCGACGCCGAGGTTGCCCAGCTCGCCGCGGCGGTGCCCCTGATCGAACGACTTGCTCACCGGCTGTAGATGACTGTCGACGAGCAAACTGCCGAAACCCGCGACAATTACCGCTGGGTGGCGTTGACCAACACCACCGCGGCAGTGTTCATGTCCGCGCTCGACGGATCGATCGTGATCATCTCGCTGCCGGCGATTTTCCGCGGCATCCATCTGGATCCGTTGGCGCCCGCCAACATCGCGTACCTGTTGTGGATGATCATGGGCTATCGGTTGGTCCAGTCGGTGCTCGTGGTGACACTGGGCCGGATCGGTGACATGTACGGACGGGTCCGCGTGTACAACCTGGGTTTCACCGTCTTCACCTTCGCGTCGATCTTGCTGTCGTTCGACCCGCTCGACGGCGTCGCAGCCGCGCAGTGGCTCATCGGCTGGCGGCTGCTGCAGGCTGTCGGCGGCTCCATGCTGACGGCCAATTCCGCCGCGATCCTCACCGATGCCTTTCCAGCCGATCGTCGGGGTTTCGCCCTCGGGTTCAACCAGGTGGCGGCATTGGCCGGCCAGTTCATCGGCTTGGTCGCCGGCGGATTGTTGGCAGCCTGGGATTGGCGGGCGGTCTTCTGGATCAACGTGCCGGTCGGAATCTTCGGCACCGTCTGGGCCTATCGCCGGTTGCGTGACAACGGTGAACGCCACCGCGGACGCATCGACTGGTGGGGCAACATCACTTTTGCCGTCGGCCTGTCGGCGGTGCTGATCGCCATCACCGCCGGAATCCAACCGCACGGCGGACACACCACCGGATGGCACAGCCCATTCGTCCTGGGCACCTTGACCGCCGGCGTCTTGCTCCTGATCGCATTCGTCGTCATCGAGTCCCGCGTCGCCGATCCGATGATCAGGTTGAGCCTGTTCAAGATTCGGGCTTTCAGCGCCAGCAACGCAGCCACGCTGGCCTCGGCGCTCGCCCAGGGCGGCCTGCAGTTCATGCTCATCATCTGGCTGCAAGGGATCTGGCTACCGCTACACGGCTACGACTACGCCGACACCCCACTATGGGCGGGCATCTTCATGCTCCCGCTGACAGCCGGGTTTCTCATCGCGGGTCCGACCTCGGGTGCACTGTCGGACCGCCTGGGAGCCCGCGGTATCGCCTCGGCCGGCATGGTGCTGTTCGGGCTGAGCTTCGTCGGACTGCTGTTGTTGCCCATCAATTTCCCGTATTGGGCGTTTGCCGCGCTGATCGCGCTCAACGGTATCGGCAGTGGCATGTTCGCCGCACCGAACACCTCGGCCATTATGGGCAGCGTGCCGCCCGCTGAGCGAGGCGTGGTCTCGGGGATGCGTGCAACGTTCCTCAACAGCGGAACCGCGCTGTCGATCGGAGTGTTCTTCTCGCTCATGGTCGTCGGCCTGGCCGGCAGTCTGCCGGGCGCAATGACGACAGGTCTTCAAGACCGAGGGGTGCCGTCTGCGGTCGCGCAAGAAGTGGCCGCGCTACCACCGGTTTCGACACTGTTCGCCGCAGTGCTGGGCGTCAATCCGCTGGAGCATCTCTTGACACCGAGCGGCGTCCTCACGACACTGCCGCCTGCCGATCGCGACGCCATCACCGGTCGCGAGTTCTTCCCGCATCTGATCAGTGACCCATTCCATCAAGGGCTCACGGTTGTCTTCGGGGTGTCGATCGGTCTTGCGCTCCTGGCCGCCACCGCGTCACTGGCCCGGGGGCGCGTCGGCGACCACGACACGCTGAACTGATGTGAAGAGGCTGGGCTACAACGGCCGTCCGGATCTCGTGTCGAACACGATGCGGAAACGGGCGGCGTTGTTCGCCAGCCGAGTGAGCGCCTCGTTGGCCTGCGACAGGGGCAGCCGCTCGATCACTGGGTGTATGTCGTTGGCGTGTGCGAACCGCATCGTCAACTCGGTGTCGCGCGGGCTGCCGGTGAGGTGTCCGGTGAGCATCTGATGGTTCATGACCATCTGCGCAACTGGCACCTCAACCGAACCTCCGTCGACGCCGATCAGGGTGAGCCTGCCGTGGACGCGTAGTCCCTCAAGGAGTTCGGCAGTCGCAGCGGTCGTCGAGGCCGTGCTGAGGATCAGGTCGGCTCCGCCCAGCGCTGCCAGCGCCGCACCCGCAGCGACGCGGGAGCTGTCGATGTACTCGTGCGCCCCGAGTTGATGAGCGACCGCCTCACGCTCGGCGCCCCGCGCAATCGCGATGGTCCGAAAACCCATCTTCGCGGCGAACTGCACGGCAAGATGGCCCAATCCCCCGAGGCCGAACACTGCAACGGTGCCGCCGGCAGTCAACTCCGCCGCCCGGATGGCGTTGAATGTCGTCACACCGGCACATCCCATGGGCGCGGCATCGAAGAAGTCCATGCCGTCGGGGATTCGGCAGAGCGCGTCGGCTGGAACGGCCACCGATTGTGCCCACCCGCCCGGATACGACCGCCCGGTGATTTTCCGTTGTGCGCAGTGCACAACGTCGCCGTCGCGACAGAAGTCGCAAGAGCCGCAGCTACCGCCGAACCAGCCGACCGACACCCGGTCTCCCGCTTGCCATCCCCTGGTTCCCTCGCCGACTTCCGCCACTATGCCCGCGATCTCGTGCCCTGGCGTCACGGGGAAGGCGACACCCGCGCCTCGTGCTGCCGCGGTATCGAGATCGGCGCGGCACACACCGCTGGCGACGACATCGAGGCGCACCCATCCGCGGTCGGGCTGCTGCAGGGCCGCCTCCGTGGGTTCCATAGGTCCCTCTGGCTGGTTTACCGTCATCGCTGTTGAACCGCCCACCACGTGTTCCACCTCGACCCCCTCGCGCATCTGAATTTTGCTGACCCCGCGGATGCCGTCGTTCACTCGGCGAGGTCGTTGCTATGTGCCTGATGTGCGCGCAAATCCATTGAGAAAGCTGCCCAGTCGCCGTGCTTCGCTGTCCGCAGCAATGAGTGGTGCTCGGACATGACACGGTCGGGATCCCGGTTGACGATGGGACTGCGCAGAATCGACACATACTGACGGTCTTGCAGCCGATCGTAGATCGACAACATGACGGAGTTTCCCGCCAACTCGACGAACGCACGGTGAAACTGCATCGCCAGAGTCGCGAAGCCGGGAAAGTCTCCGTCGTCCAGCGCCTGCTGCTGTTGTTGCAGATTTGCCGCGAGTCGGTGGCCGAGGACCTCGCGGGCGCCGGCGTCTGCCAGTTGCACACCTGCCGATTCGAACGCGTGTCGCACCTGCGCCGATTCGCGAACTTCGTCAGCACTGAGTTCGCGTACCAGTGCGCCACGTTTCGGATAGATGGTGACGAACCCCTCCTGCTGCAGGCGTCCTAGCGCCGCGCGGACGGGAGTTCGGCTCATCGACATCGACGTCGCCAACGTCGACTCGCTGAGCATGGAGCCTGGCGCGTACTCGCCGCGAATGATGGCAGCACGAATGTCGGCATAAGCACGCCCCGCGGCGTTGACCGCCGTCTCGTCGCCCATCACGCCCCCTGCCGCCCGCCCAAACCGACTCCGACTTGCGCCTACCTAGAATACAACTAGGATACTAGATGCTGTCACCGACCTCGAGGCACAGCCGCCCGCCACGATCCCCGAGACGACAGGGCCCCCGACCAACCGAGAAGGGTAACGTCATGTCACAAGCGGATCGTGTGCCGCTCAACAACATCGAGCCTCTCGGCCAAGAGCGAGTCGAGAAGAGCCGCTGGAGCGACGACGACGTCCGGCGAGTCCAGAAACGCACTTTCGGTGTGGTGATCATCAGCCAGATCCTCGGCGGCGCTGGTCTCGCCGCAGGAGTGTCGGTGGGCGCACTGCTGGCTCGGGACATGCTCGGAGCGGAGAATGTGTCGGGCGTGCCTGCCGCACTGTTCACGCTCGGGTCGGCGTCAGCGGCGTTTCTGATCGGCCGTCTCACGCAGAGGTGGGGCCGTCGGATGGGGCTCGGTCTGGGATTCACGGCGGGCGGTCTCGGCGCTCTTGGTGTGGTGGTCGCCGCCGCCAGCGCAAACGTCGCACTGCTGTTCGGGGCACTATTCGTCTACGGGGCCGGTACCGCGACCAACCTGCAAGCCCGCTACGCCGGCACCGACCTGGCCGAACCAGCCAGACGCGGGACGGCGATCAGCGTGGCGTTGACGGCGACAACGGTGGGCGCTGTCGCTGGGCCAAACCTGATCGCTCCCATGGGAAAAGTCGCTCTCAGCATCGGAATTCCGGTATTGGCCGGTCCGTTCCTGCTCGCTGCCGTTACCTACACCGCCGCGGGACTGGTCCTCATCGCGATGCTGCGCCCTGACCCGTACTTCGTCGCCCGTGACCTCTCAGAGGCGCCGGCGCGAGCAGTCGAGCGTCCGTCGACCACTGCGGATCTGCACCCGAAAACCGGCGCCTACGTGGGCGCCATGGTGATGGTCGTGTCCCAAATGGCGATGACGGCGGTCATGACTATGACGCCGATACACATGCAAAGCCACCACCACGATCTGTCGGCTGTGGGCATGGTGATCGGATTCCACATCGCCGCAATGTACTTGCCGTCGCTGGTGACCGGCGTTCTGGTCGACAAGGTCGGACGATCGGCGATGGCGGCAGTCTCGGGTGTCACCCTGCTCGCGGCGGGCCTGGTCGCCGCACTTGCCCCCGGGTCGTCACTGCCGTGGATGATCACCGCACTGATCCTGCTCGGCATGGGCTGGAACTTCGGTCTGATCGCGGGCACCGCCTTCGTGGTCGACGCGACCGACCCGACCAACAGACCGCGAATCCAAGGGACCATCGACGTTGCCATCGCGGTCGCCGGAGCCGCCGGTGCTGCGTTATCAGGCGTGATGATGGCGAGCAGCGGCTACGCGGCACTCTCACTCACCGCCGGACTCGTCAGTCTCATCCTGGTTCCTACGCTGCTCTGGCACCGTCGAGTCGGCTGATGGACTTTCCTTCTTTCACATCGCTCGCGGGGTGTCGACGAATCCGGCGGTTAGTTTCCGTGCGGGCGAGCCGCTTTCGCACCCAACGGCCCGAAGCAGGCCGACCCGGCCGTAACTCCAAAACGGTGGGCGACACCTCACCCCCAGTGACCGGCATCCTCGTGCGCTGGCGGTTGAAGTGCCCTCGTTGACCGGGCCCCACCCCGTGGGGACCTGCCACCGGCGGTGGAACGCTTGGCCGTAACCGCGCAACTCGTCGCGAGCGACCGCGATGGCCACGTGAATCTCGTTGTTGCCGTTGCAGTATATGCATCTCATGCCCAGCGGTATAGATTGGGCCATCCGTCGGCGTCGATCTGCCGCCGCGGGTACTGTCCTTGAAGACGGACGGGAAGCTATCGCGTTCGGCTTGATGGAGCCCTCCGAGAAAACGGGGAAGTCTGGAGGACGCAGACGATGAGTTCGGGCTCGGCACGCCGCGGCGACTTCCACGTCTCGACTATGAACTGCGTACCGGTGACATATGTACGGTGAGAGATTCGTCAGCGCCATGCCTGGCCTGGAATTCTCTGATGACGATCATGAACACTGCAATTCACTCTCTCCGCCATAAGACATATGGGCTTCAGACGATGTCGATGACGAGCGCTGACGGACTCGTGCCCAACTCGACGGCCAACCGGGCGAGAACGGTCACCGTGCACCCACGGCATCCGTTCTCCAACTGGTTGAGGACTGAACGGTGAATGTCAGCGCGTTCAGCCAGGGCTCGCTGGCTCAGCCCCACCTTTTCGCGGCGTAGTCGAATGTTGGCCCCAATCCGGGCTTGGACTGTCAGTTCGTCAAACTGTTCGGCCTCGTGCATCATCGTCCTCTGATCAGCATTACATGTGTGTTGCCCGTAGTCTCCAAACTTAGAGAGCAGCATCGCCTTGGAACTGAGTATCACCAATCGCGTACTTCCAGTACGTCTCGAGATTTGGTCGTTGTTTGCGCGTGCTCCAGATAGATAGGCGATCTGTCACCGTTGAGCGCCAGACCGCGACCAAAGATGCAGCACTCCAACGATTTCCGGATAGTAAATCCCGTCGAGCGGATACAGATCGCCGCACCGGAGACTACCCGTGCAGCTACTTCCCGCGACTGCATCGCCGCCAGATACTCTTCATTTCTCCCGCCGCCATCGCGGGCTTGTTCAGCCGGTCGGACCGCTTCCAGATGCGCTGGGCTTCGCGAGCGTGGTTGTAGTGGCAGACCTCCTTGCTCGGATCTACGGCCCACTGATGCCGCCTCTACTAGCCAGCTCTTGCCCAGGAGGCCGACGCAAAAACGAACCCAGTGCGACCGACAGTGGAATACCCAACTGAAGTATATTGTCGCGCAAGATAATCCATCCTCACTGGGAGCTCCACTGTCTCCGGCCCCACTGGCATGTCATAGCCGCCAGCGGACCAGTCGGGGCGATCGGTCAGCTAGCGACCGAGAAGTGAGTTCCACTTTAGATCTGGATTTCGCTGCGGTCCCCGTTCCAGAAAATGTCGAATCTTTGACCTGGCTCGCTTTGGTGCGGCCATAAGTGTGGGCGCCGAGGAGGTCCCGCCAGCCTTCGGTGAGGCCGACGTGCTCAACATTTCAGGATGCGACGAGCTGGCTTGTCAGCCAGGGCCGGCCGCACCTGCCGCCACACCTCGTACACCGCGTCGTGCACGCGCCACGTGGCCGAGCCAAGGATGCGCACCACGAGAATCCCGCTGCGCACACTGGCGCCTGCATGGATCGTTTCGTCGGCGCTGAGTGCCTGTTCGACCTGCGCGGCCAAGCCATCGTCGGGGTGCCCGTAAACCACGATCGTGCCCAGTACGCAATGCCCGCCCCAAGTCCGTGCGATCTTGGGTATATCGGCCCCCTCGGCAATCAGGTTGTCGAGGTACCGCGGGACACCGTCGATATCTACCTGGAAGCGAGATCGTAACGCGGTAAAGCCAAACAGCTCATCGCGACGGAAATGTACCCGCCCCGCCACCATGACTTCGGCTGCGAACAGCCGCGAGGGCGAGGTCAAGCAGAACCGGGTGTCGCGCACGGCCCGGCACCCTGCATACGGGATCACCTCGTCCGGTACGTACTCCAGCAGGGCGTTGGAGCCCACGTCGAAGCGGTAGGACTCCGCGGAACTGCCGCCACCCTCGCTTCGGTAGAACTTGGTGGCTTCGGTGGTGGTCACCAGCGCCCGGGTGCCCGGCTCCATGGTCAGGTGGAACCGCCCGCTGTCGCCTTCGACGAATCCGCCGCCGGAGTTCTGCACCAGAAGAAACGGTTGGTCATCGTTGTCCTGATAATGGGCACCGTGCCACTGGTAGGGGATTCGCCGAAACGTCGGTTGTAAGCGCGTCTTGCCGCGTTCGACCATGGCGCGCACCACCAGCGACCCGTGTTTGCCTATCTCACCGGACGAGTACGCCGATGCGTCCAAGGTCGCCGTCGTCATCGCGGCAATGCTGCGTCGAGAAACATGAGATCGCGTTCGATCCACGCGATCACGTCGTTCAGGCCCTGCTCCGACATCAGATCGGTGAACAGGAAGGGTCGCTCCCCGCGTTGCTTGAGCGAATCCCTGCGCATCACATCGAGGCTGGCGTGGACCATCTCGGCGAGGTCGATCTTATTGATCACCAGCAGATCTGACTTGGTGACCCCAGGCCCACCCTTGCGCGGGATCTTGTCACCGCCGGAGACATCGATGACGTAGATGTGCGCGTCGACGAGATCGGGGCTGAATGTCGCCGCCAGATTGTCGCCACCGCTTTCGACGAAGATGAGGTCGAGATCTGGATGCCGGCTCACCATGGTGTCGACGGCATGCAGGTTCATCGAGACGTCTTCGCGGATGGCGGTGTGCGGACAGCCGCCGGTCTCCACGCCCATGATTCGATCGGGAGGCAGCGCACCACTGCGGGTGAGGAATTCGGCGTCCTCGCGGGTGAAGATGTCGTTGGTGATGGCCGCGACCGAATGGTTGGCCGACATCTTGCGGGCCAGCCGCTCAATCAGCGCGGTCTTGCCGGAACCGACGGGGCCGCCGACGCCGAGGCGAATCGGTTTACGCATTGGAGCAGTCCTTTCAGGAAATGCAGAGACGCGTGGTCAAGCGCTCGTGGCGCATGCTGGCAATCTCCAGAAGTGGTGTCATAGAACAGATTTCGTCAATAGACATGATGGCGGCTCGCTCCGCACAACGCTGCACCAAACCGCGGCTGTCTGCCAGTAACGCCTGCACGTCGCGCTGACCGAGGGGCAGCAAACGACCCACCACACCCACCAGATTCGAGTACGCGGTGAACAGGTACGCGTTCAGGGCGGTCTCCCGAGGAACGCCGTGTACGTCGGCATACACCCCGAACACGATGGCGGCGTGCCCGGCCGCGGTGCCGGCGCGGACCACGGCCGCGTAGTCCTGCACCTGGGTGCCGAAGGCCTCTTCGACCGTGCGCAGCGTCGCGCGGCCGGTCACCGAACTGGCTTCCAACGGCTCTTTACCGGACTTGATCGCGCTCAAGATGTGGTCCAACGCGAGCAGGTCGTCGAAGCGTCCGAGACGGTGCGCGTCATGCGCCAGCCCGACGATCACCCCCTCAGAGGGCGCCGCACTGAGCTCCATCCATTGATCAGCCCACTCGCGCAACGACTTTCGATCGACGATCAGCGCACTGTCCAACAGGGTCTCGAAGCCCGCAGAATGGGCATAGGTGCCCGAGGGGAATGCCGCACTGGTGACCTGCAACAGATACAGCAGCCCCTGGTCATCAGTCATGCGAATGTCCGCCCACCGCCCTAATGCGTTGCCCGACCAGGGGAGCCGTCGTACGCGTGTAGGCGATCCCTGCCTCGTCCAATGCCTGCCCGGTAGAGTGCTCGTACGGTGTCCGCATGGCATCGTCGCTGAAGCGGACGGGCCGGTGCAGGTTGCCCATCACGAAAGCGGCGGCCCCCCAATCCCTTGCCGTTGCGGGCGACACCACCAGGATGTCCTCGTCGCAGGCCTGGACGACTACGGCCACGTGACCGTCCATCGCCAGCACATCGCCGTCGTCGAGGTCGGAACCGCGATCCAACGAGATACGTACCTCACGGCCGCCTTCCGAACGCACCTTCATATGCCCGCGGGCGCGTTCGTCGGCGGTGAGGATCACCGGATCGATCTCTACGCTGTCGATCGTCTCTATCGACCCGAGTTTTGCGGTCACCACATTGTTGGTGCTCATGGAATCCTCTCTAACGCAGGTAATACAGCTGGCCCAGCGGCAATGTCTTCGCTGCCTTCACGGTGATACGTTTGCCGTCGACGGTGACGGCGTACGTCTCCGGGTCGATGCTGATGTCGGGCATGTAGTTGTTGTGGATCATGTCGCGCTTCGAGATCGACCTGCTCCGCTTGATCGGCCGCAACTCCTGGCAGTCGATACGGTCGGCCAATCCGTTGTCGATCGCGGCCTGGGTGACGAAGGAGTACGCCAACCGGCGGGGGTTGCGCCCGTAATAGCCGTATTGGGGGCGATACTTGAGCGGCTGACCGGTCATCAGCGAGCCGGCGGGATCGCCCATCGCCGACCACGAGATGAACCCGCCCTTGAGAATCAATTCTGGTTTGGCGATGAACATTTCGGGCCGCCAGAACACCAGGTCGGCCATCTTGCCCGGGGTGATCGAGCCGACGTAGGAGTCGATTCCGATGCAGATCGCCGGGTTGATGGTGACCTTGGCGAGATACCTCTTGATCCGGAAGTTGTCGTTGCGGTCACTATCCTGAGGCAACGGGCCGGTGCGCACCTTGCTGACCGCGGCGAGTTGGAAGGCGCGCTGGGCACTTTCGGCCGCCCGGCCCACGCCCTGGCTGTCCGACCCGATCATGGAAATGGCGCCCATGTCATGAAGTACGTCTTCGGCACGCATGGTCTCGGCGCGGGCCCGGCCCTGAATGAAGGCCATATCGGAGGGAACGGCCTTGTTGAGATTGTGACATGTGATGAGCATGTCTATTTCTTCGTCATAAGTGTTGAGCGAGAAGGGGTTTGTCGGGTTGGTGGAGCTGGGCAGAATATTGGCCTCGCCCACGCACCGCATCATGTCTGGCGCGTTCCCGCCCCCGGCGCCTTCACAGTGGTAGATGTGCATGACGCGACCGCCGATGGCCGCCATGGTGTCTTCGTAGAAGCCCGTTTCGTTCAGCGTGTCGGCATGCAGCTGCACCTGGAAGTCATATTCGTCGGCAACCCGCAGGCAGGTCCGGATGGCCGACGGTGAGCTGGACCAGTCCTCGTGGATCTTCATCCCCGTGGCTCCACCGAGCACCTGCTCGATGATCGAGGCCGGGTCGGACGAGTTGCCCTTGCCGAAGTTGCCGAAGTTCAGTGGGAAATCGGCCATGGCCTCCAGCATGCGCTGCAGGTTCCAGGCCCCTGGGCATTCGATGCCCACGGTCTTGGGCCCCGAACCGCCGCCGATCACGGTCGTAAAACCTGCGGACTGGTATTCGTAGAGCTGCTGCACCGAGTCGAAGTGCGGATGAATGTCGATCAGCCCGGCGGTGACGATCTGGCCTTCCACCGACAGGATGTCGGTGTTCGGACCGATGATCAGGCCCGGCGTGATCTCCATGACGTCGGGGTTGCCCGCCTTGCCGATTCCGACGATCTTGCCGTCGAGAATGCCGATGTCACACTTGATCACTCCGAGCACAGGATCGATCACCACGGCGTTGGTGACCACCATGTCCAGCGCGCCATCGGACCGCTTGAAACGGGACACCTGTCCCATGCCGTCCCGGATAGTCTTTCCGCCGCCGAATACCAGTTCGTCTCCGTAGGTGGTGTAATCGCGCTCGATCTCTGCCACCAGACCGGTGTCCGCGAGGCTGATGCGATCACCCGTCGTTGGCCCGTACTGCGTCGCATAGTCCGGACGGTTGATGTCGATGCTCATGAATTCGGCTCTCCGCTCGCTTCCTTGCCTGCCAGCATTTCCAAGGTCTCCCCTTCGAAGCAGTAGCCGCCTTCACGTAGGCGGCGCATCGCCTGCTCCTTGATCAGCTCGCTTCCGGTCGGACCGTTCGTAACGTCATTCATGCCCCTGGCAACTTGAGCTCCGCCCAGCCGGACCAGTTGGCAGCGGCGGCTCTGGCCCGGTTCGAAGCGCACCGATGTGCCGCTGGGAATGTCGAGACGGAAGCCAAACGCCGAGGATCGGTCGAATGCCAACGCGCGGTTGGCTTCAGCGACGTGGTAGTGCGCGCCCACCTGCACCGGCCGGTCCCCGGTATTAACGATATCGAGGACCAGCGTCTCACGGCCGACATTGATGGTGATGGGGGTCGGGGCGAACTCGATATGTCCGACCTTGTCCGGCTCGCCGACTTCGAACGCCTCGTCCGGAACCCTCGACTCGGGAATAGGCGGAGGTGCCCACGACGCCGCAGGGGTCTCGTTGTCGCCGTCGGTGGCCTCCCCCCGGATCGGGTCCATGACCGTCACAAGCTTGGTGCCATCCGGTAGAAGTGCCTCGACCTGAACGATTTTCAGCATCTCGGCGACACCGGTCATCACGTGCTCACGCCGCAGGATGGTGGCACCGTATTCCATGAGATCCGGGAGAATGGGAATGGAGCCCTCTCGAGCACGCTCAAGGACCTCGTCACAAATAAGAGCCACCGCCTCTGGCTGATTCAGCCGGATGCCCTTGGCCAGCCTCCGGCGCGCCATCTCGGCGGCAGTCCATAGCTGCATCCTCTCCTCCTCGCGGACCGTCAGGTGCATCTGCTCTCCGTTTCGAGTATTTGTGGGTTGGCTGCCACGTCTTCAAAGTGATTGCGGGGCAATAATTTCAGGTTATAAGGCCCCGTCTCGGGGACACTATAAGGAAAACTCCGTACCGGCGCCCGGCGCACCATGACCACTACGGGCCCGATCACCGTATCGGGCGAGGAGTGGCGCCGAGCCCACCTTCCGGCTCGGAGTCCTTAGTAGGTTCCGGGCTCAACGCGTCGGAGACCGAGCCGAACAGGTCGGCCACCCGCTGCTGCTCCTCTGAGGGCACTTTGGTGAGCAGTGAGATAGTCAGGTAGATGACTAGATTGGCCCCCAAACCGACGATGCCCGCAGGTACACCGCCCAGCGCGGGAATGGCTCCGCCGTCATCCGCGTGCGGAATGGTCAGCACCACCGCCACGACGAATCCCACGGCAAGGCCCCAGAAGGCTGCCGTGGCACTGCCACGGCGCCAGAACAGCCCAGCGAACAGCGGCACCGCGAGCTGGATGATGACTGCGTAGGCGACCTGTGCCCACGTCAGCAGGTTCCCGTAGCTGAAGGTGAGGTAGGCGAATGCGGCGCCGAGCGCCAAGAAGGCAAGCATGGACAGCTTCGAGACGATGATGCGTTGCTTGTCTGTCAAGGGACGCGCGCTACCGACGATATCGTTGGCCAGCTGGGTTCCGCACACCTGGATCCAAGAGTCGACGAACCCCATGCTGGCGGCGAGTACGATCACCAGGCCAACACCAAGCAACCATTCACCGCCGACGGAGTCCAGCAGGATGAACCAGCCGTGCTGCGGGTCCTCAGCGATGTTGGCGATCGTGGCCGCCGACATGGCCAGGAGACCGAGCGGCACGAAGAACCCGACAGTCATGGGGAAGGTCAAGACCGTTCCCCACTTGACCGACTTGATGCTGTCGGCGGTGTAGATGCGCTGGAAGGACGCGGGCCAGCACAATGAACCGATGGCACCAGACAGCACCAGGCCCAAAAAATAAAGACCGCCCTGCGGGGAGTTGAAGCCTGGGATGACGAATTTGGCGGGGGGCAGTTCGGATAGGGCGACTAAGCCGTGGAACTCGGTGAACAGGAGGACGACGCAAATCACCGCCGTGAGGCCATAGGCAACGATGCCCTGCCACACATCGCTGATGATCAAGCCACGCATACCCATCTGTACCGTCCAGAGCTGCCGGACCGCGATGATGAGCACACCGATGATCAGTGCCGGTACGACTCCGATCTTGCCGAAAGTGGCCCATCGTACGATTTCGCCCATGGCTTGCATGCCAAGGACGATCCACGGGAAGCTAGCTGCCACTCCGATGACGCTGGCGAGCATTTTGAGCCGGCCACTGTCGAAGCGCAGACCGATGAGGTCGGGCTGGGTGAACAGTTTGTACTTCTTGCCCCAACCCCAGGCGCGGGTGGCCATCAGATACATCGCGCAAGCGCCCAGTACGGAGTAGAGCAACAGGTAGAATCCGATGACGCCGGAGCCGGCCAACACGCCGAAGAAGGCGACGAAAGTGGTTCCGGGCCACCACGCATTCATGTACGACATAGCGATGTAGAACCCGGAGAAGGAACGTCCACCTACGGCGTACCCGTCGAAAGTCTTATCCTTCTTATAGCTCATGTAGAGCACGAGCACGACCGAGGCGAAAAATAGAGTGAGCAAGCCGATTGTCACGACCATGGCGTTAGTCCCCGATCTCGTTTCGAACGACTTCGATGTAGTAAGCGGTGACGACCGATAACGTGACCAGGGCCGCCACGGCGAGCATGTAGACGATCCCGATCGGCAAGCCAAGGATCTCCCACTTCTTTCCTGAGATCGATAGGTACAGCGGCGGGAACACTGACATGAGTGCGGCCACCAGATATGGAGCCAGGATCAGAATCCGGACTGTGCGCGGTTGGGCGCGCTCGATCAGAGAACGCATGACGATGACCTTCCAGTAGCTGCCCGAGCATGCGGCACTCAGAGAAAATGGAACGAGGCAGTGAGAGCGCCCATTCAGCGCAATTCCGCGTCGACTACCGAATCTCTCTGAGCACCAATGCATCTGACATGCGATTTATCATTTTCTGGGACACAACCTTCATGGAAATCGTCGATGATGACGACCGATGTTGCGCTCGCAGTGTGCTTGCCGTTACGGCGAACTCAATTCTGCGACGCATGCACGCGGGATTTGCATACGGAGTTCTCCCCATCTTTGCCGCACTGCGGCACACCACTTCGCGTCGCACGGTGCTGATCACCGCAAGGAGGGCGATGCCGGCGTCGCCAGCGGCCACTTATATCGCGGTGGCGATGCCGAACAGTAGATTCGGCCACAGCGTTGCGTGCCAAGCCCCGCCACTGAGCAGTCTCAGCCCAGTCTTCCAGCGGTCACTCTCCAATCATCGAAGGGCCCGCACCTTTCGACAACAGCTACCTTGCTCGATTTTCGACCGAAACCGGCAGGATGCTGGCCTGCACTGGCTTAACATAACCACCTGATGGCGCGATGACCGCTGCCGACCACAAGGTGAAGGCCTCGACCACAAGGTGAAGTCTGGAGTAGAAATGGATCTTCGAACGTCGATGACGTCCGCAGACATCGTGAACGTCCTTGATATCAACTCCGCCGTTGCCACGATGCCAAGCGGCGGGAATACCGCTGCGACTGCGGATTCCGTTCTGGAGCAGATTCACTCGTCGATCCCCTATGTGGCAGCCAGCTTGCAGGTGTGGGACCCCATCAACGGATGTCATCGGACGATCGCCAATCGGGGGTACTCAGAGACAGAGATCGCCCACCTGGACACCTGGTTCGTCGCGCAGGACGAGGCGTTCCGATATATGCGTGATGTGGACAGGGATCCCCTGCGGTGGGCTGATATGCCATTCGACTATCGGTCGTTCTACTCGGCGCAGACCCACTGGCTGCCTGCAGGGTACCGGGAAGGAGTGACGACCTGTCTGTTCGCAGCAGACGGCCGCTACACCGGAAACCTGCACCTGAACACCGATTCAGTCAAGTATCCCAGCGACAGTAATCGCGGCGCGCTGACCGCACTGCAGCCGATTCTGGCCATCCTCACCGACGTGCTGCGGGAACCCGCCCACATCGCGAGCATCATCGAGCCCGACGCACACTGCACGATCGTGAGCGGCGAAAGCGAATGCCACGACGTCCCGGGACGATTCAGTGGACCCTGGCTGGCGACCGGAACCGTTCTGGTGCAGGCCGTCACGGCTGGCGCTTCAGTGCACTCCCGGCACTGGCGAGGTTTGTGGCAGGACCAGGACGGCGGATGGCACCGCGTTTCGCGTACTCCGTTGCCTTCTGGTTTCCTTGTCACCGAGCGTTCGACATCGGTTCCTCACCGATTGACCGTTCGCGAACTGGAGGTCCTCACGCTGCTCGAACGCAGTCGGACCACCACCCAAATCGCTACCGAGCTCACCATCTCTGCCAAAACTGCCGGCAAGCACATCGAGAACGTCATGGCCAAGCTTGGATGCTCATCGCGCACTGGCGCAGCCGTCGTCGCACTCGACGAAGGTTTGTTACTCCTCGGTTGCGCCCGCTGAGGCGAGGCATCCCCGAACCACCGCGCTGCGGTGACAGGCTGCCCCTGCGTGAGTGAGACTACCTGTTCGTGGCCGAGTGCTCATGCTTATCGAGTCTGACAGCAGGGCGAACGCATCGAATCATCAGGATATCGAATACTGTTGTGCGCGTTTGGATATCGAATACCGTAAAGCGGCGTCTATGTCAGCCCGAAAAAGGCGATGTGCCAGAGTTTGAGCGGACGCTTGAGCTCGGGCATCGCGGGCGTTAAACGCACTTATGGAAATGGCCATTTCATACTCCCGGCTGGATGATTTCGGCGATGGCTCGAGCTTGTTCGATGCCGCTCTCCAGGGCGCCGTCGATGAAGCTACCCCAGCCGCGGGCATATATGGATCCGGCGAAGTACACGCGCCCGTGGGGTCGGCGCAGGTCGGCGAAGTGATGGGTCAGCTGCCCTGGCCGCAGCATCGGCCATGTTTCGCCTGCGAATTCGTCGGCGACCCAGTTGTGACCGAAGCTGTCGACCACGTCAGCGTCGGGGATCCATAGCCGAAGTGCCTGCTCGACAGCGGCGCGATCACATGGGTCGAACGCCTCGGCGTCGGGTCCGAAGCCGACGACGATGGTGTCGCCGTGGACGTGGCCTTCGACTTGCGCTGCAGTCAACGGAAATCGCGGCGGAGCGATCGCCAGAAACGGTTCGTAGTCGCCACGCAGGCGCGCCCACACCTTCGTGCCTCTCGCCATCTGCCCTTCGGTGATCATTGCCCGCTTACCGTCAGACAGTGGCGGCGTGAAGTCGATGCGCTGCAGTGTCGACAGCGGCACCGTCACGATCGCGGCGGCCGCGTTGAGCTGCTCACCGTTATCCAGAGTCACGATGACGCGATTCGCCTGCTGCTCGATTGCGGTCACCTGGGTAGTCAGCCGAATCTCGCCGCGGGCGTCGGCGGCCATGCGGGCCGCGAGCGCGCTGGTGCCCTCGGCGATCTTGAACCCGCCGGTCATGTCGAAGTGTTGGTCCCAGTCGCCATTGGCGAACACCCACCAGCGGAAGGTCTGGCTCATCGCCACCTCGCCGGGTTGGCCGCTAGAGTCGGTCGCTATCAGTGCGTCGACGAGATCACGTTCCACCGCACTCAGTTCGAGCCGATCGAGATACTCAGGTACTGCTAGCTTGTCGACATCCCCGACTCGGATACCGGCAAGGGGCCGATACGGGTGTGGCAGATAGTCACGCGCGGACTGCATCAAGTCGCGGATCCGTTGGGCCGCGAGCTCGTTAAATTCGCCGACAGTGCCACTGTGCAATGCCCCGTCGGCGTACCAGTAGGCGAGCGACGCGTCAGCGGCGCCGGCGACGACGACGCCCAAGCCGTAGCGAGAGAGTTCGGCCCATACGTGCGGCTGGTGCCAGTGCACATAAGCACCGCCCATCTCAAGGCGGATGCCCCACCGTTGTTCGGTATGCGTGCGGCCACCGATGCGGTTTCGCGCTTCAACAGTGGTGACTCGCAAGCCAAGCCAGCCGAGTTCACGGGCGGCAGCCAGGCCTGCGAAGCCAGCGCCTATCACGACAACGTCAATATCGTCTTGTGCCATGCTGGATGTTCCTTCCATTGTCAGTTCCAGATGTGGCGCCGTCGGCGGCGCAGTCGTAGTGGGGCCAGGGTGGACCGATAGATGGATCAGAATTGTTCGGCAACAGTAGTTTTGGATCACCGGCGTCCCCCTGCCGTACCTTGAATTCCTCGTGGGCGGCAGCCGGCGCATTCGGCTCGAGTAGCAGACGGACAAATGTGTCCGCGATCGTCGGGTCGATCGCGACGGGAAACCTCCGAGGGTGTTCAGCACCCAGGCCGGGTAGGCGAGCCCGTCGGGACGGAGCGCAAGTGTGGGACGCGCTAGGTGCCCCGCCAACACCTGGTTTCGTCCGACAGGATTAGGATCGCGTTGAGCAAACGGGGAGCAAACGGTGACTTCTCCGGCTACGTCGGGAGTCGTGTCTGGGGTGCTAACCGACACCGACCACCTAGGATTTTGCCTCAGCACAGCGCGGTGTCTCAGCGGCATGCGCAGAGATCTCGAGAGTGGGCGATCGTCAACCGTGGTCTTTACTTGGCGCAGGTCGGTGCGTGCGGATGTGAACCTTACGGGCAAACAATGAGCGGGCGCGATCCTCCTCAGACATTCCGCCCCATGTTCCGAAGGCTTCCTGAAACACAATCGCGTGGTCCCGGCATTGGTCCGCCACCGGACAGTCCGCACACACCTGCTTGGCACGCTTCTGACGTTCCTGTCGCGCGTGACCTCGCTCACCATCGGGATGGAAGAACAGGCTGGGATCTACCGTCCTGCATTTGGCACGCAATTGCCATTCCCACTCGTCATCCGACCTGCACGCAGGTGAGTGGAAGATAGCAGGCATTACAAATCACCGGCCACGCTCGGCGAGCCGATGCGGCTGGCCGATGTCCTCCACGTTAATGCCGATCATGGCCTCCCCCAGGCCGCACGACACCTTGGCCAGCACATCGAGATCGTCGTAGAACGTGGTGGCTTTCACGATCGTCGCGGCCCGCTGAGCCGGACTATCATGACGGCCACCGCACCGGCGACCTCGGCGATCTTCGCCTGCTCAGGAGTGACGACATCCGTGATGACGCCACCCTTAAGCATCTCAGCCGTACCACGCTTGACTCGCGCGGTACCCACGCCGGCTGGCGCTGAGCCTTCGGAGATCACTAGCTATGCCTCCCTGCAAGATGGCGAGCAATTGGTGTCAGCGGTCGAGCATTACCGTGCCGTATTGCCGAATGTCTCATGCCGCCAATGCATGTGGCATACGAAGCGGCTTAAGCTGAGAGCTAACCGTGATGGGTCGACCGTTGACCGCTGACGTTGTTCTCGCAGCGTGTTTTCCGTGATGGCGAAACCAATTCTGCGATGAGGTCCGCATGAATTGGATACGGAGTTCTCCCCATCTTTGCCGTACTCAGACACGTTGCTCCGTCGAATGGTTACCCTGGTACGGACCCTGTGACAGCTGTTGTCGGACATGACATTCAGGAGGCGGAAGCTGATTCGCATTACGAGGAAAGAAATTGACACACATGTATCACTGATGGTTAAGGACGGACTGAGGAGCAGCTAGATCCGTTGCGCCCCAGCCAAGCCGCCGCACTACGATCAAGTGAGGGGAACCCACTGCGGCACCGGTTTTCGCATTGGGCGTCGACCCGACATCACCGATGCCTCAGGTCGTCCACTCTCGTCCATGCCGGTGCAACCCCCACCGACCAGCGTCCATAGCGGTTGGTAATAACTTGTAGAGCAGCTATCCCCATACGTGGCCCACATGAATGAGTTCCCCACGGCCGGAGGTTATTTCACCTATCACTGAGTCCAGCTTTGCTGTCTCGGCACAATGAATGGTGATCACCGCCTTCTGGCCGTAGTCGACACCATCCACATCGAACCTGCGCCGTCGCAATTCCGCCTCAACCCAACCGGCCTCGGCATGGTCCACCGCGAGGGTGAACACTTGCGACTGGATGCGACGCCGCAGGTTCGTTGATTCGAGCGCAGCGACTACGCCGCCAGAATAGGCCCGCGCCAGACCGCCGGCTCCGAGCTTGATACCCCCGTAGTATCGCGACACCACTGCGACCACATTCACCACGTCTCGGGCCTTCAGCACATGCAGGATCGGAACGCCGGCTGTTCCGCTGGGCTCTCCATCGTCACTGTACCGATCAATGCGACTCTCGACTTCATCACCGATGATGTAGGCGAAGCAGTGATGACCGGCTCCGCGCTCGAGTTCGCGTGCGAGAGCGATGAATCCGTAGGCATCTTCTTCGCAGTCGGCATAGCGAAGTCGGGCAATGAACCGCGACTTCTTGATCGTCTCATCGGAGTGCGGCGTTGCCTCAGGATCGAGCGAGAACGGCATACGGGAATTGTAAGAGTCGAAGTCGCGCACACGAACCTGTTACCAGATCATGCGCTCCGCAATATGTTATGACGCAATACGTTTCACACCGACCACCGTGAGCGGTCTGCGCCGCAAATGCTCGCACCATCAACTTTCAGCCCAGGAGTGTCGTCATTGTTGTCAGGACGCCCCGCCGACCCACCGATCCTCAACCGCCACCCGGACGCACCAAGATCGTCGTTCTTCAGTAGCGTCTAGGATCGCTCTGCCTCACCGACAACGACGTTGGTAAACATCCAGCTCCGGACCAATCAATGCGGCGGCGAGGAAGAGACTTGCCGCGGCCACCGTGAGGGATACCCGAAGATGTCGGTTCTGCCGCCTACCATTCCTCCGGCACGCCCCTACAGGACCCTGCGGTCCCGCACCGGCCCTGATGGAAAGGACCAGCAGTGAGTTACAACGCTGCAGACATCACCGAACTCGACGATGTCCAGCACACCCGTCTACGACCGGCGGTGAATCTGGGCCTGGACGTGCTCAACACCGCGCTGCGTGAGCTGGTGGACAACGCGATCGAAGAGGTCGCCGACCCCAGCCACGGCGGATCCACCGTGACGATCACCCTGCACGCCGATGGATCGGTCAGCGTCGCTGACGACGGCCGCGGCTTACCCGTCGACTCCGACCCGGTCACCGGGAAGAACGGCATCGTCAAGACGCTCGGCACGGCACGGGCCGGTGGCAAGTTCTCCGCCCACTCTGACGCCGCGAGCACGGGCGCCGGTTTGAACGGTATCGGCGCCGCAGCCGCGGTGTTCATCTCCGCCCGTACCGACGTGACGGTGCGTCGGGCGGGAAAGACGTACCTGCAGAGTTTCGGCCGTGGCTACCCGGGTGTGTTCGATGGCACCGGGGGCCGGGGGTTCGATCCGGACGCCGAGTTCACCCGCGCCGACACCCACAAACTCCGCGGCTCGGGCAACCGCAAGCCCGACGCGCACGGCACCACGGTGCGCATCCTGTTCGACCCGGCCGTGGTGCCGGATTCAAACGTGGATATCGGCGAGGTCCTGCTGCGGGCGCACGCCGCAGCCAGAATGTCGCCCGGCGTGCACCTGCACGTCGTCGACGAAGGCTGGCCCGCCGAGGACGTGCCGCCCGCATTGATGGAACCGTTCAACGGCCCGTGGGGCACCGACACTCTGCTCGACCTCATGTGCACGGCCTCCGGCACTCCCCTGCCCGACGTGCGCGCAGCCGTGGAGGGACGCGGTGAATACACGACCGGCCGAGGTCCGACACCGTTCCGCTGGTCGTTGACCGCCGGGCCTGCCGAGCCAGCCACGGTGGCCGCGTTCTGCAACACCGTACGCACCCCGGGCGGCGGGTCTCATCTGACGGCCGCGATGAAAGGGTTGTCCGAAGCCCTGGCCGACCGGGCGTCCCGCATCCGCGACCTGGGCCTGGCCAAAGGTGAGGACGGCCCGGAGCCGCAGGATTTCGCCGCGGTCACCGCGCTGGCGGTGGACACCCGGGCACCCGATGTCGCTTGGGACTCCCAGGCCAAGACCGCGGTGTCGTCACGTTCTTTGAACGTGGCGATGGCGCCGGACGTGGCGCGCAGTGTCACCATCTGGGCGGCCAACCCCGGTAACAGCGATGCGGTATCGCTGTGGACGAAGCTGGCGCTGGAGTCGGCCCGGGCGCGACGCAGCGCCGAGGGCGCGAAGGCCCGCTCCCGCGCGGCGTCGAAAGCCAAAGGGCTGGGGACGAATCTGTCGCTGCCGCCGAAGTTGCTGCCCAGCCGGGAGACCGGCCGCGGTTCGGGTGCGGAATTGTTCCTGTGCGAGGGCGATTCGGCGTTGGGCACTATCAAAGCGGCGCGCGACGCCACGTTCCAGGCGGCCTTCCCGCTGAAAGGGAAGCCGCCCAACGTCTACGGGTTCACCGTGAGCAAAGCACGGGTCAAGGACGAGTTCGACTCCATCGAACGCATCCTAGGCTGCGGATTGCGTGACAACTGCGACCCGGAGCAGTGCCGGTACGACCGGATCCTGTTCGCCTCCGATGCCGATCCCGATGGCGGCAACATCAACTCGAGCCTGATCTCGATGTTCCTGGATTTCTACCGCCCGCTCGTCGAGGCCGGGATGGTCTACGTGACACTGCCGCCGTTGTTCGTGGTCAAGGACGGCACGCAGCGGATCTACTGCCAGGACGAGTCCGAACGCGACGCCGCAGTGGCACAGATGCGCGCCACCTCCAAGCGCAAGGTAGAGGTGCAGCGCAACAAAGGCCTCGGCGAAATGGATGCCGACGACTTCTGGAACACCGTGCTGGATCCGCAGCGGCGCACCGTGATTCGGGTACACCCCGATGACGATGAAAAGAAGTTGCACCACACTCTGTTCGGCGGACCGCCGGAGGGCCGGCGTACGTGGATGGCCGATGTTGCTTCCCGCGTTGACACCTCCGCGCTGGACTTGGACTAGGAGAAGTACTGTGACCGCCACTCTCGATATTCCTGAACAGAACCGGGACCTGGTGCTCGACCAGAGCGCCGACGACTACTGGAACCACTACCAGCTGACCTTCGCTCTCTACAGCGTCAGCGATCGCGCCATCCCTTCGGCATTCGACGGACTCAAGCCCGGTCAACGCCGTCTGCTCTATCAGATGCACGACTCGAAACTGCTGCCGGGCAACAAACCGCAGAAGTCCTCGAAGGTGTGCTCGGCCGTCACCGGCAACCTGCACCCACACGGTGGCGCGTCGATGTACGGGGCCGCGGCGCTGATGGCCGCCGACTTCCAGCGCGTGAAAGTCATTGACGGGCAAGGTGCTTTCCCCCGTATTCAAGGTGATATTCCCGCTGCCGACCGCTACACCGAAATGCGATTGTCGGCACCCGGCGCGGCGCTGACCGCCGAACTCGACGATCACGCGGTGCCTATGGTGGCGACGTTCGACGGCGAGTGGACCGAGCCAACGGTGCTGCCGGCCCGGTGGCCGGTGCTGCTGTGCAACGGCGCGGTCGGCATCGCCGAGGGGTGGGCCACCAAGGTGCCGGCCCACAATCCCCGCGAGGTCATGGCCGCGTGCCGAGCACTGCTGAAAACCCCGAACATGACCGACGACAGGTTGATAAAGCTCATTCCCGGACCCGACTGGGGCTGTGGGTCCACCGTGGTCGGCACAGCCGGGCTGCGGGAGTACATCACCACCGGTCGTGGTGCGTTCACGGTGCGTGGCACGGTGTCTGTCGACGGAAAGAACTGCATCATCACCGAACTGCCGCCCGGTGTGGCGAGTAACACTGTGCAGGACAGGATCCGAGCCCTTGTCGAATCCGGCGAGCTGTCCGGTGTCGCGGACATGTCCGATCTGACCGACCGCCGCAACGGCCTACGCATCGTCGTCACCGCCAAACGCGGCTACAGCGCCGAAACCATCCGCGAGCAGCTGCTCGCGTTGACACCGCTGGAATCGACGTTCGCCGCCAGCCTGGTGGCCCTCGACGAAGACCGGGTGCCACGCTGGTGGTCGGTGCGCGAGTTGATCTCGGCCTTCCTGCACCTGCGCGATTCAGTGGTGGTGCGCCGCAGCGAGTATCGGCTGGAGAAGGTCACCGCACGGCGCCATCTGGTGGCCGGCCTGATGCTAATCCACCTCGATATTGATACTGCCGTCGCGGTTATTCGAAACTCCGACACCGTCGACGAGGCCCGCCAAGGGCTGCAAGAGCGGTTCGGTATCGACGCCGGGCAGGCCGATTACGTTCTGGCGCTGCAGCTGCGGCGCTTGACACGGCTCGACGTGATCGAACTGCAAGCCGAGGCCGAGAAGCTGGACGCCGAGTTCGCCGAGCTGACCGAGCTGGTGTCGAACCCCGACGCGCGGCGAGCGGTCATCGACAACGAGCTCGTGGAGACGGCAAAACTGTTCAAAGGTCCCGAATTCGACCGTCGGACCGTGCTGGACTTTGAAGCTACCCCGACGGCATCGAGCGCCGATGAGGACGGCCCCCGCGAACGCAAGGTCAATGCCGCTTGGCGCCTTGATGACCGGGGTGTGTTCTCCGACAGTCACGGCGAACTGCTCACCTCAGGCCTGGGTTGGGCGGTGTGGACCGACGGACGGATCAAATTCACCAACGGAAACGGCTTGCCGTTCAAGATCCGCGACATCCCGGTCGCCCCCGACATCACCGGACTCCTGCGTTCCGGCGTGCTGACACCGGGGTACCACCTGGGGCTGGTGACGCGACGCGGCAGGATTCTGCGTATCGACCCCGCCGCGGTGAATCCGCAGGGTACGGCAGGAAACGGCGTGGCCGGTGTGAAGCTGACCGCTGATGACCCCGGCGACGAGGTGATCGCCGCTCTGCCGATCACGTGCGAAAACGGAGAAGCGATCCTGTCAACGTCCGAAAAGGGTTGGAAAGTCACCGAAGTCGCTGACATCCCAGTAAAAGGCCGTGGCGGCGCAGGTGTCGGGTTCCACCCGTTCGTGGGCGGCGAGGACGCGCTGCTGTCGGCGTCGGTCTCCCCAACCGGGTTTGTGCGCGGCGGGAAGGCGGTGCGGGCCGAGAAGCGTGCGAAGGCTTCGGCGAAGGGGTCGGGCACTGACGTATCGCCTGCGCCGTAGGGTGGATGGTCAGGAGATGAACGCGTTCACAGGGTTGTTGCAGCTGTGTCTCAGGGCTTTATGCCGTGATGTTGGCACTGTCTCCTGCTGTGGCGGCGAAGCTGGTCCCCGTCACCATCCGTGCTTCATCGGACGCGAGGAACACCGCTAGCGGCGCGACGTCTTCGGGTTCGACCCACGGAACGCCCAGGGGCAGCTTCTTTTTCATGCTGCCTGCCGCGGACTGCTCGTCTTCCTCCAGATTGCCGGAAGGTTCGTTTCCGCCGGTGCGGATGATCTGTGCGTACCGTTCCTCGTGCCGTGTCAGCACAGTATTGACCAATCCGGGGATCAGCGCGTTGACCGTGATCCCGTACTTCCCCAGCTCCAGGCCTGCGGACTTCATCAACCCGATCAGGCCCCACTTCGACGCTGAGTACCCGCTCCCATCCAGGGTGCCGTGCTGCCCCTGTGTCGAGGACGTGATGATGACGCGACCTGCACCACGATCCACCAGCAGCGGAGCGGCAACACGCAGCACGTTGGCGGTACCGGTCAAGTTGATGTCGATCTGGTCATGCCAGAGCTCGTCACTCATCTCCAGCAGCGGAGCAAAGCCCTGAATACCAGCGTTGGCGAACACGACGTCGATGCCCCCGAACCGCTCTACGACTGCCGAGAACCCGTCGCGGACGGCCGATATATCCCGCTGATCGAACACCACGGACATCCACTCGCCGCCAGCCTCCTCGACGAGTGTTCCTGTGCGGGCGAGGTCGTCGCGTGTAGCGGGCTCGTAGTCCATCGCGGAACTGGCAAGCGCCGCAATGTCAGCGCCCGCAACCCGATAACCAGCCCGGGCGAACGCGACCGCACTGGCACGTCCAATCCCGCGGGCCGCGCCTGTCACCACGACTACCCGGCCGTCACTCATCCCTGCACTCCCTCTTGGTGCCCAACCATCGATCAGGTTCCGCCCGAAGCCTTCGCCTCCAGACGTGCGCCATACGGTCTCGTTGCCCGTACCGGTGGCAGCAAGTCCGTGAAGGAAGAATGAACCGACCCTCGTTTAAGGCGCCACGATCTCCGAGATCAAGCGGTCATCCCGAATTCAGTCGGCCGCGGATTCCAACCGGAATCCGACCTTGATAGTGACTTGAAAGTGCTTGACCGCGCCGTCAGCGAGGTGCCCGCGGATCTGCTGCACCTCGAACCAGTCCAGTTCGCGCACGGTTTGCGAAGCGCGTGCGACGGCGTTACGGATCGCCGCGTCGATGCCGTCCGACGAACTTCCCACGACCTCGATGACACGGTAGACGTGCTCGTTCACAGTGGTCCCCTTTCCGGTATCACCCCGACCGCCCAGAGTACTGGCTACATGTGCTGCCGGGGGTCAAACCTCTAGACGTGTCTACTCATCGCTCAGTGCCGAACACCATGCGGCGCAACCATTCCACCGTGGTGTTGTAACCGCCTTCGCGAATTCACCACTGCAGGACCGGGTGTGGCGGTGAGCATCGTCGTCCCGCAGTCACGCGTAGAGGTACCCGGAGCGCTGACTGAACGTATTGTTCGCCTCAGCGCCGTTAGGACCGAGATGGCGCAGTGCCAATGAGACCGCGGGCGGTGTCAGCAACCAGATCAATTGAAACCTTCTACGGACCGGTTGGCTGTCGGCTGCGGTGCGGGCCGAAGTTGCCAGAGATCATGTGGGGCGACGCCGACTGGGCGATAATGGGTGGTCGGCTAGGTGCATGATGCGCGTGGTCAGTGTTCGGCGGTCCGGTCTGGATCCTTGCATCACAGGTCGGGGAAGGCTGAGGAGCAAGGCCGGCAGGGCGGTGGACGGCGGAAAGGAGGCGCGACGGCGATGGCCGAAGTCGATCCGCTGACAACCCAGCCCGATCCGATGGTGCGGATACCCGAGGAATTGCAGGCCGCGGGTTTCGAACAAGTGGTCGAGATTGGGCGAGGCGGATTCGGTGTGGTCTACCGCTGTCTACAACCAGCCCTGGACCGGACGGTGGCGGTCAAGGTACTCCTCGCGGATCTGGGTACAGAGAATGTGGAACGGTTCCTGCGCGAACAACGGGCCATGGGCCGGTTATCGGGCCATCCGCACATCACCAACGTGTTACACGTCGGGACAACAACTTCTGGTCGTCCATTCATCGTTATGCAGTACCACTCGCGGGGCTCGCTGGACACCCGGATCCGCGAGCATGGTCCGCTCGGCTGGCCCGAGGCCCTGTCGCTGGGCGTCAAGCTAGCCGGAGCACTCGAGACTGCACACCAGGCGGGGATCCTGCACCGGGATGTGAAACCGGCGAACATCTTGCTCACCGATTACGGTCAGCCACAGCTGACCGATTTCGGCATCGCCCGGATGGCGGGCGGATATGAGACAGGCACCGGCGTGATCACCGGATCGCCCGCCTTCACTGCCCCGGAGGTCTTGGGGGGCCGGTCACCATCGGCTGCCTCCGATATCTACGGTCTGGGCGCCACGTTGTTTTGCGCGATCACCGGGCATGCCGCGTTCGAGCGGCGCCACGGTGAACAGGTGATCGCCCAGTTTCTGAGGATCACCAGCGAACCGACGCCGATCCTGCGCGGTGGAGATATCCCCGCCGAAGTCTCGGCGGCCATCGCATCGGCGATGGCCGTCGATCCCCCAGACCGGCCGAGTACAGCAGCGGCATTCGGGGAGCAACTGCGGTACGCACAGCGCCTCGGCGGGCTGATCGTCGACGAACTGGCGCTACCCACGGTGTCCGATACACAGCGATCTGAGGCTACGCAGCGATCTGACACGCGCGCCGCGCCAGTTTTGACCGCCCCCCGCTCCATTTCGATCACACCGCCGGTCCCACTGACCCGGTTTCATCCGCCCAGCCCGTCGCGGCCGCTGATCGACCGGGACCGATTGATCGAGACCCTGCGTAGCGGGGCTGGTCGGCAACTGACCCTCATCCATGGCCCGGCCGGGTACGGCAAAACCACGCTGGCCGGACAATGGAGCGCACTGCTCGCGGAGCAAGGGGCGGCGGTGGCCTGGTTGTCGATCGATACCGACGACAACAACGTGGTGTGGTTCCTCACTCACCTCATCGAGGCCATCCGCCAGGTCAGACCCACCCTCGCCGGTGAACTGGGGCGGGTGCTCGAGGAGCATGGCGATCAGGCCGAGCGGTATGTGCTGACCTCGCTGATCAACGAAATCCACCAGAGCGGTGAGACGGTGGCGGTGGTCGTCGACGACTGGCACCTCGTCTCCGATCCGGCGGCCATCGCGGCGATGGAATTCATGCTCGACAGCGGCTGCCATCACCTACAGGTGATCGTGACCAGTCGCACGAAAGCCGGTCTGCCACTGGGGCGTCTGCGTGTGCGAGACGAGCTCATCGAAATCGACGCCGCCGCACTGCGTTTCGACGTCGACGAGGCGCGGGCGTTTCTGGTTGAGCGCGGCGGTCTGTCGTTGGCGGATTCAGCGGT
Organism: Mycobacterium sp. 155; assembly: GCF_000373905.1. NCBI lineage: Bacteria > Bacillati > Actinomycetota > Actinomycetes > Mycobacteriales > Mycobacteriaceae > Mycobacterium > Mycobacterium sp. 155. The sequence goes on from NZ_KB892705.1 coordinate 3,466,817, forward strand.
CGCCGGGCTGGCCGAGGCAACCGAGGGCTGGGTTGCCGGTTTACAGCTCGCGTCGCTATCGCTGCGGGAATCGTCAGACCCGGACACCCTCATCGGGCAAATGTCGGGACGCCATCGTGCGGTCGGGGAGTTTTTGGCCGAGAACGTCCTGAACGGCCTCGACCCGAAGATACTCGACTTCTTGTTGGCGACGTCGGTGGCTGAACGGATCTGCGGCTCGCTCGCCTCCGCGCTCATCGGCGCCCGAGGCGGGCAGGCGATGCTGGAACAGGTTGAACAACGCGATTTGTTCCTTCGCCGGCTCGACGAGGAGGGGCAGTGGTTTCAATACCACCATCTGTTCGCGCAGTATCTGCGGCAACGCCTTGACCGCGATCAACCGGGCCGCATCGATGATCTTCACGACACCGCGTCCGCATGGTTCGCGGAGCACGGGATGCTCAGCGAAGCCGTCGATCATGCCTTGGCCGCAGATGATCCGGGACGAGCTGTCGAGCTGGTCGAACGCGACGGTATGGAGTTACTTGAGCAAGGGCGGATGTTCACGTTGCTCGGGCTGGTGGCAAAACTGCCGCCTCGGCGGGTGAGTCAAAGCCCACGACTGCAGCTCACCCTCGCCTGGGCCAACAACGCGGCGGTCTCCCCAGTGCCCGCGCAGGCCGCCGTGACTGGCGCGCGCGCCCTGCTCACGGCGCAACCGGGTGACGACGCCGGACTCGCCGATCTGCGGGTAGAGGCCGACATCATTCAGGCCGATATCCATGTCATCAGCGATCGGATCGACGGTGTCGAACAGCTTGTCGCCGAGTGCTTGTCGCGCCCAGATACGTTGCCTGCCTGGGTGGTCTCCTGTGCGGCCGACGACGCAGTGTTCGCCAGTCTGTTCCGGTTCGATTTCGACGCCGCACGTCGCCGCCACCAATGGGCTCTGCCCTATCACGCACGCACCCGCGGGCCACTGTCGGTGGTGTACGGCTATCGCTTTGCCGGGCTCGCCGCCTCCGAGCAACTCGACATGACCGCCGCCGAAGACCTCTTCCGTGAGGGTCTTCGGTTGGCCATAACCGCCGGAGATCAGCACTCCTACACCGCCCGCATCGCCTCCGCTCTACTGGGGGATCTGCTATATGAGCGCGGCGAGATCGCCGAGGCCGAGCGACTTCTCGACCTGAGCCAAGAACTTGGCGCCGAGAACGGCACTGTTGACTTCATGATCGCGCGTTATACGACCGGCGCTCGGATCAAGGCTCTGCGCGGTGACCTCGTTGCCGCGGCACAGTATCTCAATGAGGGGGCGCAGGTCGCCGAGTCCCTGTCGGTGCGACGCCTGCGCGCTGCTGTCGAGCACGAACGTGTCCGCTTACACCTGCCCGCCGCTGCCGGACTGGCCGCTTCGCCGCGGATCGATCACGCCGCTCGCCGCGATCCCGTCGACGGCATCGACGAGGTCACCCTGCAGCTGGAGGAGGCCACCGCTATCCGGCTGCTGCTCAACGAGACTCAACCCGAGCGTCTCGACCTGGCCATCACCTGGGCGCGGGAATGGGTGGACAAGTTGGAGGGACGCGGACGGGACAGGGCGCTGCTGCAAGCCAAGCGACTCCTGGTGACCTGCCTGGCGGTGGCCGGTCAGGACACAGAGGCGCTGCAGCTGCTGTCAGCGACGGCGGCCGTATGCGCCGAGCACCGGATGGTCCGGTTCCTCCTCGATGAGGGGCCACCGGTCCGTGCATTGCTCGCGACGTTACGCCGCGAGTTGCAGGCGAACCGGTGGAAACCCGACTGGGCGCCGGTCCCGTCGTCTTTCCTGGACGACAGTCTCGGCTCGGATCTGTGACGTGATACTGCGCAGTTGAAGTACCCGTGAGGAACGCGCGAGACTACCCCGACAGTTAGCGCATGAAACACAACTGCCCGAAACCCTTGCACGACAAGGGCATTGACCGGGATGATATTGCGCGCAGACCTAAAGGCCGATACCAGCGGTTATGTGATGCTTCGGTCGTAGACGACTGCGTGCTCAGGTTCCGGGCCGAACTTGAACCGGCGACCAGTGATCTCCGAGGCGTCCACCCGCACATAGTGAAGCTTTTGCGTCGGGGTCCACGGCCGGAGGTGCGCCTGCTCAGCTTCGCCGATTTCGGCGCTGGTCGACAACACGTGCGCCCGGCCTTTGACGACGACACTCCAGCCGTAGGTGAGTGCGGCATCGTGGTAGTCGGCTTCGAAAGCCACGATAGAGTCGGTCGCTGCGCCGAAGAGCTTGGTGCCCTCGGCAGTTCGGAACAGCACCGTAGGACGTTGGGTGGCGAAGTTGACTGGGAAGATTTCAGGCTGCCCGTCCAGGCAGGTGACGAACCGGCCTAACGACAAGCTCGACAGAAGGCTCCAGCACTCGTCTTCGCCGAGCACAGTCACTGGTGGTCCCGCAGTATACATAGAGCAAGCCTATCGTCTCGGCGTGCAAAACGTCTCAATGGTGCACAGCTTGCGCGTCGTGTCCGGGTAGCCGATGGATCTGAAACATCGGCTGCAAGTGTCGGCTTGTCGTGCCACCGGCGAGCTCAGGTGTCACGTGACGGAGGCAACGAACTCGTGACCGACCCCCAGATCGTCGACAGAGGTCTTCGCCTCAATTCCGTTGCGCGACAAAGCCACTTTGCTTGGGGTGCTCAACTTGAGTCCATGAGCAGCCGTTTCATGCCGCGTGTGCGGCCCTGAGAGAAGCAGCGGCCTCACGTGGCGGTGCGTTCGACTACCTCGAACGCGAGACACAGTTCGGCGAGTTCGCGCGGCACGGTCAGGGAGCGGCCCGTGCGCTCCTCTATGCGCCGCAACCGGTTTCGCACAGTGTTGGGATGACAGAGCATGGCATCCGCGGTCTCCGAGATTGAGCCGCCATGATCGAGCCAGGTCGCGAAGGTCTCACTCAGGGTGAGTCGTTCGTCGCTGGACAACGAACTGAAGGGGCCCAAGATTATCTCGGAGAGCTTGTGGGTCACTTCCGGCGCGCTGACCGCAGCGATACCCAGCGCTGAATCGTCGAAAAGACGCACCCTGCCATCCCGCCTGGTCGGCGCGTCGAGCGCCAACCGGGCATAGCGCAGCGAGGTCGCCGTGTCTGCAAGATCGTTGAAAATCGGGCTGACGCCGATATCGGTGGTCGTCACCCGTTCCAGCAGCTCGATGATGCCGGGGAGCAATGCGCTGGAGGGCAGGTAGGCGATACCCATTTGGAGATCGGGAAGCAGACGCCACGCGGAGTGCACGTCCAAGTTACGCAACATGCCCGCGGCGCTGCGAAGTGCGTGCTGGCCGATGTTCGGCAATCTCGCGGCGACCACAATATAGGGGCCGCGGGCGGGCAGCCCCAGCAGCGCCGCAACATCCCACAGGCTGTACTCCCCCAGGGACCGACCTTGGAGCAACGCCTCGGTCAGGGCCGCCCGCTCGACCGCATCGTCAATGGCGAGCTGTGTTGCGGTGTCATGATACGCAGCGGTCATCGCCTGGGTGTAGCAGTCTTGTGCTTCCCAGAACCGTGCGGTGGCCGTCAGCATGGTCGCGCGGCTGATCGCCGGGTTGTCGACGCAGAACTCCATCGTCTGGTCCCAGACTGCGTGGGCAGCAACCCGATACGCGTCCATCACCGCGGGTCTGGGCACACCCGCTCGAGCCCTGAGTCTGCCAACCTCGGCAGCCGGTGACGTATCGAAGGACGTGCGGTTCGCCAACGCGAGAAACACAAACCGCATGTTGTCGATCGCCGCTTGCAGCAGTTGCGCGTCGGAAACCACGTCGTTGTCGCGGTAGAAGGCAACGTCCGCACGGATCCGGTCCACGATGTGGTGGCCCAGCTCCTCGACACGGGATTCCAGTAGAGCGCCGAGTTCTTCGATCGCGTCGTCGGGTTCGGGGTCGGTCATGCGGCTGAGTGTAGGGCGCGCAGTGCGGCGTTGTAGTGGCACACAATCAGAACATTCCCGCGGTGTTCCCGTATCCAATTTTGTTGGACCCCACGTTAATTTTGACCATTTTGTTGCTCGATGAACTAACTTGCGGAGTACGGTTCCAAGAAAGGACTAATGCAAATGACCGCATCTGAATCGCCGCCCGTGACAATCGGCACGGTGGCCGCGATTCTCTGGCGGGCCGCCATCGTATGGGGCGTGCTTGCCGTAATCCTCGGCACATTGATGTTGCTATGGCCGAAGATCACCGTCCTGGCCGCCGCCATCCTGTTCGGCGCCTATCTGCTGGCGGCGGGGGTCGCGCAGGTGATCTCCGCCTTTGGCCTCGACGTTTCGGCGGGAAGTCGAATCCTGCTCTTCGTCAGCGGCGTGCTGTCGGTGATCCTGGCGATCATGGCCTTCCGGCACTTTAGCGAGGGCCTGGGTATCTGGCTGCTGGCCATCTGGATCGGCGTCGGTTTCATCTTCCAGGGCGTCTCGGAGGTCGTTCTGGCAGTCAGCTACCGGGACTTGCCGGGCAAAGGCTGGCCGATCTTTTCTGGTGTGGTTTCGGTGGCGGCCGGTGTCACCCTGCTGGCTTGGCCGATCAACTCGATTGTCACACTGGCCATGGTCACCGGCGCTTTCCTCATTGTGATCGGCCTCATGCAGGTCGTGAAAGCCTTCCAGTTCCGCGGCGGTGCCAAGGCGGTGGCCCGCCATCTGAGCAACGAACCGGCCTCCGTACATCGATAAACACCGCCTGATCGGCGGAAAGAACGAACGAAAGAAAGGTGCTGCCAGCATGGCACGTTATGACAACGCTCTCCGGGTGGGGTTCCTCCTAGGCGGCGCGGCTTTGATTGCTCTGGGCCTGCGGAAAGTGGGCGAGAAGACACTGCTCGCCAAGGCCACGACCGCAGAGATCGAGGGCGCGATCGCAGCGTTGGATCCAGCGACGCGCGCGGCTGTCATCGCGCGGCTGACCGCCGATGCTGCAGAGCAGGTCAAGGAACGCTTCAGTAGCTGAATCGCCGCGACGATTCCGGCTCACCACATATCTGAGGTGAGTTGGAAAGTGAAAAGTTCACCGATGAAATTCAACAATGAAAAAGGAGATGCCAAGTGGCACTTTCTGATCAACTCGCCAAGCTGAGCAAGCAATCAAAGTCGCTGGAGGATTCCGCGGCCGCGGTCTCGTCCAAGAACCGGGAATGGGTGGCCAAGCGGGAAGACGAAGTCCGCGCTTCGCTGGACCAGACGCAGGCCGCGACCAAGGCCGCGGTCCAGGAAACCAAGGACGACGTCAGCGCGGACTGGCACGACCTGCAGCAGTCGGTGTCCGACGGTGTGGCCTCGATCAAGGCCAAAGCAGACAAGCATCGTGCCGACCACAAGGCCAAGCGGGCGGATAAGGCCGCCGACAATGCCGAGATCGACGCCGAGAACGCGATTGCGTTCGCTATATACGCGCTCCAGGAAGCCGAGTACTACGTTCTGGCGGCCGCGCAGGCACGCATCGACGCGGATGCGGCGGAGTTCAATGCTGCGGTAACGCCGGCCGAGTAGTTCATTTCGTCTACTTCCACCTGCCGCGGTGATCGGTGTGCCCGCGGCAGGTGGAAGTTGGCGTCCAGTCACGTCCATGCCGCGTGCACGATCGGAGGACTCCTGAACACGCAGATTCGCACCGTAGCCGTCCTTGGAGCCGGAGTCCTGGGTGCCCAGATCGCCTTCCAGTCAGCGTTCAAAGGCTTCACCGTTGTCGCCTACGACATCAACGACCAGGCGTTGGCCACCGCGCGCGAGCGTCTCGACGGTTTGGTGCAGACCTACAACAATGAGGTTCCGGACGCCAAAGATGGTGCGGCACAGGCAGCCCTGGCTCGCCTGACCCTTACCAGCAACCTGAGTCGCGCCGTCGCCGATGCCGACCTGGTCATCGAGGCTGTTCCGGAGGTGCTATCACTCAAGCAGGAGACCTACCGCAAGCTCAGTGAACTGGCACCTGCGAGAACCATCTTCGCCACCAACTCATCGACGCTGCTGCCCAGCGATCTCAAGGACTTCACCGGTCGGCCGGACCGTTTTCTGGCACTGCACTTCGCCAATCGGGTGTGGCAGTTCAACACCGCTGAGGTGATGGGCACCGATCAAACCGATCCGACGGTCTACCGGCAAGTCGTCGAGTTCGCCCGGGCTATCGGGATGGTGCCGATCGAACTACACAAGGAGAAGGCGGGTTACGTGCTCAACTCGCTGCTGGTGCCGTTCCTCAACGCCGCCCTGGAACTGGCTGCCGGCGGCTACGCCGACCCGACCGACGTCGACACCACTTGGCGGATCGCCACCGGTGCACCGGTCGGACCCTTCCAGATCTACGACATCATCGGCATGAACACGCCATACAACATCATGGCCCATGGCAGTCCGGAGGACCAGAAGCTCGCGGCGTGGCTCAAAGCGAACTACATCGACAAGGGCAAACTCGGAGTCGTCTCCGGCGAAGGCTTCTACAAATACTCCTGAAACCCGTTGAAAGGCACCATGTACTACAGCAGTGGCAATTACGAAGCATTTGCGCGCCCGCGCAAACCGGCAGATGTCGATGACAAGAGTGCCTGGCTTGTCGGTGCCGGCCTTGCCTCAATGTCGGCCGCCGCGTTCATGATCCGGGACGGGCAGATGCGTGGGGACCGGATCACCATCCTGGAGCGCCTCAAACTGCCCGGCGGAGCACTCGACGGTATCAAGGAACCGGAGAAGGGGTTCGTCATCCGCGGCGGTCGTGAGATGGAAGACCACTTCGAATGCCTGTGGGATCTGTTCCGTTCGATACCCTCGATCGAGATCGACGGTGCCAGCGTCCTCGACGAATTCTATTGGCTCAACAAGGACGACCCGAACTTCAGCCTGCAGCGCGCCACCGTCAACCGCGGACAGGATGCCCACACAGACGGCAAGTTCGCGCTGAGCCACACGGCGCAGCAGGACATTCTCAAAGTCTTCCTCGCCACCCGCGCGGAGATGGAGAACAAGCGGATCGACGAGGTGTTCGGCAAGGACTTCCTGGGCAGCAACTTCTGGCTGTACTGGCGGACCATGTTCGCCTTCGAGGAATGGCACAGCGCGCTGGAGATGAAGCTGTACTTGCACCGCTTCATTCACCACATCCACGGACTGCCCGACCTGTCGACGCTGAAGTTCACCAAATACAACCAGTACGAGTCCCTGGTGCTGCCGCTGTACACATGGCTGCTGGATCAGGGCGTGACGTTCAGGTTCGACACCGAGGTCACCGACGTCGACTTCGAGATCACCGCAGATCGCAAGCAGGCCACCCGGATTCATTGGATCAGCGACGGTATCGACGGCGGCGTCGACCTCGGGCCGGATGACTTGGTGCTTGCCACTATCGGCTCGCTGACGGAGAACTCCGACAACGGCGATCATCACACCCCGGCCAAACTCAACACCGGACCGGCGCCCGCCTGGGATTTGTGGCGCAGGATCGCGGCCAAGGATCCGTCATTCGGGCACCCCGACGTGTTCGGTGGCGACATTCCCAAGACCAAATGGGAGTCGGCCACCGTCACCACCTTGGATCACCGCATCCCGGAATACATTCAGAAGATCTGCAAGCGAGACCCGTTCAGCGGCAAAGTGGTTACCGGTGGCATCGTCACGGTGCGCGACTCGAAGTGGTTGATGAGCTGGACGGTCAACCGTCAGCCACACTTCAAGCAGCAGCCCAAAGACCAGATCGTGGTGTGGGTGTACTCGTTGTTCGTCGATGTGCCCGGCGACTACGTCAAGAAACCGATGCAGGAGTGCACCGGTGAGGAGATCACCCAGGAGTGGCTCTACCACCTCGGGGTGCCCGAAGCGGACATTGCCGACCTGGCCGCCAACGCGGCCAAAGCGGTGCCGGTGATGATGCCGTACGTCACTTCGTTCTTCATGCCGCGCCAGGCCGGTGACCGGCCCGATGTGGTGCCCGAGAAGGCGGTGAACTTCGCGTTCATCGGACAGTTCGCCGAGACCAGTCGAGACTGCATCTTCACCACCGAGTATTCGGTGCGCACCGGCATGGAGGCCGCCTACCGGTTGCTGAACATCGAACGGGGCGTACCCGAGCCCTTCGGATCCACCTACGACGTACGCAAGCTCATCGAAGCATCACTGCATCTGCGCGACGGGGAGGAGATGCACCTTCCGGTGCCCGAGATTCTGCGTAAGCGGATGATGGCCAAAGTGACCGACAACGAAGTCGGCACACTGCTGGTTCAGCACGGACTACTCGCGGAGTAGCGGTCGCCGAGAACTCGCACCCCGATCCATTTCGATGATCGGAGCACGCGTGTTCTCACCGGCCGCACCGGTGGAAGCGTTGATCACCCTAACCGGACGACGTGCCGGTTAGGGTGCCGCCGGAGCGGCGGATAGCGGTGCTACGAATTGCGCGTTCTGGTCTCGTATCGGTGCAGCTGAGGCGTTCGCGTTAGGCGTTAGCGCCCTGGCGCAGCTCCGCCTCGGCTCGATGCCAATTCTCCTCATCTGTCCCACGTATTTCCGAAAGTGAGATGTGGTAGGCGCGTTCAGCAATCATCTCGTGGGTGAAGTCCGGCAAGTTGGCGCTCATCGTCGCCCTACTCGCGGTCGGCTTCTTCGTCCTCGCCGGCTTGCTGTCCTGCGCCGCGGCCCTCTTCGCAGGTGCGCGGCGAGCGGGCGGCTTTGCGGTCCCCGCGTCCGTCAAGGTCCTTTTCGCTGCCATAACGGCACTCCTTTCATATGTAACCAAGCCGAGGCGTCGATGCATTCTCTCGGCGGGAGTCATTCTTCCTCGGCAGCCGGTGTTCATCGGTCACTGCGCGTGCGTGTCGCGGTGGGATGTCATCCCAGTCGGTCGAAACCCAGGCGCCGACCGGGCTGGTACGCCTGGTACACGTCCAGGCGTACCAGGTTGAACTCAATCGATGTCGACCACAGATGGAATCGACCGCTGTCGGACGACTACGCGTTGGATGCTGCCGGCGGCGGGTGCCGGGCCGTTGAACGGTCCGACCCGCCGTCTGGGGAGTGGGTCACCAGCGTATAGAGCGTGTCTTGTGGGACCAGCGCGTCGCGGAGGGGGGATCATCGGGTGTGTGGTGAGGCGGTGGTCAGATGAGGGCGACCACCTCGCCGGGGTAGATGTCGAAATCGGCACCACCGAGGGCACGGGCGTTGCCGAAACTTCGTGAGAGCCCGCGAGCTTCCAGGATCGGTGTACGGATGGGCGCAATGGTTTGTCCCATGAGATCTCTTCTGTGCGTTGGAAGTTCGTCCGGGGCGCATTGACGTCAAGACAGTCGCAGTCCGGCATCGGGGTCATCGGGTACTTCGACGACCAAGTCAGCACGGTGGCGAGTCTCTTCAGTGACCGCGGCGTTCTGCAGATCGACCTGCTCGGTCCAGGACCGGGCCTCCGCAATCGATTTGCCGAAGTGGAAGTGCCGCTTGATCAATCGGTCTTTGCGGATCTCTTCGGGCAAATCGAGGTACCACAGAACCCGCCGTAGCAAGGACACGTAGCCGGCGACATCAAAGGTGTCGGGAGCGCCTTTGCGATCCCTCCGCTGCAACCGCAGCAGCTCCTTGTTGGACAGATGAAACGCGTCCATGCCGACCAAAACTGCGCGCGGGCCGAGCGCGCGGACCAGTGCGGCGCACAACCGCATGCCGCGGAGTTGGCGTACCTAGGCTTTGGCGACTTCCCGCTAGCCGACATCATCACCCCAACCGTCACTGTCATCGACCAGAACCCCACAGAACTTGGTCATCAAGCCACCCAGCGGATCCTCGACCGCATCCAGCACCCTGACCGTCGTTACCGCCGCCGCAACGTATTGTCCGTCGACCTGGTCGAACGACAGTCCTCCCTTGCCCCGACTCGGCGTCGCGACAACTAGTGGGGCCACACGGATTTGGATTCCGCGACAGGTAACGACTCCGTCTGAGCCTCGGTGTGTGCAACCGTGGCGGGTGAGCTTCTGACACCTTGTCCATTGCCTCCGCCAGGTGATCGGGGTGTGGTCGTGGTCTCCTCCACCGATCGGTAGCGTGCTCTTGTCCGAGGTCGTTGTGGAGGAGGGCACATGACCATGAACGATGTTTCTCGTCGCGACCTGCTCAAGGCAACAGCCGCCGGTGCCGCGGCCGTTGCACTAGGCGCCCCGGGCATCGCCCGATCAGACCCCGGCGCGAACTTGCCGAACGCGGAGCTGACCGGCACTGTCGTCCGTCCTTCCGACCCCAACTACGCAGACGCGAGCCTGGGCTGGAATCAGAACTTCATCCACTACCCGTCGGCCGTCGTTTTCGCCCAGAACACCCAGGACGTGATCAACGCCCCCACCTGGGAACAGCAGAACAATGTCCCGTTTCGCGTGCGGGGCGGCCGGCACCAGACCCTGGGCTGGAACGCCGTCGACAACGGCCTGGTCATCGACGTCAGTCAGCTCAAGTCGAGTCGGATCGACGCCGCCACCCTCACTGCAGACATCGGCGCCGGCTTCACCCAGGTGGAAGGGGTGACGGCCCTGGCGCAGCGTTCGCGTATCGGGACGCGATGTTCTTCGGCCAGTGCGCCGTCGGCTGGGGACCGCAGCGCGGTCCAGCACCCTTCACGTTCGAGAGGGCGGCTGCCAACAACAACGAGCGGCTCCGCACCGCGGGCCAGGACTGGACCGCGCAGTTCAGCCAGGCGCTGCAGCAGACCGTCGGCCAGGAACTCGGCGCCTACGTCAACGTGCCCGACGCCGGACTACCGAATTGGGAGACCGCCTATTGGGGCCCCAATGTCGGCCGGTTGCGCCAGATCAAGGCGAAATACGACCCCAACAACGTCTTCCGGTTCGAGCAGAGCATTCCGCCGGCCGTCTAGGGGAACGCTGACACCCAATGGAGCCTCCACGTGCCCTCGGCTTGCTTAAATGAATGCGTGGGGGCGCTAGACCATGGATGACACGGTGATCGACGACGGCGACGCCACTCAAGAACCAGGACCGGCTGGAGAGTTCGGCCGCTACGAACTGCTGTCCCTGCTGGGCGCGGGCGGCATGGGCCAGGTGTGGCGAGCGCGTGACTCGCAGACCAACCGAGTGGTGGCGCTGAAAGTGCTGCCCGAGAATTCCGCCGATGACAAGGAGCCGCGCGAACGGTTCCGGCGCGAATGCCAGGCGGTGGCACAGCTGACCGAGCCGCACGTGATTCCGATCCACGATTTCGGCGACATCAACGGTCGGCTCTATCTGAACATGCGCCTGGTCGACGGCATCGACCTCCGCACACTGATCAAACAAGAAGGCGCCATGCTGCCGCGGCGCGCGGTTGCGATCATCGCTCAGGTCGCCGGCGCACTTCAGGCAGCCCACGACGTCGGGCTGGTGCACCGCGACGTCAAACCCTCCAATGTTTTGGTGTCCGCCAACGACTTCGCGTACTTGATCGACTTCGGGATCGCCCACGCCTCTGAAGACCTCACGCTAACCAAGGCCGGCCAGACCATCGGTACCGCGGCCTACATGGCCCCGGAGGCCATCGGCGCTGCGATCAAAACCCATTCCCGCGTTGATGTGTACGCGCTGACTTGCGTGCTGTACGAATGCCTGACCGGTCAGCCGCCGTTCAGCAGTGACATGGGTGTGCAGGGCATGATCGCCCACCACCTCCACACCCCACCGCCGAAACCCAGCGTGACCAAGCCCGGCGTGCCGGCCGCGTTCGATGCCGTCATCGCCAGGGGAATGGCCAAGAACCCAGACGATCGCTACCAGACCGTCCAAGACCTGGCCGCGGCCGCTCGCGCCGCAGTGGACGATCAGGTGGTCTCCACCCCCGGAGCAGCGGAGTCAACACAGCAACGAAAGCGATTGCCCGGTACTGCAATCAAGTGGATCGCCGCGGCGATCGCCGCTGCTGTTGCCATCACGGCGGCGCTGATCATCAACGGCCGGCTGTCGTCCGACAAGGGTGGCACGTCCAACGCGCCGACCACGCAGGGCTTCTCGGCGCAGACCCCGCTGGGATTCGTCGACATGCGTCTCGCCACCGGTGTCGCAGTCGGTGGGACCGGCGATGTCTACGTCACCGACATCGGTACCGACCGAGTGCTACGGCTGGTGGCCGGCAGGGCCACAGCGGACACGCTGCCCTTCAGCGGCTTGAAGAACCCGCGGGATGTGGCGGTCAATTCGGCGGGCGACGTCTTCGTCGCCGACTCGGGTAACGACCGGGTGCTGCGACTGACGGCAGGAGCGCCGGCCGCGACGCCCTTGCCCTTCATCGGGCTCAACGATCCGCGCGGTGTGGCGGTGAATGCCGCAGGCGATGTGTTTGTCACCGATCGGGGCAACGATCGGGTGTTGCGGCTGGACAAGGGTTCGGCTACTCCGACGGTGCTGCCGTTCACAGGTCTCAACGATCCTCGCGGCGTTGCCGTCGACGCAGTGGGTGATGTCGTCGTTACCGACACCGGCAACAACCGCGTGCTGCAGCTGGCAGAGGACGCGGCCGCGCCGACCGTGCTGCCGTTCACAGGTCTCAACGATCCCCAGGGCATAGCGATCGACGCCCGCCACAACGTCTACATCACCGATCGCGGGAACGCCGGAGTGCTTCAGCTGCGGCCGGACGCGCCGGGTGCGATACCGCTGCCCTTCACCGGCCTCAACGATCCCCAGGGTGTGGCAGTCGACGGGATAGGCGACGTCTACGTGACCGATGCGGGAGCTACCCCCGTGGTGAAACTCCCGGTCAGCTAGTCAGAATGACGTCTGTGGTCCTATCGGGTCTAGATTTTGGCGTCCTCGGTCCGCTGCAGGTGAGCGTGAACCGCGAGCCGGTGCCGTTGGGTACGCCCAAGCAGAGTGCTGTGCTGGCGCTACTGCTGATGAGTCGCAATCGGCCCGTGTCGCGGGACTCGATCATCGACACGATCTGGGACGACTCGCCACAAGCCGACGCGATCCACAATCTGCACGTCTACATCGCAAACCTGCGCAAGATCCTCGGCTCATCCGGGAGCGACCCGAAGACCATATTGGCCAGTGCGCGGCCGGGCTACCAGCTCAACGTGCCCGACGCCGCCTGCGACCTGGGCCGGTTCAACACCGAGAAGGCCGCTGGAGTGCAAGCCGCCGCCGCAGGTCGGTTCCCACTAGCCAGCGACCGCCTGTCGGCGGCGTTGGCCCAATGGCGGGGCCCAGTCCTGGACGATCTACGTGTGTTCAGGTTCGTCGAACCGTTCGCCGCTGCCCTTGTCGAGGACAAGATGGCCGCCCACGTGCTGCGCGCGGAAGCCGAAATCGCTTGTGGGCGAGCAGGTTCAGTGATCAGCGAACTCGAGGAATTGGTCACCGCGGACCCCTACCGGGAACCGCTGTGGGCCCAGCTGATCACCGCCTACTACCTGACCGAACGACAAACCGACGCCCTCGACGCATACCGGCGACTTCGATCCACGTTGTCAGAGGATCTGGGCATCGAACCCGGACCCACCGTGCGTGCGCTGCATCAGCGGATCCTCCAACAGGAGCGATTGGACGTCCAACAGATCGCGCAAAACGACGCGTCCGAAGTCGCCACCATGCTCGAGCTCCGCACCTCGACGGTGAACGCGGCGCCCTCATCGAACCGTGCGCAGCTGCGCGACGGCGGCGGACGCTGCTATCCGCTGGAAACGGTGGTCACCGGGATCGGCCGGCGCGCCGACAACAACGTCGTGATCGACGACCCGAAGGTGAGCCGCTACCACGCGACGATCATCGACACCGGAGCCAGCTTTGTGATCAACGACCTGCGGTCGGGCAACGGCGTCGTGGTGGGAGACCAGCGCGTCCGCGGCAGTGCGACGCTGGCCGATGGCGACGTCATCCGCATAGCCGGCCACACATTCACCTTCGAAATCGCGCCTGCCGAGCGGGCCTGACCTCGCAATTTCGGCATTGAGGATCCGTTGAGGATCCCGTCCGATCCTTTTTCTCGACCAGCCCAGCGGCTTCGAGAAAAGGACTTCACATGGCAGGCGACAACTTCGGGTACAAACCCGAACTCAAAAGATCTCTCGGCTCTTTCCAAGTGTTCGCGATCTCGTTCGCGTCGGTTTCCGTCATCATCGGCGTCTTCTCGACGTTCGGTGACGTCCTACAGAGCTCCGGCCCGGTAGGAATCTGGCTGTTTCCGCTCGTCGCCGTCGGCCAGATCCTGGTTGCTCTGGTGTACGCACAGTTCGCCGCCCGCATCCCGCTCACCGGCTCGTCCTACCAGTGGGCATCGAGGCTGGCCAATCCGAAGATCGGCTGGATGTTCGGCTGGGTTACGACATGCAATGTCGCGATCAGCGCACCTGCGGTCGACAACGTGTTGGCAAGCCAATGTCTGATGCCGTTGTTCAACATGGCCCCTAGTGCGCACACCGCGAAGGTCATCACGATCGTGTTGCTCGTCGTTCAAGCCGTCATCGTGATCATGTCGATGAGAATCGTGGGCTGGATGAACTCGCTTTCGGTGGGCATCGAATTGATCATCGTGGTGGTTCTTGGCGTCGCATTGGTCATCGCCGTCGTGCTCACCGGCCACGGCTCCACGGAGAATCTCGTGTCGCAGGGCATTGCTGCTGGCGCACCGAACTACTACGCGATCGGCGGTGGGCTGATGGCCGCGATGATCATGGGTCTGTCGACGCTCCTCGGCTTCGATGCCGCGGCGAACATGGCAGAGGAAGCCAAGGATCCGTTCCACAGCATTCCCCGGGCGATCGTCGGATCCGTCGTCGCCGCAGCGATCTTGGGAACACTGTTCATCGTCGCGCTGACCGTCTCGATCAAGGACATGAGTGCGGTATCGCACAGCGCTTCGCCCGTCGCCGAGATCATGCATCAGCAGTTCGGTCCCGGACTGGAGCGGCCCTTCCTGGTCGTGATCGCCATCGCGTTCTTCGGCGGCGCAGTCCTGGCCATGGCAGGGACTTCTCGGATGATCTTCGCGATGGCACGCGACGACCGCTTTCCCGCTCACCGGGTCTTCAAGCGGGTGAATCCCCGTACGGGCACGCCGATTCCGGCGACCCTCCTTCAACTCGGGCTCGGCATCGCGCTGATCACAGGGATGAGCGACGGCGTCATGATGCAGCTGATCCTCGCTGGCGCGATCATCGTCAACATTCCCTACGGCATGACTGTCGGCCTGTACTTGGCGGTGCGAGGCAAGCTCGCGCGCACTGAGGGAGCCTTCAACCTCGGCCGCTTCGAACTGCCTGTCGCAGTCACCGCGCTTCTCTGGCTCATGTTCGCCGCATTCGTGTCGATCGTGACCTCGCCGTCCATCGTCCCGATCCTGATCGTCGTCGGGATGCTGCTCGTCGGCGGCGTGTACCTCGCCTACCTCCTGGTTTTCCAGCGACATGTGCTCGAGCACGAGCCCGGCCAAGCACAGAGTGCCGCCCTCACCGAGGACGAGCAGGAAACACCGTCGAAGGAGAAGGAACTGGTCTGCTGCTAGCTGGTCCGTCCGGACAGGAATTGCCCGAACCCTCGCTGAGGGTTCGGGCTTTTTCTTGGGGAAATGCACTGCGCCACAGTGATAACCAGTGGACCGTCCGCATCGGCGAAGGTTCGTCGAGCCTCATCCCGGCGTGCGAGCGGGTCGATGGCAACATGGCTGCGCTGTAACTCTTTCGGCCACGTATTGAATCTGACCTACTTCAGTGCCTAATTGTCGGACGGCGGGGATTCCGGTTGGAAGGGTTGGTACCACCACCAGTTGGCGTGTTCGCCGGTGGGGCCGGGGCAGGGTGGGACGTCGGGTGGGGGTGTGGTTGGTGGGCGGGCCAGCGATCCCGCGGTGAGTGGTTCGCCGTCACTGTCGGTGACGGTGAGGTGGTCGGCGGGTCCGCTGATGGTGATGTCGCCGCGGTGGTGTGCCCGGTGGTGGTGCGGGCAGAGCAGGACGAGATTGTGTAGTTCGGTGGGGCCGCCGTCCTCCCAGTAGGCGTCGGCGGCGGGCGTAGTGTCTGAGCTTGTCGCTCAGGCTATTTCCCGCCGCCGCGCCCCCGAACCGGACGTGCGACTCTCATCGCATCCGGCTCTCCGTAGGTCAAGCTGGGACGACGATAGGTGTTGCCCAGGGTGTCGGGATCTTCGAGCCCCGGTAGCGATAGCGCTGGATGCTCATCGTGGTGGGGTTGTAGAGCCGAACACCGTTGTACTGCGGCCAGCGGCGCACGTGGTACTGGGCCCAGAGGGCCCGTTTGCCGGTGCGGGGATGTTTGTGCAGCAGCCAGCTCCACACCCGCCACCACATGTAGTTGGCGATGTGGGAGTAGGCCCGGCTGGCTGAACTGTGCCGGAAGTACTGGGCCCAACCGCGGACCATCCGGCTCAGTTGCCCGAACAGCTGATCGGCGGGTTGGTGGGTAATCCGTTTGGTCACCGTCTTGAGCTTGCGTCGCATCGTCTGCAGCGAGGTGCGCGACGGGTAGCTGTAGACGTATGCCCGGTTGCTTCCCCGCTGGATATGCCGCTGGATGCGGAATCCCAGAAAGTCGAAGCCCTCGTCGATATGCACGACCTGCGTCTTGGCCGGGGCCAACCGCAGCCCCATCGGTGCCAGCAGATCGGTCATGTCCTCCCACAGTTGTTCGGCGTGCCCGCGTTGGCCAAAGACCAGAACCACGAAGTCATCGGCGTATCGCACGAGGTGATACGTCGCTCCGCCGTGCTGGCGATGGGTCCTGCGGGCCGATCCGTGCCGGTGGGCCGCCCAGCGATTGTCGAAGTGGTCATCGATAACCGACAGAGCGATGTTGGCCAGCAGCGGCGAGAGGATGCCGCCCTGGGGAGTTCCGGTGTAGGTGTCATAGGTGGTGCCGTCGGTGCCGAGCACTCCGGCCTTCAGGAATGCCTTCACCAACCCCAGGATGCGTTTATCGCCGATCCGACCACGTATCCGGTGCAGCAGGGCAGTGTGGTCGATTTCGTCGAAACACGCTGCGATGTCGGCTTCGAACACCCACTCATAACCACGGTGAGCGAACATCCGAATGTCCTCGATCGCGTCCTGAGCCCGTCGCTGCGGCCGGAACCCGTAACTCGAATCGGAGAAATCCGTTTCGAATATCGGTTCCAGCACCAGCTTCAGCGACGCCTGTACCACCCGATCGGCCACGGTCGGGATACCCAACTTGCGGACCTTGCCGCTGGCTTTGGGTATCTCGACTCGCCGCACCGGTACCGGTCGAAACATGCCGGAGCGCAATGCGTCCCGCAACTGTTCGAGGAACCCGACGACACCATCGGCACTAGCCTCAATGCCGCGGGCGGTGCGTTTATCGATCCCCGCACTGCGGGCACCGGTGTTCTCCCGGACCCGTGCCCACGCTACCGCGAGGAAACACGGGTCCGCCACGAGGTTGAACAGATCGTCGAACCGACGACCACGATCGGCCATCGCCCAACAGTGCAGTTTGGTCTGCATCCTCAGTACCCGCTGGGCCGCCACGGACGGCAACTCCAGCGCGGCACCGATATTCATCGGTGCATCTTCTGACATGGCAATCTCCGTATTCTGCGTGTCCTACTGCCGCCCTTCCCGATGTGACCGGCTTTCCCGGCCTCGCAGTACTACGGCGGCTCCGCCCCATCCCAGTGCCCTCGGTGGGCATCGACACCTNCCCGCCGCACCCCTGGCCGGGACGCGGGAAGGGAAGCACCCGAATGGTTCCCGTGTTCACATGTATCCGATTGGTGAGGCCGGCACCCAGCTTTACCCCGATGGCCCCGGTAGGTACGCCACAGACAATTCCCCACCGGCTGCTGCCCACCCCTGGCCGGGACAGGCAACGGACGCGTCCGATACACCACTTCCGCGTGCACCACAACACCGGTCCGATATCCGCCAGATTTGCAGACCGGTTCCACCTAACGAGGATTCCGACACTGGTTCCTCACGTATGCCCTCTCACCTTGCTCACCACGCGCCATGTCATCTGGCAGTACTGACCCGCCGTGGTTTTGTCAGGGCCGCTTGCCACCGAATCCCTCTCGATCCCTACGAGATTCAGCTGCCCTCAGCTTTCATCCGACCGCTGTGACGGCCGAACATCGGAGGTCTCTCACCTCCGATCGGAATACACGCGCCTCACGGCGCACATGCTGCAGGTGATGAGCGTGCAGACCGCGGGTCGCACCGCAGCCGGGCACTGCGCACGTGGCGTCGCGGTGTTCAAGTGCGCGGCGCAGCCGCCGGTTGATGGTGCGGGTGGTGCGGCCCGCACCGATGGGTTGACCGTCGCGTTCAAACCAGACCTCACAGGTGGCGTCACAGGTCAGGTACTGCCGTTCGGCCTGCGTGAGAAGAGGGCCCAGATGTAGTTCCCCGGTGCGTTTTTCGACGTCGAGGTGTACGACCACGGCAGTGCGTTGGCCGTGGGGGCGGCGCGCGACTTCGGTGTCCCAGCCGGCCTCGACCAGGCGCATGAACGCATCGGTGGTGTTCGGGAAAGGTGGGCCGCTGTCTGTGGCGTCGTTGTCGTGGTCGCGTTTGTATTCGACGACCAGGGCATCGAGATGCGACTGTAGTGCGGCGTCGAAGGTGGCTGCTTCGTCGTGAGGAAGGGTGATCCTCCAGGTAGTCGTGTCATCACCCGAGGTTTTGGTGATCTTGCGCTGCGGTTCTGGCCGGGGAGCGTGGTCGGGGCGGGGTTCGAGTTTGATCGCTTTGCGCAGCTGGCTGACCGTCGCAACGGCGGCCAGCTGTGCGTAGTGTTCGTCGGAGCCGTCGGCGGCGCGTTCGGCGATGACACCGACCTGATCCAGCGACAACCGCCCCTCCCGCAACGCTTGTGTGCAGCGAGGAAACTCCGCGACCCGGTGAGCGATGGTGGCGATAGTGGCGGCATTCGTCGAGGAGACACCGAGTTTCCACGCCACCACAGCCGCCACCGACCGCGCCCCGGTCATACCGCAGAGGTTGCCGTGGACCAGCTCGCCGACAAGCTCCACGAGGCGCCCATCAATCGCGTTGCGCTGACCGGCCAACTCCGCCAGCTCCTCGAACAACGCCTCGAGATGCTTTTTAGGGCTGACTACCGGCTCAGAGGTTGCCGTCACGGACATAACAACATCATTGCAGTGGGGTACGACAAGTCTCGGCCGCGCGAGTTCTGATGCTACGAGTGCAATGAGGCCCCGGGTACGACGAGTTCGACGCGGCGAGCGGCCTCGTGGTCGCCGGCGATTTCCGCGGTGACGCTACGCACTTGCTCGTACCCGGTGAGCGCCAAGAAGGTTGGTGCGCGCCCGTAGGACTTCATGCCGACCACGTACATGCCAGGCTCGTCCGGATGTGAGAGTTCCGCGACGCCATGCGGCGGCACGCTTCCGCAGGTATGCACGTTCGGGTCGATCTGCGAAGCCAGTGCGACCGGCGCCTGCAACACCGGGTCGAGCGCCAAACGCAGTTCGGACAGGATCGACAGGTTCGGTCGAAAGCCGGTGAGTGCCACGACCACATCGGCCGCAGGAAGGGAACGTCCGTCTTCCCCGACAAGAACCACCTGCGTGCCGTCGACGTCGACGCGGTCGGTGCGAAACCCTGTCACCACGCTCAACAGCCCTTCGTCGACCGCAGCGTGAACCCGGGTGCGCAACGCATCTCGCTGGGGGAGCATCGAATTGGCGGGTCCGCCCGACGCACCGCGGCGAAGCGCCCATGTCACCCGTGTCGTCGGCTCGCGGCGCACCGTCTCGACAAGCCCAATAAGCGCAGTCATCGCAGAATGCCCACTTCCGACCACGACGATGTGGCGGCCAACCCATGACTCGGCCTGCTCGGGTGTCGGCGGACGATAGTCAATCAAACCCGCTGCAGTGGCGGTACGTTCGCCCATGGCCGGAAGCCCATCCGAGCCAACAGGATTGGGCTGATACCAGGTGCCGGACGCATCGATGACGGCGCGGGCGAGCAGTCGCGATTCTTCGCCGCCGACGCCCATGACATGAACGATGAACGGCGCGTGCTGGCGGCCCGGCGTCAGCACCCGGTCGTGTCCCTGACGCGAGACACCGGTCACTCGCTGGCCATACCGCACGCGTTTGCCCAGCGCATCGCCCAGCGGCACCAGATATCCGTCGTGCCATTCGCCGCCGGTCGGATACCCAGATGCCGGTGGTACCCAACCCGTGGGAGCCAGCAGTCGTACCGCCGCCTCGTCCACCAATTCGGGCCACGGCGAGAACATGCGTACGTGACCCCACTGCGCTACTGCGGCCCCGGGGCCGTCGCCAGCTTCGACGACCACGGGCTCCAATCCCTGTTCCAGCAGATGAGCTGCAGCCGCGAGCCCCTGTGGTCCCGCTCCAATCACAACGACGGACAAATCGGTCATCGCGCATTCCTTCGGTTGGGCGTCAACGGTTTTGACGGTCGCCTCGATGCTTGTGGCTGGTCCTCAACGGAACCTCAATGGAAGCTCGGCGCAAGCGCGGTCTGTTCGCCGTCTGAGCTGCTTAAATGGACGCGTGGGGGCCCTGAACCATGGATGACGATGGCACCGTGATCGACGACGGCGACGTCGTTCCAGATCCGGTGGGGGAATTCGGCCGCTATGAGCTGCTGTCTCTGCTCGGAGCGGGCGGCATGGGGCAGGTATGGCGGGCGCGTGACTCGCGGACCAACCGGGTGGTGGCCCTGAAGGTACTGCCCGAACATTCCGCCGATGACAAAGATCTGCGCGAACGGTTCCGGCGGGAGTGCCGGGCGGTGGCGCAACTGACTGATCCCCACGTGATTCCGATCCACGATTTCGGCGATATCGATGGTCGGCTTTATCTGAATATGCGCTTGGTCGACGGCACAGACCTGCGGACACTGATCAAGCGGGAGGGACCGTTGTCGCCTCGCCGGGCCGTGGCGATCATCGGTCAGGTGGCCGGCGCATTGCAGGCGGCTCATGACGCGGGGCTGGTGCACCGCGATGTCAAACCGTCGAACATCGTGGTGTGCGCCAACGACTTCGTCTACCTGATCGACTTCGGGGTCACTCATGCGGCCGAGGACCAAACGCTGACCAGGGTCGGCGAAACCATCGGAACTGCGGCGTACATGGCCCCCGCGGCGGTGGGTGCCGCGGTCAAAACCCATTCCGGGGTCGATGTCTATGCACTGGCTTGCGTACTCTACGAGTGCTTGACCGGGCGGCAACCGTTCACGAGTGACATGGGCGTGCAGGGTGTGATCGCCCATCACCTACACACACCACCGCCGCCACCCAGCACCGATAATCCTGATATACCAACAGGATTCGATGCGGTGATCGCGAAGGGGATGGCGAAGAATCCCGAAGATCGCTATCAGACCGTTCGGGAGCTGGCGGCGGCAGCCCGAGCGGCACTGGAAGATTCAGTGGTGCCACAGCCGAGGCAGCGGTTCCTGTTGTCGCCCAAGACAATCAAGATTGCGCTTGCGGCGGCCGTCGTGGTGGTGGTTGCGGCGGGAGTAGTCATCGTCGCCGGTCGGTTCTCTGTGGATGGGGGCGGTGGTTCCGACGCACCGGTCCCCCAGGCTCCGGCGCAGACCGCACTGCCGTTCAACGATGTGCGCCTGGCGACGGGGATCGCGGTCGACGCCGCGGGTGATACCTACGTCGCGGATATCGGAACCGACCGAGTGCTACGTCTGGCGGCCGGAGCGCCTGCGGCGGTCCCTCTGCCCCTCAGTGGGCTCAGCGATCCACGCGGCTTAGCGGTTGACGCGGCGGGCGACGTATACGTCAGCGACTCGGGTAACAACCGAGTGCTGCAGTTGCCGGCCGGCGCGACGGCAGCCGTCCCGCTGCCCTTCAGCGACATCAGAGCACCCCAGGCTGTCGCCGTCGACGCCCAAGGCAACGTCTATATCACCGATATCGGCAGCGTTCCGGTGATCAAACTCGCAGGCAACTAGCCCGGCATTCGCCATTGAGGATCCGTTGAGGGTCCCGCTCGATTCTTTTTCTCAACCAGCCACACCAGGTGGCTTACGAGAAAAGGAACTCCAATGATCAAGACCCGCATCACCAGCACCACAGCAATTTTCACGTTCGGGCTCGCGGCCCTCGGCGGGGCCGTAGTTACCGTTGCCGCACCGGCCTGTGCCGCACCCCAGACAACCGTGACCGTGGATGGAACGGCCATGAAGGGGACCTCCGGACCTTCTGTCGAAGATGCCGGGAGGGTGGCTAACGAGTTGGAGAGCGCGACCCGGGGCCCGAACGTCACCGGCGTGCCCGCACCGGGCAGCGCCGCGACCAAGGCCCACGTCCTGTTTCCGCACGAGCCCGCGCCGCACAGTGACCACAATGGTCAGGGACATAAGGGCGGCAACGAGATCCGGCCGGAGCCTGGACAGCCTCAGTCATCCATCGGACACACGGACACGGTGCACGGACGACGCTAGACGTTCGTGCCTATGGCCGAATGCTGTTGCCGTGGCGCCCTGGCCTCAGTCTCGTGCGAGTGCGCCGGCGGTGCGCCCGCTCCGTTCGAGTGTTAAGGCAACAGCTATTGCGGGAAGGCGTGTGAGATGCGGATTTTCCAAGCACCGTCGGGTTGGCGTTGGAAGATGTCGACCCCGTCCTCGCGGGTGGTTTCCAGCGTCTTGCCGGTGGTATCGGTGACGGTGAGCGGCCAGATCAGGCGGACGGCGGCCAGGTCCCCGTCGACGAGAATCTCGGAAATCTCAGGTTCGGCATAGGTGTAGTGCCTGGCGGGATCGGCAAACAGGTTCTGCATCTGGTCGCAGAATGCGCGGTGGTCGCGGTCGCGGCTTTGCGGGTAGGCCAGCACGACATCGTCGGCGAAGAGCCCGCACACCGCCGACAGGTGGCGGTCGTTGAAGTCGTGCGGCCATTGCCGTAGTGCGGCTTCGATGGCCGCCCGATCGGCGGCCGGATCATGCCGGGGCGCGGCCCGGTTGTCGCAGGCTGTCACCATGGCGACCAGCATGACCACTGAGACGAGCGCTGTGCGCATCCCCATAGGCTAGTACGCGCTCAGAAGGATAGTTGGTGGTTGTGCTCCTCGGCGCAGGTTGGTCGCGTTGAGGCGACGCTCGCAGCTGATGCGGGCGTGTTATCGATCACTAGGATAAAAAGTGCTCCAACGGATTTGGTGCTACATCGGCGGATCGTGGGCGACTGTCGCACGTGGCGGTGCGGCCCGGGATCGCGGACAACGCTACCGACGGGCCGGATATCACGCCAAGTCGTTGACGAACATGGGCTGCAGGATGTCCTGCAGGCGCACGTAGTTCGCGAAGAGCCGATCGTAGGTCTGCGCATTGGCCGGGTCGGGCTTGAACTCACGGTCGAACTGCAGTGTTCGGCAGGCTATTTCGGCATGTGACTCCCACATGCCAATGGCGACGCCGGCCAGGATCGCCGCACCCCGACACCCCGCGCTCTCGGCCCCCTTAAGCGTTCGCACCGGAAGCTGGGTCGCGTCGGCCTTGATCTGACACCACGCATCGCTCTTCGACCCGCCGCTCAACGAGATGACCTCACTGACCTCAGCACCCAGCTGCTTGGTCGAATCGATCATGCGACGCAGGACCATGGTGACCCCCTCCATGATGGCCCGCGACAAGTGCTGCTTCGTGTGCGCGAGCGTCAAGCCGAAGACCATCCCCTTGGCGTACGGATCGTAGTCGGGCGGGGCCGGAACCCTGCAGGTGAGGCAGCACGACGAGCCCATCACAACCTGCGGCAACGCTCTGCACCTCGCGGTGGATGAGGTAGTAGGCGTTGATATCGCACAGGTCCTCGATCTGGCGTTCGGCGCCGCAGAACTGGTCGCGGTACCAGCGCATCACCATGCCGCCGGTGGAGAAGTTGTGCAGCAGGTATTTCCCCGGGACGGCCGCGGCAAAGCACGGGACCTGCGCCGCCGGGTCGAGCGTCAACTCATCCACAACGGTCACGCTGGCCAGTGCCGACCCGGTGCCCTCCGAGAAGGTGCCCGGTTCGACGTTGCCCACCCCCGAGAGCTCCGCAAGCCTGGTCTAGTGCACCGACGGACACCGGAATCCCCTGTGGCACGCCCAGTTCTGATGCTGAAGCTGCACATAGCGTGCCGACAATCTCGCCCTGAACGGCGATATCGGGCATCTGGTCGGTGGTGATCCCGAGATAGTCGAGCATCTCGGGCCAGTACTCACGGGTGTTGATGTCCCAGAACATCGTCGTACACAGCAGCGAGTCCTCACTGACCAGGCGCCCCGTCAGTTGATAGACGATGTAGTCCTTGAGAAGCACGAATTTCGCTGTCTTCACGAAGGTCTCGGGTTCGTTCCGCTTCAGCCACAACACCTTGGACGCCGGCCAGATGGCATCGAACGACGGTTGCCCGGTCGTCGAATGCACCTTGGCACGGCCGAAGTGCCGCTCGAGCTCTTCGGCTTCGGCCGCGGCGCGGTTGTCCATCCAGACGATGACCTGCCGTAGAGGCTCATTGTTCGGGTCCAGGCACACAGGTCTGGGTAGTCTGCGAGCATGCGGCGCTCGCGGATGTGCTTTAGACCTCGGCGCACTGCGTCATGGAGAACCTCGGCACCGACGCCTGCACCGAATTTTACAGTCGCTTCAAGCGTCAACTCGGCGACCATTCGAGGCAGTTCAGCCGCGTAACCCGAACCGGTGTCTAATGGTTCAAGCGACTGCCCCCTCACCTTTGAGGAATACGCGGCGAAGGCAATGTCGAACGCACTCCAAGTTTTGCTTGGCCACTCCTTTTTGTACGAGTGAAGGGCTGATCGGATCGAAAAAAGCAGGGTGACTGGATCGAGGTTGCCGGCTGAGTCATTTAATTCCCATCGCGCAGTCACGATCGTTCGTTTGGGGGATGGCGGGATTCCCCAGTGCTCTTGAAACGACCCGGCGCCGTCTGCGTCCCGCGTCGCCGACCCATCTCGGAGCTGACTCCCGGCCGCTCAGACGGCCTCACCATCTGTTGCCGGGCCGGGCGGCGAAGTGAGCTGCCGCACAAGACGAGTGGCCACAATGCGGAGTGGAACATTTGTGTTCTGACTTTCACGACGCAACCGCGCGAAGGCCTCATCGGCATCGATTGCGTGCATGGCCATCAACATTCCCTTGGCCTGTTCGATGGGCGCGCGTGTCTCTAAGGCTCGCTGTAGTCCGGTCGCCACATCAGAGGCCGAACGGAAGCGCGCGAAATCGCCAATCGCACGAGATACCGCTTCGGTCAACAGATCCAGGATTTCGACGTCGAAGCTATCGAATGCCGAAGGAGACCGGCCATACAGGTTGAGTGATCCGAGTGTCTGGTCCCTGGTGATCAGTGGCGCGGCGAGAAAACTGCGAATGCCTTCGGCTTGCGCGGCGGCCGCGAACCTCGGCCATGTAGCTACGGCTTGACCGAAGTCCACGAGCACGATCTGGCCGGTGCGGGCGGCGTGCAGGCAAGGGCCTTCGCCACAGTCGTACTGTTCGGTGTCGACCCGCAGAGTGCGCTGGTCGGTGTGCACAGCCGTGTAGGTTCGCCTGGCCAGATCGATGGTCACGCCGGTGCTGTCGGCGCCGGGAACAGTCTGCTGGGCAATCTGAGCGAGATTCTGCAGCAGGCTGAGCAGTTCGTCCTCATCGGCGACGGTGCGGCTTACTGCGAGCAATCTCCGGCCGAGCTCGGTGGCGCTGACGTGCCGGGCCCCCGCAGCTGCAGCGACGACTAGGTCGGCCGCTTCGCTGGCATCCTGATCCGCAGTCTTTGCAGGCAGCGAGTCGTCGGTACGCGGATCCGAGGGCGTCACTCGATGAGTGTGACATAACTGACGCACGAGAAACTACGTGACGAGCGTTGCCCCCTGCTGCCCACCGGGGCTCTCAGCATCGACACCGCCAACGCCGGCTTGTCGCCACTGTGAAGAAAGGGTCGACCTACCGTGACCGCTTCGGATCCCAGACCGGCCCCAAAGTCATGGCACAGCACATGCGAAGACCCCCAGTGGTGTCCGGATGCTCTGGGACAGAACGTGATTCGGGCTGCTGTCGGCAGCGGCTCCACCTGGTCGCGGTTGCTCGAAAAGACCAGGAGCCGGTGCGGGATCTGGAGGAAAACGAAGACTTCACGGTGGTTGCCGCACAGGCCAAGATGTGGGTACGCAGTGCGGTGAGAGCTCACGGTAGTCGGCGCTGTCCGTATCCCGCACGCAGGGTCTTTTGTGTACTACCTTGTGTTGAACGCGCCGGGAAGGCACATCTGCGCGCGGTAGCTGGTGGATCATTGGAGGGTCTCATGGACGACTACTTATGGGTACTCAAAAAGGGCGAGCTGGATCTCATCCGCGAACTGGAGCCAGAAAGGATCCAGACGCTAAATGAAGAACAACTGCTCGATCTACATCGTCGGGTACGGCGTGCGCGCAACAAACATGTGAAGAACTATCGACGCAAGGCCGCACTCAACGTTGAGGAACTCGCCAGTCGGGGCAATGCAGGCCCGAAGGCCGGCAAAGCACGGTGGCGCGCCGCCGCATTCGAGGAAGCTGTGGCGATTGTCAGTGAACGGCTTAGCCAGGTCGCTCATGCCCAGGCCGAAGCACTCAAGGATGACCGGCTGGCCCACGCAATGCGCGGGAGATCGCCCGGCCCGGACCCCGACGCACCAGTGGAATCCGGTCAGGTGGCCAATGGCAGGGCTCGTGCCCACGAAAAGACCACGGGCGGCCTGAAGCGGGATGCTTCCAGTCGCGCTCAAGGCGCGCGACGACAGGCCAAGCGGGACAATCGTTAGGGATGTGTACCAACAGCGGAATGCAAGAGCATTTCGCTGAGAAGGCTCTTCAGTGGGTGCTACAGGCGTAGGACGAACCGAACTGTCTCGACCAGATCTCCATCATCATCGAGGCCGATCAGCGTCTCAATCACCCACATCAAGGCCTGGCCGTCACGTTTCGGGCCGACACCGCAAATTCTTTGTTCCCCTGCAAGGACATCCGCGAGTCGTTCAGAGAAGACATGCAATCCGCCATCCAGAATTGCAACCGACATCCGCCGCAACGCGCCGCTGGTTGTGGATCGCGACGAACATAAGAGTATCTAATGCAAAGTAAAGATTATTAGCTTCACTGAATCACGGGAGAGTCTTACTGTCTACCGCATGGCCTCCCCTGTCCTGCTCGGCTTTCTGACCGCGATGACGCTCATCGCCGCCATCGGCGCACAGAATGCGTTCGTGCTGCGTCAGGGCATCCGCGGAGAGCACGTAATCCCGGTGATCGCGTTGTGCACGGTCTCGGATCTGATCCTGATCGCCGCCGGTATCGCCGGCGTCGGGGCCTTGATCACCGCCCATCCCGACGCGGTGATGGTCGCCAAGTTCGGCGGGGCGGCATTCCTCATCGGATATGCCGTACTGGCAGCCAAACGTGCCTACCAACCGTCGACCCTCAACCCATCGGAGAAGACGCCGGCCCGCCTGGTCGAGGTGCTCCTCACGTGCGCAGCACTGACCTGGCTCAACCCGCACGTGTACCTCGACACGGTGGTCCTGCTCGGCTCGCTGGCCAACGAACAACACGAGCAGCGTTGGCTTTTCGGTGCGGGCGCGGTCACGGCCAGTGCCGTATGGTTCGTCGGTCTCGGGCTGGGTGCCCGCCGACTCGCCGGGCTGTTCGCCACCCCGCTGACCTGGCGCGTGCTCGATGGCATCATCGCCGTCACGATGGCAGCGCTAGGCGTGTGGATGTGGGTGTCCTGACACATCCGCGGGGTCGCCGCCGCGCCGAGCCGCTGCTTAGGCAAGCTGGATACCAACCGAAACCCGAGGAGGGGCACCCGTGGACTTCACGACGATCCGGCACCAGCTCGATGACGGCATCCTCACTGTTGTTCTCGACCGCCCGGAAAACCTCAACGCCTTCACCGTCGAGATGGCCGACGAGTTGGAACAGACCTTCGTGGCGGTCAACGATGACGATGCGGTCCGCGCGGTCATCGTCACCGGCGAGGGCCGGGCGTTCTGCGCGGGCATGGACTTGTCGAGTGAAGACAATGTGTTCGGCCTCGACGAGTCGACGTCGCCGTCCCTGGCTGACCTGGCCGATCTCGACGCCCCCGAGTTGCGGCGGGTCCGCGATACCGGTGGTCGCGTGACCCTGGCGATCTACGCCTGCCGCAAGCCTGTGATCGCCGCCATCAACGGGGCCGCGGTGGGCATCGGCGCGACGATGACGCTTGCGATGGACGCCCGGCTGATGTCGACCAACGCCCGGTTCGGCCTGGTCTTCGGAAAACTCGGTATCACCCCTGAGGCATGTTCGACGTGGTTCCTGCCCCGGATCGTCGGTATGCCAACGGCTTTGGACCTGGTATACCGCTCCGACATTCTCACCGCAGACGCTGCCCGCGAGATCGGGTTGGCGCAGGCGGTTCACGAACCTGACGCACTTCTCACCGAGGCGCGGGCACTGGCCGATGCGTGGACGCGCGACCGCTCACCAGTGTCGGTCGCGCTCATGCGTCAGATGCTGTACCGGAACTCGGCCGAACCACACCCGGTCGACGCACACCGAGTGGACTCGCTGGCCATGTTCTACACCAGCATCGGCGACGGCAACGACGGTGTGCGAGCCTTCCTCGAGAAGCGGGCCCCGCGGTTCTCCGCCCGCGCCTCCGAAATGCCACCGTTCTACGGGGAGTGGGTCCGCGGCGAGTAGTAGCAACCGGCTTCCTTTCGGGGACACCTCAATTGATTGCTTGTCGCCGGCGGAGATTCTTTGACGATAAGTAGAGCAGACCTCCCCCCGGCCGACCGGTGCAAGGAGGATTGCGTTCCACTGGCTACTCACCGATCGCACTGATACCGATGACTGGCACGTCTGCTGCCAGAAGCGCTTTCGACGTGAGCTTCGTCGTCGTGAAGGCGCCAATCGAGTTCATCCATGTACGGGTAGTGCGGGCAGGCCGCCGGCGACTCGCAGCCGTCGCCGCAACGGCGATCGACAACTCTTCAGTGACGAGACCACTGCAAAGCAGTTACTCTGGCTAAGTGCCGACAATCGTGTCCCGGCGGGGGTTTCTGGCTATCACCGCGGGCATGGCGCTCGTGGCCGCATGCAGTCCGGAAAAACCTGGCAAGGTGGCCAAGGACGGTTCAGTTACCATCCGGCACGTCTTCGGCGAGACAAAAGTCCCGGCCGCGCCGCAACGGGTGGTCAGTGCCGGCTTCACCGGCCAGGACGACCTCCTCGCGGTCGGCGTCGTACCGATCGCGGTCACCGAATGGTTCGGCGATGAACCATTCGCGGTATGGCCGTGGGCCCAGCCCGAACTCGCGGGCGCCCAACCCACCGTGCTGAGCCTGACCGACGGTATCCAAGTCGACCAGATCACGAAGCTCAAGCCGGACCTCATCATCGCCACCAACGCCGGGCTGGACGCCGACACCTACTCGAAACTGTCCGAGATCGCCCCGACCATCGCACAATCGGGCGCCGATGCCTTCTTCGAGCCCTGGAAGGACCAGGCCACCGTCATCGGCCAGGCGGTGTTCAAGAACGACCAGATGACGGGCCTGATCAACGGCATCGACGAGAAGTTCAAGACCGCCGCCGCCAACAACCCGCAGTTCAACGGCAAGAAAGCGCTGTTGCTGGAGGGCACGCTGTTCCGCGACAGCATCCAGGCCATCACCCCCGGCTGGCGCACCGACTTCCTGACGCAACTCGGCTTCACCATCCCACCGGTCGAGGAGCTGATCCCCCGCGACAAGATGGCCGCCGTCCTCGACAGCGCCGACGTGCTGATTTGGACCACCGAGAGCGATCAGGACCGCGACGCGCTGCTCGCCGACCCCACCATCGCCGGTCTGCAGGCCACCGCCCGCAACCGCCACGTGTTCACCACCAAGGACCTGGCCGGAGCGATCGCCTTCGCCTCCCCGCTGTCCTACCCACTGGTGGCCGATCAACTGCCGCCACTGCTGGCCCGCGCGCTGGCCTGACAAGATGGCCCGGTGACAAGCACCCAAGAACAGGAGCACCACGGCACGGCGGCCATCGGCTCCGCCTACTATCCGGTACTCGTCGCGGTATTCACGGCGCTGGTGATCATCTCCAACGTCACGGCCACCAAGGGTGTCGCGTTCGGCCCCATCATCACCGACGGCGGGTTCATCGTCTTTCCGCTCACCTACATCATCGGCGACGTGCTCTCGGAGGTGTACGGGTTCAAGGCCGCCCGCCGCGCGATCTTCCTCGGCTTCGCGATGAACGTCCTGGCGGCATTCATCTTCTGGGTGACCATCTACCTGCCGGCTGCGGACTTCTACACCAACGAAGAACACTTCGAGAATGTCGTGCACGCCTACACGCAGTTGATCGTCGCCGGGCTGGCCGGCTTCATCGTCGGGCAGACCATCAATGCGTGGGTTGTCGTCGCCATCAAGGAACGGACCAAGGAGAAGCACCTGTGGGCCCGCCTGGTCGGATCCACCTTCGCCGGACAGCTGGGCGACACCCTGGTGTTCTGCAGCATCGCCGCCAGTGCCATCGGCATCTCGACCTTCAAAGACTTCGCCACCTACACCGCGCTGGGCTGGTTCTACAAGACTGCCGTCGAGGTGGTCATGCTGCCGGTCACCTACCGCGTGATCGCTTTCATCAAGCGTCGAGAGCCCACATATCAGCTTGCGGTGTGAGGCTTCAGTAAGGCAGTTCTGGCAAGGCTCGTAGAGCCGCCACTTTCATACCTACTCGCAGGTAAGTTCGGATTATGAGTGTGACATCAGATGTGGTGGACGCGCTGGTCTTGCCAGCAGTTCACGAATACGGGGATCACGGGCTGCTGTTCGAGTTCGACAGTACCGCCGAGGTTTTGGCGTGGACCGCCAAACTGCAGGAGACCGATCTGCTCGGCGTCGTCGACATCGTCCCAGCATCTCGCACCATCCTGGTCAAGCTCGCCAGCCCGCGCTACCAGCCCGGTGCCCGGCAGCGGCTGAGCAAGCTCCGGCTGGCGCCGGAGTCGATCGTGCCCCAGCCCGCGAGCGGCAAGGTCGACCTGACGATCGATGTGGTCTACGACGGCGCCGACCTGCAGGAAGTAGCCACTCTGACCGGGCTGACCCCTGCGGCGGTGATTGCGGCCCACATCGGCACCCCGTGGCGGGTCGGATTCGGCGGTTTTGTACCAGGTTTCGCATACCTGGTGGATGGCGACCCGCGACTACAGGTCCCCCGCCGCGCCGAGCCGCGCACCAGCGTGCCGCCCGGGTCCGTCGCGCTGGCCGGCGAGTTCAGCGGTATCTATCCGCGGCAGTCACCGGGCGGCTGGCAGTTGATCGGGCACACCGACGCCGTGCTGTTCGATGCCGATCGCGACAAACCGGCGCTGCTGACACCCGGCATGTGGGTGCAGTTCCGGGCAATCGGCTGACCGGCCACAGACGTAGGAGAAGTCGACATGACCACGACATTGGAAGTTCTGCGCACCGGCCCCCTAGCACTGCTCGAAGACCTGGGCCGGCCCGGCCTGGCGCACCTGGGCGTCACTCGCTCGGGTGCCGCCGACCGACGCTCCCACACGCTGGCCAACCGGCTGGTGGCCAATCCGGGTGAGCACGCCACCGTCGAGGTGACCTTCGGCGGGTTCTCGGCGCGGGTGCGCGGCGGCGACGTCGCCATCGCCGTCACCGGTGCCGACACCGATCCGGCGGTGAACGGAGTCCCGTTCGGCACCAACAGCATCCACTACGTGCATGACGGTCAGGTGATCTCGCTGGGCGCACCGCACTCCGGTCTGCGCAGCTATCTCGCGGTGCGCGGCGGCATCAACGTCGAGCCGGTACTCGGCTCACGCAGCTACGACGTGATGTCGGCGATCGGCCCGACCCCCCTGCGGCCCGGGGACATCCTCCCCATCGGGGAGCACACCGACGAGTTCCCCGAGTTGGATCAGGCACCGGTGGCCGCGATCAGCGACGAGGTGGTCGAGCTGCGGGTGGTGCCCGGGCCACGCGACGACTGGTTCGTCGACCCCGACGTGCTCACCCATACCAACTGGCTGGTGACCAACCGCAGCGACCGGGTCGGCATGCGCCTGGTAGGGATGCCGTTGGACTACCGCTGGCCGGACCGCCAGCTCCCCAGCGAAGGCGCTACCCGCGGAGCAATCCAGGTACCGCCCAACGGTTTTCCGGTGATCCTCGGACCGGACCATCCGGTCACCGGCGGCTATCCGGTGATCGGTGTGGTGACCGACGAGGATATCGACAAGTTGGGCCAGGTGCGGCCCGGTCAGACCGTCCGACTGCACTGGGCACACCCGAGGCACCCGTTCGAATGAGCCGCACCGGCCATTGACCGGTACCGACCCGAGACACCCGCGCGCGTCGCTGGTAGAAACAGGGTGTGCTTACCGGGGATTCTGGTGCTCCTCACGCCCGCGGAGATTCTGGCGCTCCTCACGTCCGCGGAGATTCTGGCGCTCGTGTCAGGGACATCCACACCGCACGCCTGGTCCATACCTCCGACCTTGACCACGAGACCCGCGAGGACGCCCGCCGCATGGTCATTGAGGCGTTCGGTGGAGACTTCACCGACGCCGACTGGGAGCACACCCTCGGCGGTATGCATGCGCTGATCTGCCGTCATGGTGCGCTGATCGCGCACGGCGCGGTCGTCCAGCGGCGGCTGCTCTATCGCGACACCGCGCTGCGCTGCGGTTACCTGGAAGGTGTCGCGGTGCGCGAGGACTGGCGCGGTCAGAGGCTGGCCACCGCAGTCATGGACGCCCTGGAGCAGGTGCTGCGCGGCGCCTACCAGATCGGTGCGCTGAGCGCATCCGAAGAAGGCCGGCCGATGTACACGGCGCGCGGCTGGCTGGCCTGGCAAGGTCCGACCTCGGTGCTGCAGCCGGCGGGCGTGGCGCGCACGCCCAGCGACGACCGGTCGTTGTTCGTACTGCCCATCGATTTACCGGACGGCCTTGAACTGGACACCACCGCCGAATTGACGTGCGACTGGCGCGACGGCGACGTCTGGTAACCGTCTCGCACGGTCCACCGCGACAGGCGTCACAATGGTCCCGACAGACCGACACGCCCCGGCAATGGCCGAGATAATGACTGGAAATGCGGCGTCACATGACTGGAAACATGACCGAGCCCGGCTGGGCACCGCTTACCGGCTTCCGTGTGGCGGTGACCTCCGCCCGACGTGCCGATGAGCTGAGCACGTTGCTGAGGCGGCGCGGCGCGACGGTGACCAGCGCAGCCGCCATCACAATGGTTCCCCTACCCGACGACGATGAGCTACGCACCAACACCGAGACACTGATCGCAAATCCGCCCGACATCGTGGTCGCCACCACCGGGATCGGCTTTCGTGGCTGGATCGCCGCGGCGAGTGGCTGGGGCTTGGACTCTGAGCTGACCCACGCCCTGAGCCAGGCCCGCGTCGTGTCCCGCGGGCCGAAGGCCACCGGCGCACTACGGGCCGCTGGTCTGCCAGAGGAATGGTCACCAGATTCGGAATCCTCCCGCGAGGTGCTGCGCTACCTCGTCGAGCAGGGAATCGCGGGCCGTCGCATCGCCGTCCAGTTGCACGGTGCAACCGACGAATGGGATCCATTCCCCGAATTCCTCGACGAATTACGAAGTGCCGGTGCGGAAGTGGTGCCGATCAAGGTGTACCGCTGGCATCCCGCGCCACGCGACGGCGAATTCGACCAATTGGTGACGGGTATCGCCGAACAACGTTTCGACGCCGTGAGTTTCACGTCGGCACCGGCCGTGGCCTCGGTGTTGATGCGGGCCGCGGAGATGGGGATCGCCGATCAGGTGGTGTCGGCACTGCGCACGGACGTGCATGCGATGTGCGTCGGTCCGGTCACCGCTCAGCCGCTCGTCCAGCTCGGGGTGCCCGCCTCGGCACCCGAACGCATGCGGTTGGGCGCGCTGGCACGTCACATCACCGACGAATTGCCGATACTGCAGGCCCGCACCGTCCAAGCGGCCGGTCACACACTGGAGATCCGGGGTACCTGCGTGCTGATCGACGGTGTGGCCAAGCCGCTGTCCCCGGCTTCGATGGCGACCCTCCGCGCGCTGTCGCACCGACCTGGCGCGACGGTGTCCGAATTCGACCTGCTTGCCGTCTTGCCCGGCAGCGAAACCGACACTCACGCCGTGAAAACAGCAGTGCTACAACTACGAAATGCTTTGGGAGACAAGAATATCGTTTCGACGGTGGCGAGACGTGGCTACCGGCTGACTGTCGACGAACCACACTCTCCGGTGGACGCAGACCCCTCCGGCGCGCGATGAGCCTGGCACTGTAGTCAGCCGTTACCGGCCGATCGCATAGAACTGACCCATGCCGCCACCAGCGCGCAGCGCCAGCGCAGCGGCCGCCGCATTGCGCTGGCGTCCTAGCTGCTTGTCGACGGGCTCTTCCAGGATCGGTTGCGTTACGCCGGTGGGGATATCGTCGGCGAGCCGCTGAGCTTGTACCCCGGGATGGTTCGGCTGATCGCCAACCGGTTCGGCAGAGCGGGCGTATTGGGCCCGCCGGCCGCGGTGTGAGGCCTGTGCGCCGACCACCAACGGCCCAGCCAGCACAGCCAGCAATAGCACTGCGCCGCCTCCACCGACCGACAGTGCCGCCGTCCGGCGCTCGGTGATCAAACCCTCGCACTGTTCGGCGTAGTCACTTATCGCGTACGCCGGCCCCGCCAAAGTGTGCTGGTCCAGGTTGAGCAGATCCTGCTTGGCTGCGACGTTGTAGGACGGGTGCATACCGGTGCCGCACGGTATCGGCGCGCCGGTGCGGTCGACCACGTCAAGACCAAGCGGCAACGTCAGCGCGATCGCCGCGCCGAGCACAGCGGCCGCACCGAGCAAACCCACCATCTTCGCCATGGAACCCGCAAACGTCATCCTGGTCAGCCCCTTTGTGAAGCACTCCGCTACGCGATAGTAGCGGTCCACAGCGAACTTCTCTAGTTAGCCATAACCGCTGCACCAGGAGTCGTCGACACTTTGTTCAACTGCTGTTCATCTCGACGATCTGCGACATAAAGGCCATGTGTACGCCGAGATTTTCCCACGTCGCCACACAGATCACCGTTCAGGCCGGTCACAGTGATTCAGTAATCAAGACCTGTACTCAGCTATCGCCTGTCCAATGTTCGGCCGATACGCCGCGCAACGGCTCCGATAGCGCCGAGTTCGCCGCAGCCACCGCGGCCCCGCTGCGGACGAACTCAACGGCAGCCTCGACCTCGCGGGACAGGAAGCGGTCTTGGCCCGGGCCGGGTACCTGTTCGCGCAGCGCGGCAACGACAGCGCCGGTCGCCGGCCCCGGCTGCAGCGGTGCGCGCAGATCGATGGCCCGCGCCGCGGTCAGCAATTCGATGGCGAGCACCCGGGTCAGCCCGTCAATCGCCAACCGGAGTTTGCGGCCCGCAGACCATCCCATCGAGACATGATCCTCCTGCATCGCGCTCGACGGGATCGAGTCGACGCTGGCGGGCACGGCCAGCCGCTTGAGCTCGGACACGATCGCCGCCTGGGTGTACTGCGCGATCATGTGACCGGAGTCGACGCCCGCGTCATGGGCCAGGAACGGCGGCAGATTGCGCGACCGTGCCACGTCGAGCATCCGGTCGGTACGCCGTTCACTCATCGACGCCACATCGGCGACTGCAATGGCCAGGAAGTCCAGCACGTAGGCGACCGGCGCACCGTGGAAGTTGCCGTTGGACTCCACTCGACCGTCGATCGTGACGACCGGGTTGTCGATCGCCGAGGCCAGTTCGTAGCCGGCGATGGTGCGGGCGTGGGCAAGGGTGTCACGCGCGGCACCGGCGACCTGAGGTGCGCACCGCATCGAGTATGCGTCCTGGACGTAGGTACAGTCTGGACCCACGTGGCTCGCCACGATCGGGGAATTCGCCAGCAGCGCACGCATATTCGCGGCCGCCACGGCCTGGCCCGGCTGGGGTCGTAAGGCCTGCAGATCGGCCGCGAACACGCGGTCGGTACCGAGCATCGCCTCGACGCTCATCGACGCCGTCAGATCGGCGCAACGCAGCAGCATGTCGAAGTCATGGCAGGCCAGCAGCAGCATGCCGAGCATGCCGTCGGTGCCATTGATCAGCGCCAGTCCGTCCTTTTCCGCAGGCTCGATCGGCTCAATGCCGACCTCACGCATCGCATCTGCGGACGCCCGCAGGTTGCCTGCGGCGTCGCGCACGTCACCCTCACCGAGAAGCGCGAGCGCGCAGTGTGCCAGCGGCGCCAGATCACCCGAACAGCCCAGCGAACCGTACTCCCGCACGACGGGCGTGATCCCCGCATTGAGCAGGGCAGCCATGGTGGTGGCGATTTCCGCCTGCACCCCGGTGCATCCTGTGGCCAGCGTCGAAAGCCGCAGCAGCATGAGCGCGCGGACCACCTCACGCTCTACCTCGGGCCCTGATCCGGCCGCATGCGACCGGATCAGGGAGCGCTGCAACTGCACCCGCTGGTCGAGCGGGATGTGCACACTGGCCAGCGCACCGAAACCGGTCGACACCCCGTAGTGCGGTCTCACATCGAGGGCCAGTGCATCGATGATGGCGCGCGCCTCTGCGATCGCAGCAAGCGCGTCGCTACCGAGTTCCACGCCCACGCCGTGCCGGGCGACGGCAACGACGTCAGCCTCCGAAACCGGCCCCTGACCGACGATGACCCGGGGCAGCGTGCTGTTCATCTGATTCTCCCTACCGAATGGGTGTGAGGCCTCACGGAACCACGATGGACCGGCACCGGAGAGTTGCGGGCGATTTTGATGGTGGTCGAGCCGATCGCGGGTACCGCGACGTCCCGCTACAGCTCGATGAATGCACACATTCAGTATCGACTTCCAGGTTAGTGTGACTATTCAGTAGATATCGGCCAGGGATCTTGAACAGGTCTTCATTCACAGTGCACATTCGGCTAACACCGTCGAATCGAGGGACGATGCCGACAGGGCGGACACCAGCAGCTGCGGCCAACGTTCGACGCTGGTTCAACATGCTGATCGAAGGCCGGCAACTGGCCAACTCCGGCTAGAGGAGTTCGACCAGCGCGCCGCAGACCGCAATCCGTTTCTCGATTAGCCGCTCTACCAACGAGGTTCAAGGGA
The DNA here is from genome assembly GCF_000373905.1 of Mycobacterium sp. 155. NCBI lineage: Bacteria > Bacillati > Actinomycetota > Actinomycetes > Mycobacteriales > Mycobacteriaceae > Mycobacterium > Mycobacterium sp. 155. The sequence goes on from NZ_KB892705.1 coordinate 3,503,971, forward strand.
GAGATCACATGGAAGGCGCCCGTCCAGTACGTGCCCCCCGCGGTACTACCCGAACTGCTCGCAGCTGGTACACAGAGGCCCCGCTGCGCATGCTGATGAACAACCTGGATCCGGAAAACGCCGAACGGCCGGACGACCTCGTCGTCTACGGCGGCACCGGACGAGCCGCCCGCAACTGGGCCAGCTTCGACGCCATGGTGCGCACCCTGGAGACCCTGGCTCCTGACGAGACCATGCTGGTGCAGTCCGGCAAGCCGGTCGGCGTGTTTCAGACCCATGAATGGGCCCCACGGGTGCTGATCGCCAATTCGAACCTGGTCGGCGATTGGGCCACGTGGCCCGAGTTCCGGCGGTTGGAGCACCTCGGCCTGACCATGTACGGACAGATGACCGCCGGTTCGTGGATCTACATCGGCACCCAGGGGATCGTGCAGGGTACCTACGAAACCTTCGCTGCCGCAGCGGAAAAGCGTTTCGGCGGCACCCTGGCCGGAACCCTGACGCTGACCGGTGGCTGCGGCGGTATGGGCGGCGCGCAGCCACTGGCGGTGACCCTCAACGGAGGTGCCTGCCTGATTGTCGACGTCGACGAATCCCGGCTGCGTCGTCGCGTCGAACACCGCTACCTGGACGAGGTCGCCGACGACCTCGAGGACGCGATCAAGAAGGCTGTCGACGCCCGGACCAACAAGCAAGCCCGGTCGATCGGCCTCGTCGGCAACGCCGCCACGATCTTCCCCGAGTTGCTGCGCCGTGGCGTGCCGATCGATCTGGTCACCGACCAGACCAGCGCACACGATCCACTGTCGTACCTGCCGGAGGGCATCGACCTCGAGGATTGGCACGACTATGCGGAAAAGAAACCCGACGAATTCACCGACCGGGCCCGCGAATCCATGGCCAATCAGGTCAAGGCCATGGTCGAGTTTCAGGACGGTGGCGCCGAGGTGTTCGACTACGGCAACTCGATCCGTGATGAGGCCCGACTCGGCGGCTACAACCGGGCTTTCGAATTCCCCGGTTTCGTTCCCGCCTACATCCGCCCGCTGTTCTGCGAGGGAAAGGGCCCGTTCCGCTGGGTCGCGCTGTCAGGTGACCCCGAGGACATCTACACCACGGACAACGCCATCATGGACCTGTTCCCGGACGACGACCGCCTGCACAAGTGGATGCGCGGCGCCCGTGAACGCATCGCGTTCCAAGGCTTGCCCGCCCGCATCTGCTGGTTGGGTTATGGCGAACGCGACAAGGCCGGCGTGCTGTTCAACGACCTGGTGGCCAGTGGCAAGGTGTCGGCACCGATCGTCATCGGCCGTGACCACCTGGACTGCGGCTCGGTGGCCAGCCCCTACCGAGAGACGGAGTCGATGCTCGACGGATCCGACGCGATCGCCGACTGGCCGCTACTCAACGCCCTGACCGCCACGTCGTCCGGTGCGGCGTGGGTGTCGATCCACCACGGCGGCGGCGTGGGCATCGGCCGGTCCATCCACGCCGGGCAGGTCGGTGTTGCCGACGGGACTGAGCTTGCAGCACAGAAACTTTCCCGACTGCTGACCAACGATCCGGGCATGGGCATCATCCGCCACGTCGATGCGGGTTACGAGCGGGCCGAGGAGGTCGCGAAGGAACGCGGCGTCCGGATCCCGATGAAGGAGGGCTAGTGCCCGTACACGAGGAGGACAAAATGAGTCAGCGCAATCTCTCGGAGCGATTCGTATCGCTGTGGGCATCGCTCACACCGATCGGCCGCGACCCGGGCACCGGTGGTTACCGCCGATTCGCCTGGAACACCGCCGATCACGAGGTGCGCGCATGGTTCGTCGAGCAGGCCAACCAGCGCGGCCTGTCCTACCAGGAAGACCGCAACGGTAACCAGTGGGCATGGTGGGGCGAGCCGGGACCGGATGCCGTGGTGACCGGAAGCCACCTCGACAGCGTGCCCGACGGCGGCGCCTACGACGGTCCGCTGGGCGTTGTCTCGGCTTTCCTGGCAGTCGACGAGCTTCGCGCGCAAGGGGTTGAGCCTGCACGTCCGTTCGCGGTGACCAATTTCGCCGACGAGGAGGGCGCCCGGTTCGGCGTCGCCTGCATGGGCAGCCGGCTGCTGACCGGCGTGATCGAACCCGACCGGGCCCGCGAACTGAAGGACGCCGACGGCGTGACGCTGGGCGACGCGATGCGCGCTGCCGGTGTGAATCCCGACGAGCTGGGCCGCGATGAGCAGGCACTCGAGCGCATCGGGGTGTTCGTCGAACTTCACGTCGAACAGGGCCGGGCGCTGGTCGACATGGACGCCGCGGTAGGAGTTGCGACCGCCATCTGGCCGCACGGTCGGTGGCGGTTCGAATTCCTCGGCGAGGCGAACCATGCCGGCACGACACGCGTGGACGACCGCGTCGACCCCATGTTGCCGTTCGCGAGCAGCGTGCTCGCCGCCCGAGACACGGCTGCGCGCATTGGCGCCCTGGCCACCTTCGGCAAGGTTCTCGTCATTCCCAACGGCGTCAACGCGATTCCCTCAGCAGTCCACGGCTGGCTGGACGCCCGTGCGGCCGACGACATGGTGCTGGAGAAGTTGGTTTCGGAGGTCACCGCGGCGGGCGAGGCAGCAGCCGCCGAACACGGTGCGACGTGCACCGTGACGCGCGAGTCGTATTCGCCCGTCGTCGGATTCGATAACGGGCTACGAGACCGAATCAGCGCGTGGCTCGACGGTGCCCCCCAGTTACCGACGGGGGCCGGCCACGACGCCGGGATCCTTTCGGCGCACGTGTCAACGGCAATGCTGTTCGTACGCAACCCAACTGGCGTGAGCCACAGCCCGGCCGAGCACGCCTCCGACGAGGACTGCGTCGCCGGAGTAGTGGCGCTGACCAAGGTGTTGCGGGAATTGGTGAATGGGTGAGTCGGTGAGTCGATATTTCGCCGATTACGCCTGGCTCGGTGGCGACCAGGTCAGCGATCGGGTGCTCATCGAGGTTGACGGCGAGAGGATCACCTCGGTGTCGGCTGGGCAGGACCGTCCAGCCGACACGATCCACCTGCCGGGTGTCACGCTGCCCGGCCTGGCCAACGCGCACAGCCACGCGTTTCACCGCGCCCTGCGCGGACGCACCCACCGTGGCGGTGGGACGTTCTGGACCTGGCGCGAAGACATGTACACCGTGGCCGGCCGGCTGGACCCGGACTCGTACCATGCACTGGCCCGCGCGGTGTACGCCGAGATGGCCCTGGCCGGAATCACCTGTGTCGGCGAATTCCACTACGTACACCACAGCCCGGACGGGACACCCTACCCAGAAGCGAACGCCTTGGGCGAGGCGCTCATCGCCGCGGCCGCCGACGCCGGAATCCGGATCACATTGCTCGACACCTGTTATCTGACAGGCGGTTTCGGTGTCGATCTGCATGGCCCGCAGGTGCGGTTCACCGATGGCACCGCCGCCGCATGGGCCGACCGCGTCGAGCGGTTGGCTCCCACCCGCCACGCCCGCATCGGCGCCGCAATCCATTCAGTGCGTGCAGTTCCGGCCGATCAACTCGGCACCGTCGCCGAATGGGCCCACGACCACGGTGCTCCGCTGCATTTCCACATGTCCGAACAGCGCGCGGAGAACGAGGCTTGTATCGCGGCACACGGCTGCACCCCGACCCAGCTGTTGAGTGAACACGGTGCCCTGGGGTCGCTATCCACCGCGGTGCATGCCACCCACCTCACCGACGACGACATTGCCTCGCTGGCCGGTTCGCACACCTACGTGTGTATGGCGCCGACCACCGAGCGGGATCTCGCCGACGGTATCGGCCGGGCACGCGATCTGTCCGATGCCGGTGGGCTTCTGACCCTCGGCAGTGACAGTAACGCCATCGTGGACCTCTTCGAGGAGGCGAGGGCCATGGAACTCGACGAGCGGCTGCGCACCGAGTGCCGCGGGCACTGGCCGGCGGCCGAGCTGATGCATGCTGCGACGTCCGACGGGCACGCGTCGCTGGGCTGGCCCGAGGCGGGCCGGATCCAAGCGGGTGCGCTCGCCGACTTCGTCACCGTCACGCTCGACTCCGTGCGGATGGCCGGCGCGGACGCCGCCACGCTGCTGGAGTCGGTGGTGTTCGCCGCGTCCGCAGCCGATGTGACCGATGTGGTGGTCGGCGGACGCCGCGTGGTCGAGCAGCGACGACACACCCAAGTCACGGATATTACTGCGGCGCTGCATGATTCGATCAGAGCGGTGGTCTGTTGAGTAGTCTTCTGATCGACAACATCGGCACCTTGGTGACCAACGACCCGACACAGCAGGCCGGCCTGGTCGGGTTGATCGAGGAGGCCGCCCTGGTTTTCGACGACGGCGTGGTGGCATGGGTCGGCCCGCGCGGCGCGGCACCGGATACCGACGACCGGGTCGACGCCGACGGCCGGGCCGTCATACCCGGGTTCGTGGACAGCCACAGCCACCTGGTCTTCAGCGGTGACCGCTCGGCCGAGTTCGCCGCACGCATGGCCGGAACGCCCTACAGCGCCGGCGGAATCAACACCACTGTCAACGCCACGCGCGCGGCGAGCACCACCGAGCTGCGCGCCAACGTGGGGCGCCTGGTCGCGGAGTCGCGGCGCTCCGGAACCACCACCAACGAGTGCAAGTCGGGCTACGGACTCACCGTCGAGACCGAGATGCAGAGTCTGCAGCTCGCCGCCGAGTTCACCGACGAGGTCACCTTCCTCGGGGCCCATCTGGTGCCGCCCGAATACGCCGACCGTCCCGACGACTACGTGGAGTTGGTGTGCACGGCCATGGTCGACGCCTGTGCGCCCGCCGCGAAATGGATCGACGTGTTCTGCGAGCGTGGCGCGTTCGACGGTGACCAGACCCGGAAGATCCTCACGGCCGGAGTCGAGCGGGGCCTCATCCCCCGCGTGCACGCCAACCAGCTCGGCCCGGGCCCGGGTGTGCAAATCGCCGTGGAGTTCGGCGCCGCCTCAGCCGATCACGCCACCTTCCTCGATGACGACGACATCGCCGCACTTGCCTCAGGCAACACCGTGGCCACGCTGTTGCCTGCCACCGAATTCGCCACCCGTCAGCCCTATCCGGATGCCCGGCGGCTCCTCGACGCAGGTGTCACCGTGGCGTTGGCCAGCAACTGCAATCCGGGTTCGGGTTTCACCACCAATATTCCGTTCTGCATCGCGGTGGCAGTGCGGGACATGAAGATGACGCCTGACGAAGCACTGTGGTCGGCGACCATGGGTGGAGCACGCGCGCTGCGCCGCACCGACGTCGGACATCTGGCCGTCGGCGCTCGCGCGGATGCCGTACTGCTGGACGCGAATTCGCATGTACACCTGGCCTACCGGCCAGGCGTGCCATTGATCGAGGCGGTGTGGCGGGGCGGCGAGCAGGTCGTCGGCAGCGTCGGGAACCGGCACGGCCGGACTGGCAGCGCGTAATCAGGCTCGGGTGACTTCGCTGACGACGAACAACCACCGGGAACATGAGCGTGGTTCACTCAAGTTGCCGGACGTCCGGTTGGCACCGACTGGATCAAGGACTTCAGCCCGGCCGCCGAGGTCGGTAAGGAAGGCGACGACGCGATCACCGCGTCCTACGACGCCGGAGTGCTGACCGTCCGGGTGGCCGGGGCCTACACCGGCACCGAGCCACGGTGCATCGAGATCTCGAGCAACTAGGAAGACAGCAAAGCCGGTGGAACTCAAGCAGTTCCACCGGCCTTCGCTATCGGCGGCTCAGATCCCCGCGTTCACAGACAGGGAAGGTTCAGCGCCAGCGGACCAGGATCTCGTTCGCAGTCCCGGTCAGCGCCCGCTGCAGGAACGGTCCAAAGCTGATTCGGCCCACCCCGAGCGGGCCGAATGACGCCGGATCGTCGGACTCCGGTATCGCGATCGCATTGACGGGCAGCGGCAGCTCAGATGTCAACTGTCGCATGGTTTCCGGATCATGACGCCCCACAGGGTATAGGCAGTCGGCACCGGCCTCGGCGGCCAGCTTGAGCCGCGCCACCGCACGTTCTACGCGATCAGCCTCCGAACCGTCCTGGCGCAAGAACAGATCGGTGCGGGCGTTGATCACGACATGCACCCCGGCCGCGTCGGCGGCGTTGCGCAGTTCACCGACCAGCGCGGCATGCTCCTCGGGCCCGCGCAGCCGCTTGCCCTCCTTGTGCACGGTGTCCTCGATGTTCAGCCCGACCGCACCCGCGTCCAGCAGACCGTCGATGAGCCGCCGCGGCGTCTCGCCGTATCCAGACTCGATATCGACCGAGACCGGCACGTCGATCGCACCGCTGATCTGGGCAACCCGCGTGGTCAGATCATCGAACGACATGCCCTCACCGTCGGCTTTCCCGACCGAATCGGCCACCGGGTGGCTGCCCAGCGTCAACGCCGCGAAGCCCGCATCAACGGCGGTTTTCGCAGACCAGGCGTCCCAGACTGTCGGCAAAACCACCGGATTGCCCGGCCGATGCAACGCCAGCAGAGCCCTCGCGCGATCCTGCAGAACCTGTTGGGACAGAACTTGTCGGGACATGCTCAAACCTCCACTCAACGTGACCCGCGTCACTCTCAACTCATGATGCAGCTAGCACAGTTGTCGTAATGTGATTCATGACACCTTCAGCCCAAGGAGGTCACATGCCCAACTCCGAATTCGCCGAACTGCACAACCTCATAGACGAGATGCGTCGTTGTGTCACAACACTGGCGGCCAAGTATGGCGACTCACCGGCCACGCGTCGCGTAGTCAATGATGCCGAACGCATCCTGCTCGACATCGACCGACTCGACATCGATGCCGAAGAACTCGAGATGCGCCACGGTGTCACCCGGCTGCGGCAGGACCCCGAGAAGATCGCGATCCCCGACACCCAATACGACAGCGAATTCTGGGGAGACATCAGCGACGGCGGCGTCAGCGGCTAGTGGCGACGCCGCGGGCAGTTGACGCCTCACCCAACAACTGAACCTGACGAAAGGGAACCGTGAGCGCACACACCGCTGACCGTCGTGCGACCGGGGTCTTCTCCCCCACGCGCGCCCAGATTTCGCAGCGCACACTGCGGACCGACCGGTGGTGGCAGGCGCCGCTGCTGACAGATCTCGGACTGGCGACGTTCGTCATTTACGCCACCATCCGCGCGTTCTGGGGCAGCGCTTACTGGGTTCCGCAGTACCACTACCTGACGCCGTTCTACTCGCCGTGCGTGAGCACCGCGTGCGCTCCAGGAGCGAGCCATTTCGGGCACTGGGTCGGCGCCCTGCCCTGGTTCATCCCGATGGCCTTCATCTCTCTGCCGTTCCTGTTGGCGTTCCGGCTGACCTGCTACTACTACCGCAAGGCCTACTACCGGTCGGTCTGGCAGTCACCGACCGCCTGTGCGGTAGCCGAGCCACACGCGAAATACACCGGGGAGACCCGTCTTCCGCTGATCGTGCAGAACGCCCACCGGTACTTCTTCTACGTCGCAGTGCTGATCTCGCTGGTGAACACCTACGACGCAATCGTGGCGTTCCACTCCGAGGCAACCCCCAGCGGTTTCGGATTCGGTCTGGGCAACCTGATCCTGGTCATCAACGTCACCCTCCTGTGGGTGTACACCGTCTCCTGCCACTCCTGCCGGCACGTTACCGGCGGGCGCCTCAAGCACTTTTCGAAACATCCGGTCCGGTATTGGATCTGGACCCAGATCTCCAAGCTCAACACTCGGCACATGCAGTTCGCGTGGATCACGCTGGGCACCCTGATGCTCACCGACTTCTACATCATGCTGGTCGCCAGTGGGACCATCTCTGACTTGAGATTTGTTGGCTGACAATGCAATTCAGAATGAACAAAGTAGTGGGGATATAGATGGCTGAACTGGAACGGCATCAATACGACGTTGTCGTGATCGGTGCCGGCGGCGCGGGACTGCGCGCGGTGATCGAGGCCCGCGAGCGGGGTCTGCGAGTTGCAGTGGTGACCAAATCGCTGTTCGGCAAGGCACATACGGTGATGGCCGAGGGCGGCTGCGCCGCGGCGATGCGCAACGTCAACACCAAGGACTCCTGGCAGGTGCACTTCGGTGACACCATGCGCGGCGGCAAGTTCCTCAACAACTGGCGGATGGCCGAACTGCATGCGCAGGAAGCCCCGGACCGGGTCTGGGAACTGGAGACCTACGGAGCGCTGTTCGACCGCACCAAGGACGGCAAGATCAGCCAGCGCAACTTCGGTGGCCACACTTACCCGAGGCTTGCGCACGTCGGCGATCGCACCGGCCTGGAGATCATCCGCACCCTGCAGCAGAAGATCGTCTCACTACAGCAGGAGGACAAGCGCGAACTCGGCGACTACGAGGCGCGCATCAAGGTGTTCCACGAAACCGCGATCACCGAACTGATGTTGGACAATGCCGGGCCAGAGAAAAGAGTGGCCGGGGCGTTCGGCTATTACCGCGAGAGCGGCAATTTCGTGCTGTTCGAGGCCCCCGCGATCGTGCTGGCCACCGGCGGCATCGGCAAGTCGTTCAAGGTGTCGTCGAATTCGTGGGAGTACACGGGCGACGGGCATGCGCTGGCGCTGCGCGCTGGCTCGACCCTGATCAACATGGAGTTCATCCAGTTCCACCCCACCGGCATGGTATGGCCGCTGTCGGTGAAGGGCATCCTGGTCACCGAGGGGGTTCGCGGCGACGGCGGGGTGCTCAAGAACTCCGAGGGCAAGCGGTTCATGTTCGACTACATCCCCGCGGTGTTCAAAGGCCAGTACGCCGAGACCGAGGAAGAAGCCGACCAGTGGCTCAAAGACAACGACTCGGCCCGGCGCACCCCTGACCTGCTCCCCCGCGACGAGGTGGCTCGCGCAATCAACTCCGAGGTGAAGGCGGGTCGCGGCTCACCACACGGCGGGGTGTATCTGGACATCGCATCCCGCATGCCGACCGAGGAGATCAAACGGCGGCTGCCGTCGATGTACCACCAGTTCATGGAGCTCGCCGAGGTCGACATCACCAAGGACGAGATGGAGGTCGGGCCGACCTGCCACTACGTGATGGGCGGGATCGAGGTCGACCCGGACACCGGTGGCGCCATCACCCCCGGCCTGTTCGCAGCTGGTGAGTGTTCGGGCGGAATGCACGGCTCGAACCGGCTGGGCGGGAACTCACTGTCGGACCTGCTGGTGTTCGGCCGCCGCGCCGGGCTCGGTGCCGCCGACTACGTGCGGGCGTTGCCGGAGCGGCCGAAGGTCTCCGACGCCTCGATCGGAGAAGCCGTCGCAACCGCGTTGGCGCCATTCGAGGAACACGAGCGGCCCGAGAACCCGTACGCATTGCACGCCGAGTTACAGCAGTCGATGAACGACCTCGTCGGCATCATCCGCAGGGAAGCCGAGATCGAAGAAGCGCTCGACAAGCTCGCCGAGCTCCGCCGCCGTGTGCACAACGTCAGTGTCCAGGGCGGACGGGTCTTCAATCCCGGCTGGCACCTGGCAATCGACCTGCGCAACATGCTCCTGGTCAGTGAATGCGTCGCGAAGGCCGCGTTGGCGCGCACCGAAAGCCGGGGCGGACACACCCGCGACGACTACCCGAGCATGGACGCCAATTGGCGCAACACGCTGCTGGTATGCCGGACCGTCGACGATGAGGCCGGTGATGCGCTGGTCCCGGACGTCTTGGTGACACCGGAATCGCAAGCCCCGATGCGGGCCGACCTGCTGGCCACCTTCGAGCTGTCGGAACTGGAGAAGTACTACACCCAGCAGGAACTGGCCGAGCACCCCGATTGGAAGGGCTGAGATGGCTAAATACGACGCGAGTCTGCGGGTCTGGCGCGGCGACGACACAGGCGGCGGCTTGCAGGACTACACCGTCGAGGTCAACGACGGCGAGGTGGTGCTCGACATCATCCACCGGCTGCAAGCCACCCAAACGCCCGATCTGGCGGTGCGGTGGAACTGCAAGGCGGGCAAGTGCGGGTCTTGTTCGGCCGAGATCAACGGCCGCCCACGGTTGATGTGCATGACGCGGATGTCGACGTTCGACCCGGCCGAGACCGTGACCGTGACGCCGCTGCGCACCTTCCCGATCATGCGCGACCTGGTCACCGATGTGTCGTTCAACTACCAGAAGGCCCGCGAGATCCCGTCGTTCACGCCGCCCAAGGATCTGCAGCCCGGTGAATACCGCATGCAGCAGGAGGACGTCAACCGCAGCCAGGAATTCCGTAAGTGCATCGAGTGCTTCCTGTGTCAGAACGTCTGCCATGTGATCCGTGACCACGATGAGAACAAGAAGTCCTTCGCCGGTCCGCGTTTCCACATGCGGATTGCCGAACTGGACATGCACCCGCTGGATACCGTCGACCGCCGGGACATGGCTCAGGACGAGTTCGGGCTGGGCTACTGCAACATCACCAAGTGCTGCACCGAGGTCTGCCCGGAAAACATCAAGATCACCGACAACGCGCTGATCCCGATGAAAGAACGTGTGGTGGACCGCAAGTACGACCCGATCGTGTGGCTGGGCAACAAGCTCTTCAAGCGCTAGGACAACAACAGCCAGTGTTCGATGCCGAGGCGGCGTAGGCTCGTCGAGAGCAGCCAATCAAAGTCGAAAGGCAGCCGATGAGCATGCGACAGACTTACAGCGTCAACGACATCCGTACGGCGATCCGCCAACTTTCGGCCCGCGCGGATCTGGCCCGCAAGGAAGGCCGGCCGGAAGACGCCGCCGAGATCGAACAACGAATCACCGGCTATCGCGAGGAACTCTCCGAACGCCCCTGAGCCACCTAGTCAGTCCTCACCCAGCCGACGAAATGCACTGCGATGGAACACGATCGGTGCGATGTCGGAGTGTACGGTGATCTCGCTGACCCGCAGTAGCACAATGGTGTGATCGCCGGCGGGCACCAACTGTTCGATGGCGCTCTCCAACCACACGCTGGTGCCGTGGATGAACACCGCACCCGATTCGCGTGATTCGGTCTCCAGCCCCGCGAAGCGGTCGCCGGTCTTGGCCGCCAACGTGCGCACGGCAGCGTCATGGCACTCGCCAAGCACACTGATGCCAAGGGCCGGCAACCCCTTGAGCTTCGGCCACGTGTTGGAACTGTTCTGCACACAGAAGGACACCAGCGGCGGGTCCAGAGATACCGGGACGAAAGTGCTAGCAGCCAGACCGATCAGCGCGCCATCCACCTTGGCGGCGATCGCGATGACACCGGTTGGGAAATGACCGAACGCCTCACGCAGCGACGTCGGGCTCAAATCTGTAGCACTCATATCACCTCCATCTTCACATGCAGCGTCACACACCGGCCACCGTCAAGTTCGCCGTGAACCGAACTTGGCCGCCCCGCCGCCGAGCGGTTTGAGTAGCCTGACGCCATGCCCAACGTGTCGATTCCTTCCATGCTGTGTGAACGTTTTCGTCTGGACGGGTAGCCGGGCGACCGCTGAATCAACATGTGGATCACGCCGTTGCTGGTGATGGCCGCTGCGGTCAGCCTGGAGCCGTTTCGGATCGGTATGACGGTCCTGATGCTCAACCGACCCCGACCGCTGCTGCAACTCCTCACGTTCCTCGCCGGCGGTTTCACGATGGGCACCGTGGTGGGTATGACAGTGCTGTTCGTCCTGCGACCAGCCTTGGGGTTCGCTCATTTCACGTTGCCCAGAATGCAGATGGTGGTGGGTGCGCTGGTGCTGGTGGTCGCGGCGGCTGTGGCCGCGGGCCTGGTCGGGCCGAAAGCCGACCGCGAACCGGGACAGCTCGCGATGCGCACCCGGCAACTGCTCAACGGACATTCACTGTGGACGGCCGGCGTCGCCGGCCTCGGCATTGCACTGCCGTCGGTGGACTATCTTGCCGCGCTGATGCTCATCGTCGCGTCGGGCACGGCGGCCGCCACGCAGGTCGGCGCGTTACTTCTGTTCAACGTAGTGGCGTTCGGGCTCGTCGAGATCCCGCTGATCTGTTACCTGGTGGCTCCGGACCGCACCCGGGCCACGCTTTCGACACTGCACGATTGGCTGCGGGCGAGGCACCGCCGTGAAGCCGCCGCCCTGTTGGCCACGGTCGGCTGTGTGCTGTTCGTCGTCGGATTCGTCGGTCTGTGACTGCGCGAGCCGTCGACTACGAGGCGTCCAACCGAGTGAATTCGTCCTGCTGGTACTGCTCTGCGCAGGCGGCGCGCCGGATCTTGCCGCTCGTCGTCGTGGGGATCGACCCGGGAGGCACGAGCACGAGATCCCCGACATTCAACCCGTGTGCATTAGAGATCGCGGAGGTGACGTCGCTCTTGACCGCGCTGAACCAGTGCACGGCCTCGACTGTGGACTCCGTCCGCTTCTTGACCTCGATGACGGTGACCAGCTTCTCGGTGCTGTTCACCGGAACCGAGATCGCCGCGACCCGGCCACCGGTGATCTGCTGGACCGTCGCCTCGATGTCCTCGGGGTAGTGATTGCGCCCGCGGATGATCAGCAGATCCTTGATGCGCCCGACGATGAACAGCTCACCGCCGGAGACAAAGCCCAGATCGCCGGTTTTCAACCAGAGCCCGGCAACCGTACCGGGCGTTGGATCGGCGAGGGTGGCACCGAAACACTGCTGCTCCTCTGGCGACCGGCGCCAGTACCCGGCCGCGACGTTGTCGCCGTGCACCCAGATCTCGCCCACCACGTCCTGCGCGCATTCCTGGCCTGTGTCGACGTCGACGATGCGCACCACCGGTGATTGCGGCAACTTGTACTTGACGAGCGCTGAGCCCTTCCCGGCCGAGCACTGCTTGACGCGACCGACCGACAATTCATCGGTATCGAAGGCGACAGCCCCCGACGAGTCACTCCAAGTGCCACTCGCCACGTAGACGGTCGCCTCCGCCAGACCATACGAGGGCCGCAGCATATGGTCGCGGAAATTGAAGTGGGCAAACCGATCTGCAAAGCGTTCCAGGGTGGCCGGGTCGACCCGCTCCGCGCCGTTGATGATGCCCAGCACCCCGCCGAGGTCGAGTCCCGCGAGATCGGCGTCCTTGGTCTTACGGGCGGCCAGGTCGAACGCGAAGTTCGGCGCGGCGGAAAAGGCACCGGGATTCTCGGCGAGTGCCCGTACCCATCTGGATGGTTTCTCCAAGAAGGCAACCGGACTCGTCAGGGCCGCGCGGTAACCCCCCAGGATGGGTGCGCAGACACCCAGCACCAATCCCATGTCGTGGTAGAAGGGCAACCACGACACAATCGTCCTGTCGGTTACGGATGCCACACTCGCATCCGCGAACAAGCCGCGCATCAGCTGCTCGAAATTCACGTGAAGGTTGCGGTGCGAGATCATCACCCCGGTGGGCAACCGCGTCGAACCGGAGCTGTACTGCAGATACGCCGTGCTGGGGAACTCAGCCGTCTCGGTGCTCGGTTCGCCTTCGGCATCCAGATTCAGCGCATCGATTGCCACGATCTTCGGTGCGGTGTCCATGTCTGACTGATCGACGTAGTCGCCGACATCCTGCGCGACAGCGGACGTCGTGAGAACAACCACCGGCGTCGTATCCGCAACAACCGCACTCACGCGATCATGGCTCGCGCCGCGATGGGGCAGCGGTAGCGGAACGGCGATAAGCCCCGCCTGCATGACTCCCAGGAAGGCCAGGATGTATTCCAGGCCCTGCGGCGCCAGGATCAGTGCCCGATCACCCACCTCCCCATGAGGCCGGATCTCACGTGCCACGTTCATGGTCCGGCGGGACAGCTGCGCCCACGTAAGACTCTTCGCAACGCCCGCCGGGTCGTATTCGTAGTCGGTGAACGTGAAGGCCACATCGTCGGGACGCAGGCTGGCACGCCCGTGCAGCATCGAGAGAATAGATGATTGGGTAGACATCACATCACGTCCGTAACTAGTCGAATCCGTCGGCTCGGTGTCGTAATCAGCCTGCACCCTTGGGGTTCAGCACGGACATCGCGGCCTTGACGATCTCCGACATGGGATCGGCGCCGCCGCCGAACGTCGCCTCGTTTGCCGGTGCGGTGACTTCCGCCGGGTCGAAACCGTGCACCGGGTCCACCGTGACCGGAGCGGTCGCCGGATCGTCGTTTCGCGAATAACCCGCATTGACCATGGGCAGCAGCACCGCATCCAGCTGATTGAGCGTGTTCTGGTCATATCCCAGGTACTTGAAGGGCAACACCAGCGGCAGGTGCTCCTCGGGGACCAGGTACGTCGTCGTCGTCGCACCCTTCGAATTGACCGTCGTCCGGATGTTCTGCGGCGGAACATTGCTCGGATTGGTGAACGCAATCGCGGTGTGACCGGTAGCGAGCCCCGCGATCGCGTTGATGACGCTCATCCAGTTGTCGGGCCGGTCGGGCCAGTCGGCGATGCTGTCGTAGGCCGAGACGAATTGGTCGGTGTGGTACTGACTCTCCACAGGAGCCGGGATGCGGTAGTCCATGAACGGTACGACGCTGCCGACGGGAAAGTTCTGGGTCAGGAAACTCTCACCGAAGGGGCTCTTGGCGATCGGGTCGCCGAACGTCGCAAAGGTCAGTTGGTCTGGCGGCGGAGCCGTCGGATCATTGGCCAGTCGCGCCTTCACGGCATTGAGCACGAGCGCTCCCTCGGACAGCCCCATCGCCGTGCCTTTGCCGCCTTTGCGGATGGCGGCATCGAGGTTTCCCTCTCCCTGGTCGACCGACTCGCCGATGCTGGGACCGTCCAGCCCCAGACCGGGATAGATCTGCTCACCGATCGGGCCGATACCGGGGAAGAGACGTTCCAGGGTGTGGCCCTGAACCTGTCCTGCCGGGTAGTCGACCTTCACCCGCTTCAGGCCCGGGAACCACTGCTCACCCGTCATCCGGATGTACTCGTCATAGGGAATACCGAGAACGTGAGCCCCGCCCAAGGCGTATGCGGTTCCACGGTCCGGATTCCCGGGGGCCGGCGGTCTGGGCGACAGCGAGTCATCGGCCCACGCGCTCCCGACGATGCCGAAAGATCCTGTGACGCTGGCGGTCACCAGCAGTGCAAGTCCAGCTAGGAGTTTCTTCATCTCCACTCCTATCGCCCCGCTTCGGTTCGTAGTTTCACATACATCACGTGTGCGCGCCCGGCCCGCGACGGCCAGAAATTCGCCTGCCCTACCAATGTTGCAATGGCAGGCACCGTAATGGTGCGCACCACGAAGGTGTCCAGCAGGATCCCCACACCAATCACGAAGCCGCCTTGAACCACGACGCCGATGCTGGAGAACAGCAGACCCGCCATAGAGGCCGCGAAGATGAGGCCCGCGGCGGTGATCACGCCACCCGTCGAGCCCAAGGTGCGAATAACGCCGTACCGCACGCTGCGCAGAGACTCGTCGCGCAATCGCGACACCAGCAGCATGTTGTAGTCGGCGCCCACCGCGACCAGCACCACGAACGCCAATGGCGGCACACTCCAGTGCAATGGCTGGTGGAGTAGGTATTGGAATACCAGGACACTGATTCCCATCGCCGCGAAATACGAGATCACCACAGAACCGACGAGGTAAAGCGGCGCCACGATCGACCGCAACAGCAACATCAGGGTCAGCAGCACGACGATGAGCGTCGCGACGATGATGTAGCGGATGTCCTGCTGGTAATAGTCGCGGGTGTCGCGCAATGCGGCGGGGAACCCGCCCATCGATATTGTCGCGTCGGCCAGCGCGGTGTTCGGCTGGGCGCCCCGAGCGACGTCCTGGATCTGATTGACCTGGTCCATCGCTTCAGAGCTGAACGGATTGAGCTTGGTTTGCACCAGATACCGCGCCGAGCGACCATCCGGCGAGACGTACGCCGCGGAAGCCTTCTTGAAGTCCGGCAGACCCAGCACTTCGGCCGGGATGTTGAACCCGGCCTGTGACGGGTCGGCAGCATTGGTTCGCATCGACATCAGGAACGCCGAAGCCTGATTGAGTCCGTCAGCGATCACCTTGACCTGCTTGACGAGTTCGTCAACCCCGCCTGCCACTTCCCGACTTCCGCCGGCCAGCCGGTCGGCACCTTGCTGCAGTTGCCTCACACCCGCCTGCGGACCGCCGGGTTTGTCCAACCCCAGGGTCTTGACTGCCTTGGAGACGTTCACCAGGGCAGCGTTCAGCTTGTTCACCGTCGAGGTGAGAGTCTGCTTGTCGTCGACCCCCTGGAGTTGGTGCGCGAGATCGTTGATCTGGTCGAGGTTTCCGTCGCCCCGCGAATCGCTCAGTTTCTGGAACTGGGCGCGGGTCTCGGCGCACGACGGGTTGGCGTCGCAGACCGCGTTACCGTTCAGCGCCTGCAGAACCGGGTCAATCCATCCGAAGATGTTCTTGACGGCCGAGAGGTTGTACCCCATGGAGTTGGCGAGCGTGTTGATGCTCTGCACGAGCTTAGCCGCGGTTTCAACGTCCTTCACGAGCTTGTCGCCACCGTATTCGGTGCGCACCGAGGTCATTGTGTCGACCAGGCTCTGGATACTGGGCGCTATCTGCGTGATCTGCGCGCGCACGTCGGCGAGGCTGTCCGCCAGAGTGTTGGCCCCGTTCGTCAGCCGGTTGAGGTCGCCGGTGCGCTGGTCGATCTGATCGGAACCGTTTGCCAGCCGGTCACCTACCAAGCCAGCCTGGTAGGTGGCCCGGAACTCGGGGGGCACGTCACCGAGAGGTCGGGTGATTCCGCTGACCATGCCGACATCCGGCAACTGCGCGACCCGTGAAGCCATCTGTTCCAGGTCCGCCAGCGCACGCGGGGTACGCAGGTCGTGCGGCGACTGCACGAGGATGTATTCGGGAATGGACTGGGCTATGGGGAAATGGCGTTCGACCGCGGCGTACCCGATGGAACTGGGCGCCGACGCCGCCACCACCTTGCGATCGTCGTAGTTGTATCGCGCGAAGATCGCGCAGCCGGCCAGGAGGGCCAACACCAGCAGGCTGGCAGCCACATGCGCCACGGGCCTGCGCACGATCCGGATCCCGGAGCGCCGCCAGAATCGGGCCGTCAGTTCACGCCGTGGCTTCACCCAACCACGTGGCCCGGCGAGCACCAGGATCGCGGGCAACAGCGTCAGCCCGGCGAGGAAGGCCACACCGATACCGATCGCCGACGACACCCCGACCGTTCTGAACACTCCCATCTTGGAGAAGCTCAGGAGAAGAAAGGTCATGCCCACCGTGGTGGCGGATGCGGTGATCACCTTGCCGATCGAGATCATCGCCTTCTCGACGGCCTGATCGGAATCCGCGCCCGATCGCAAATAGTCGTGGTAGCGGCTGATGAGAAAGACCGCATAATCCGTTCCGGCGCCGGCCATGATCGCGCTCAAAAAGACGATGGACTGGTTGGAAACACCCGAACCTGTGAGTTGGGAATAGCCCGCGACCAGGGCTTGGGCGATCACCAGTGAAGTTCCGATAGTCACCAGCGGCAGCAGCATGGTGACCGCACTGCGGTAGACCACCAACAGCACCGCGAGGACCAGGACGGCGATCGCGATCTCGATCGGCAGGCGATCGCGTTGACCCGCGACGGTGAGGTCGGCGGCGGTGGCCGCGGGGCCGGTGACATGCACCTGCGTCGTGCTGCCGGCGGTGCTGCGAGCGACGATGTCGGAGACCCGGTTGAACGACTCGAACGCCCGCGGCGTGCCCAACTCCCCCGCAAGACCCACGGGCAACACCCAGGTCGTCTTGTCCTCACTGGTCATGAACTTCCGCAGCTGCGGGGTGGCGATGAAGTCCTGCACGCTCACGACGTCGGCCTGATCGTCGTGCAGGGCGTCGACCAGCTTGCGGTAGGTCGCCTCGTCGGCGGGCCCGAGCCCTTTCTCGTTGATCAGCGCCACCAACAGGAGGTCGTCGTTGCCCGGTTCGTGAAACGCCTCGGTCATCTTCTGTGCAGTGACGCTCGACGGCGCATCGTTGGGCAGGATGGCCAGCGGATGCTTCTCCGCCATCGCGCTCAGCGACGGGAGGGCCAGCGGTAGGGCAATGAGCAGCGCCACCCAGACCCCGATCACCGCCCAGGGCCAGCGCACCACGAGATCGGCTAACCGTCGCATGTTGCCCTCACCTGGCCACCACCATCCGTGCTCCTCGCGTCCGCAGCGTTATCTGTGCTCCTCACGTCCGCAGGTTTTGCTCTCCGCTAGGCGACCCGGCCCCAGTGTCCGCTGTCAGCAACCCGTCCGGATACCGACCTCATCGCCTCCAGGTAGCGAGTCACCGATTTCTTGGCGACCGGATTGTCGGGATGCATGATCGCCATGACCGTGCCTTCCCCGTACCGGAATATGTAGATCGTCAATTGGTAGGAAAACCGATTGTCCGGATACATTCCGATATTGTTCGCAAGGCCCAAGTCGCCCGCCGCGAGGATGGCGTTGAGTGGCGCCGCGCCACCATGCAAGAAGTTCGACACCGGGAAGTTCGGACGGGGCCAGTTCAACCACGGCGCCAACTCCAGTACGCGGTAATACGGAACTCTCGCCATGTCAAGGCTCGAATCGAAAGAAGCCTGCGCTGCCCATGCGGCATCGCCGAAAGAGGTTGCCGCGACCGGCACGGTGATGGGAATCAAACCTGTGAACCAGCCCTGTGTCATGAAATTGTCGCTGGCGGTTCGGGAATCCCTCGGAGTAAGGCCGTAGTAGGTGAGCGCACCGGTGAACTCATGCTCCACCAGAGCCAGACAGGCAAACAATCCGCCGACGAAGCGCGCTCCGGCCGCCGAGCAGGCCGATTCGAAACGTTCCGTCTGCGCCGGGGACATCAGGACCTCCGAGCTCCAGGCACTGCTGGTCGACTCGTCCGGGTTACCCAGCGGCAGCGGGAATTCGGGGAAACCGTCACTGTTGTTCGCAGCGAAGTCGATCCATGCGCGCACCCCCGGCGAATCGACCGTCAGCGTCGACGTGTACTCACCCTCACGCACGCAGAAGTCATCGAAGCTACCGGCATCGGGCAGCGCAAGGGCCTGACCGCTGCCACTCATCGCCGAATACATGCCGTTGGCTTCCATCATCGTCGTGCCGATCAACGTCGCGTCCCCGTGAACGTGATCCATGGCGGCGAAGAAGGTGAAGTGACTTTCGTTCTGAACGATCCCGAAAGTGAAGCAGCCCCATTCCAACGGATTCGGTATGTCGACGACATGGGCACGTATTTCGTCCGCCGTCATGTGGCCCTGATCGACCGGTACGAATTCGATGTCGGCCGGATCGTCGAGGGCATGGCGGATGAAGTCACCTTCACCGGCCCGTTCGAACCAACTGCGGAATGTGTCGTGCCGACGCAGGTAGGTGTTGACGGCGTGATCCATAGCCGAGATATCGCACTGACCGGGTACCTCACAACTGGCGATGATCTGCCGGGAGAAGTTCAACCCCGCAGCAGTGCGTTCGCTGTAGTTACGAAGATGCTGGCGCTGCATGTAGCTAACCGGAACCGGGCTGACAGGCGCACGCTTCGCCTTTTCCTGAGCCGCGGGCGTGGGGTGCCAGGACGTGACTGAGCCTGAACTCAACGACCATTCCTCAAGTGCGCCAACCGTTATCTTCCCGATGCGCAAAAGCTCGTCCCCTCTCAGGACTCCCGGTTAAAGCCGGACCCGGGGTCGGCATGACCCGTCGCGGCAACAACATACCCTCGGTTCTACCGGAGCCGTCCAGTACAGGTTCCTGCCAGGACAGCGAACTGCGCACCCCCCGGGTACGCACGCCTATAGTGTGCGTCGAGTTGGTCTTCAGGCGCTGTGGGGGAGCGCGGAGTCTCATTCTGACCGCGATGCAAGGGAGGACAACGCCATGGAATCCGTCGAGCGTCCAATCGAGCCGCCACCCCGTTTTGCCGTGGTCGGGTACGCGGCGCGGTTTCCAGGAGCGCCGGATGCCGAGACGTTCTGGGACGTGCTGCGAGAGGGCCGCGACGCGATCTCGGAGGTACCCGGGGACCGCTGGGACGTCGACGAATTCTTCGACCCGGAACCCGGTACGCCAGGCAAGGTGGTAACCCGTCGGGCCGGTTTCGTCGACGACGTGACGGGGTTCGACGCGCCGTTCTTCGGCATGTCGACCCGCGAGGTCAGGTTGATGGACCCGCAGCATCGGCTCCTGCTGGAGACCGCGTGGCGCGCGGTGGAGCACTCGGGGATCGCCCCGACGGCTCTGGCCGAGACCAACACCGGGGTCTTCGTGGGTTTGGCCACTCATGACTATCTGGGAATGGCCTCCGACGAGCTGACCTATCCCGAAATCGAGGCCTATATGGCCATCGGGACGTCGAACGCCGCAGCCGCGGGGCGGATCAGCTACCGGCTGGGGCTGCAGGGCCCCGCAGTCGCGGTCGACACCGCGTGCAGCTCGTCCTTGGTGGCCATCCACCAGGCCTGCCAGGCGCTGCGCTTGGGCGAATGCGACCTCGCGCTGGCCGGCGGAGCGAACGTCCTGCTCACGCCGGCAACCATGATCACGTTCTCCAACGCGCACATGCTTGCGCCCGACGGTCGGTGCAAGACCTTCGATGCAGCCGCGGACGGCTATGTGCGCGGCGAGGGCTGTGGCGTCATCGTCATCAAACGTCTTGAGGACGCTATCCGCGACGGTGACCGGATCCGTGCCGTGATCCGCGGCAGCGCGATCAACCAGGACGGCGCATCGGGCGGACTGACGGTGCCCAACGGCGTCGCTCAGCAGCGCGTCATCGCCGATGCGCTCAAGCGCGCGAACCTCGAACCCAGCGATGTCGGATACCTGGAAGCGCACGGCACCGGTACTTCGCTGGGCGACCCGATCGAAGCCCAGGCCGCGGGGGCGGTGCTCGGCACCGGACGCGAACCCGACCGGCCGTTGTTGATCGGCTCGGCGAAGACCAACATCGGGCACCTGGAAGCCGCTGCGGGTATCGCGGGCGTTATCAAGGTCATCCTGTCGCTCGAGCATGAGACATTGCCCAAGCATCTCCACTTCGAGAACCCGTCGCCGCACATTCCGTGGGACCGCCTTGCAGTGGAGGTGGTGAAGGAGACCAGGCCCTGGGAGCGTAATGGGCAGCCGCGTATCGCCGGCGTCAGCTCGTTCGGGTTCGCCGGCACCAACGCGCACGTCATCCTCGAAGAAGCCCCGGAGTCGGCAGCGGCACCACAACCGGTCGAGCGAGGCGGGTTCAGCATCCTCCCGCTGTCCGCGCGGACACCGGCCGCGCTGGTCCAGCTCGCCGACCAATATCGCAGCTGGTTGATCTCACACCCGGAGGCCACCTTGGCCGACGTGTGCTTCACCGCCGGCGCGGGACGAGCACACCTGGAACAGCGGGCCGCCTTGGTGGTCAATTCGAGAGAATCCGCCATCGAGCTACTCGGCGCGCTCGCGGATGACCGCCCCGCGCCTGGTCTGGTTCGCGGAGAATCGCACGAGGCGCCGAAGACAGCGTGGCTGTTCACGGGACAGGGCAGCCAGTACCCGGGGATGGCCCGCGACTTGTTCGGCACCGAGCCGGTGTTCGCCGAGACGCTGAATCGCTGCGCGGCCGCGGTCGCGGATGTTCTCGAAAAGCCGTTGCTGGACGTGATTTTCGATGCCGAAGCGAGCGAAGAGACTCTGCGGCAGACCTCATATGCCCAGCCGGCGTTGTTCGCGCTGGAGATGGGGCTGGCCCGCCTTTGGCAATCGTGGGGCTTCGAGCCGGACGTGGTGCTGGGCCACAGCGTCGGCCAGTATTCGGCGGCCTGCGTCGCGGGCGTGTTCAGCCTCGAGGACGGCGCGCGGCTGATAGCCGAACGGGGTCGCCTGTTCGGAAGTCTGCCCGCGGGTGGCCGCATGGTGGCGGTGTCCACCGGTGCCGAGCGGGTCGAGAGTCTCACCGACGAATTCCCGACACTCTCGGTCGCTGCCTACAACGGCACCAACACCGTATTGTCCGGGCCCACAGAGGATCTGGAGAAGGCGGTTGCCCGGTTGACGGCCGACGGCATTCGGTGCGACTGGCTGGAAACCAGCCACGCCTTCCACTCGGCGCTGCTGGATCCGATCCTCGATGAGTTCGAGTCGTACGCGAATCAGTTCACTTTCAAAGCACCACAACGGATTCTGATCGACAACCGCACCGGCACGGCACTCGGTCGGAGCGTCAAGCTCGATGGCGCCTACTGGCGCCGGCACGCGCGCCAACCGGTGGAATTCGCCAAGAGCGTACGGACGCTGGCTGATCTGAACTGCAAGGTGTTGCTCGAGATCGGCCCACGACCGGTGCTCACGGCCGCAGCGTTGGGCGCGTGGCCCGATCCGGCCACCGCACCCCGGGTGATCGCCTCACTGCGGCGAAACATCGCCGACAACCGGCAGCTCACCGAAGCCGTCGCAGACGCCTACGTGTTGGGCCATCTGCCCGACTTCGCCGCCTTCCGGCAGCCGCATGCGCGCAAGCTCGATCTGCCCACATATCCGTTCGAGCACCGCCAGTACTGGTATCGCGACAACAGAGATCAGGCTGGGCATCTGCCACAACAACACGTTGCCGCGCGCACCCAGACCGTCCGGCTCCTCGAGGACGGCCGGATCGAGGAGCTCGCCGCCCTGCTCGACGGCGCGGGTAGCGACCAGCAGACCATGAGCGTCCTGACCAAGCTTGCGGCACAACACAATCAGCAACGCTCGACCCAGTCGATCGCCGACGACCGCTACGAGTTCCGCTGGGAGAAAACGGTTACCCCGCTCTCCGGCGCGGAAGCCGGGTCGAGTTCCTGGATTCTCATCGGAGACGACTCCGATGCCGTCAAGCCTCTGGTCGACACACTCACCGCGCGTGGGCAACAGCATCGTTTCCTCGCTCTGCCGGCCTCCGACGCCGACGAGGCGCAGCTCGCAGATGCGTTGCGCGCCGCGGTAACCGACGATTCGACGCTGCGCATCGTGCATGTCGCCGCCCTCAACTCAACCGGTGCACCCTCGATGCGGTCACTGCTGCGGATGCAACACCAGGTCATGACCGGGACGCGGCGGCTCTTCCGCGCTGCGGTCGACTCCGGCCTGAGAGCACCCATCTGGCTCGTCACCCGCGGCGCACAGCACGTCACCGACCTGGACGCCGTGGCTCCGGAACAGAGCGCTCTGTGGGGATTCGGCCGCGCTGCGGCACTGGAACTACCGCAACTGTGGGGCGGGCTGGCCGACTTGTCGGCGGGCAACGCTGACGAATGGTCCGGGTTGCTCAGCCGGATCACCGCGGGACCCGACTCGTCCGCCAGGGAAGACCAAGTCGCGCTGCGTGATCAAGCGGTCTACGTGCCCCGGTTGGTGCGCCGGCAGGAATTGCCGAGCGGCAATCCGCTGGAACTACGTTCCGACGCAACGTATCTGGTGACGGGCGGGCTCGGATCCATAGGACTGGAGATCGCGGGCTACCTGGCGTCGCACGGCGCCACGCATCTGGTGTTGACCAGCAGGCGCGAGCCCAGCGACACCGCCGCGCAGCGCATCGAGGGACTGCGTGCCCAGCACGGCTGCGACGTCCGGGTGGTCACAGCCGATGTCGCCGACGCGCACGACGTCGCGCGTCTGCTGGCCGGTGTGCGGACCGAGCTGCCTCCGTTGGTGGGCATCATCCACGCAGCCGGCGAGATCGGCACCACTGCGCTGAGCGAGCTCGATTCCGAATCCCAGCAGGCCGAACTGGATCGCGTCTTCGCTGGGAAGGTTTGGGGTGCATGGTATTTGAGTGAGGCTGTGGCTGACGAGAAGCTCGACTTCTTCATCAGCACCTCCTCGATCGCCTCGGTCTGGGGCGGATTCGGTCAGACCGCCTACAGCGCGGCGAACGCATTCCTCGACGGGCTGGCCTGGCGCCTGCGCGAGCAGGGCGTCGCCGGCGTCAGCGTCAACTTCGGCCCCTGGTCGGCAGGAATGGCCGATGCGGAATCTCGGAAGCGCCTGGAGCAGCGCGGGATCCGGACACTGTCGCCTGCCGATGCACTGGCAGGCCTGGCCGACGTGGTGGCGTCCCCATCAGCACAAGGCGTCGTCGCCCGCATCGACTGGGCCCGCTTCCTGCCGCTCTACCAGCAAGCGGGCCGGCGGGCAGTCCTGGCGGAGTTGGAGCGCGAGGTGCCCACCCAGGTGTCCGTCGCGCAGTCCGGCACTGCCTCTGGAAGAACCCAGTTGGTCGAACGGCTCGCAAGTGCCCCGGTTCAGCAGCGCAAGAAACTGCTCACCGATTACCTGCGTGACGCCGTGGCAGAGGTGACGCGCGTGGACTCCTCGGAGATCCGTGAGGACGCAGGCTTCTTCGACCTCGGCATGGATTCGCTGATGGCGGTCGAACTGCGCCGCCGCATCGAACAAGGCGTCGGTGCGGAGATCCCGATCACCCTGGTGATGGATTACCCCAGGCTCTCCGATGTGGCCGACTACCTGCTCGGCGACGTGCTCGGGCTCAGCGAGCAGACCAAATCGGCTCCTCAACCGGCCTCGGTGACCACGAGCACCGACGAACCGATCGCGATCGTCGCGGTGTCGTGCCGTTTCCCCGGCGCGCCGGACCCGGAGGCCTTCTGGGACCTGCTGTCCGGTGGTGTCGATGCCATCCGGGAAATCCCGGAGGACCGCTTCGACATCGACGAGTTCTACGACCCGGATCCGGAGACCGCGGGTAAGACCTACACGCGCTTCGGCGGATTCCTCGACGGAATCGACGGATTCGATCCCGAGTTCTTCGGTATCTCTCCGCGTGAGGCGCTCTGGATCGAGCCCCAGCAGCGGCTGATGCTGGAAACGGTGTGGGAGGGCTTGGAAAGAGCGGGCTATTCGCCGGCGGCGTTGCGCGGCAGCCGAACCGGCATCTTCGCGGGTGTCGCTGCCAATGAGTACGCCCATCTGCTGTCGTCGGAGTCGATCGACAAGATCGAGCCGTACTTCATCACCGGCAATGCGCTCAACGCCATCTCCGGTCGGGTTGCCTTCGCGCTGGGATTCGAAGGCCCGGCAATGGCTGTCGACACCGCGTGCAGCTCGGCGCTGGTCGCTGTCCATCAGGCCTGCCAGGCATTGCATTCCGGGGACTGCGACTTGGCGTTGGCCGGCGGAGTCAACGTCCTGCTTTCTCCGGTGACCGTTGTCGCCGCCTCCCGCGCCCGGATGCTGTCCCCCGTCGGGCGATGCAAGACCTTCGACGCCTCCGCCGACGGCTACGTCCGCAGTGAAGGCTGCGGCATTCTCGTGCTCAAGAGGCTCAGCGATGCACAGCGTGACGGCGACCGGATCTGCGCGGTCATTCCCAGCAGCGCGGTGAACCAGGACGGTGCGTCCAGCGGCTTGACCGTGCCCAATGGTGGTGCACAGCAACGGCTCATCGGAACAGCGCTCGCGCGCGCCGGGTGGGCCGGCGGGGACGTCGACTATCTCGAGGCGCACGGCACGGGCACCCCGCTGGGCGATCCGATCGAGGTCCAGGCGGCCGCCGCGGCCTACGGCGCCTCGCGGGACGCGGACCGGCCGCTGCTGATGGGCTCGGTGAAGACCAACATCGGTCACACCGAATCCGCTTCGGGCGCAGCAGGCCTGATCAAGGTCGTGTTGTCGCTGCAGAACGACGTGCTCCCACAGAGCCTGCACTTCGAGAACCCGTCACCGCACATCCCATGGAATTCGCTCTCGGTGCGGGTGGTGGACAAGGCGATTCCGTGGCAGGCCAACGGCAGGCCCCGGCGTGCCGGCGTGAGTTCGTTCGGATTCACCGGCACGAACGCGCACGTGCTGATCGAGGAAGCGCCGACCCCAGCTGAATTGGCGCCGGAGACTCCGGCCGAGAGCCCCGGTGTCAACGTGCTGGCACTGTCCGCGCGGTCACCGGAAGCCCTGGTGGCGTTGGCACAGCGCTATGGGGCGTGGTTGGACGCCCACCCGGACGCCGATCTCGCCGACGTCTGCGTCACCGCGGGCGCGGGTCGTTCGCACTTCGAACACCGCGCCGCGCTGGTTGTGGATTCGGTCGCCGACACGCGCATGGGACTTACGGACCTTGCCGAAAACCGCACCCGCCCTGGCGTGCTCCGTGGTGAGCACACCAATCGTCCGACGACGGCCTGGTTGTTCACCGGGCAGGGCAGCCAGTACCCGGGAATGGCCCGCGAGTTGTTCGACGCCGAACCGGTTTTCGCCGAGACCGTGAAGCGCTGCGCGGAGGCGGTCGATGATGTGCTGCCGCGTCCGTTGCTGGAGGTCATGTTCGCTACGGATGGTGACGCCGGAGAACGGCTGCGGCACACCTCGTTTGCTCAGCCGGCACTTTTCGCCGTCGAGATGGGCTTGGCCCGGCTGTGGCAGTCATGGGGTGTCGAGCCCGACGTGGTTCTGGGTCACAGCGTGGGCCAGTATGCAGCGGCATGCGTGGCGGGAGTGTTCAGCCTCGAAGACGGTGCACGTCTGATCGCCCACCGCGGCCGGCTGTTCGGCAGTCTCCCCGCGGGTGGGCGAATGGTGGCGGTGTTCGCCGATCCCAAACACGTCGAGCAGATCGCGAGCGAATTCCCGCGCGTGTCGGTCGGCGCATACAACGGTCCCAACACCGTACTTTCTGGCCCTGGCGAGGATCTGCAACAAGCGGTCAACCGATTCGAGGAAGACGGCATCCGCTGCACCTGGCTGGAGACCAGCCACGCCTTCCACTCGGAACTGCTGGATCCGGTGCTCGACGAGTTCGAGTCATTTGCGGCGCAGGTGCAATTCGCTGCCCCGACGTTGCCGCTGGTCTGCAACCGTGCCGGTGCGGTGCTCACGGCCCAGACGCCGGTCGACGCCCAGTACTGGCGGCGGCATTCCCGCCAGCCGGTGCAGTTCGCCGAGAGCGTGCGCACGGTGGCGGCGCTGGGCTGCTCGATATTGATGGAGATCGGTCCGCAGCCCGTGCTCACCGGAGCTGCGGTGCAGGTCTGGCCGGCGCACTTGGCCGCGCCACGGGCGATCGTCTCGCTGCGCAAGGGCGTTGGCGACCGCCGCCAGATGGCCGACGCGGTGGCCGCGGCCTACGTCGGTGGCCATCGGCCGAATTTCACTGCGCTGCATGGTCAGCCACATCGCAAGGTTGAGCTGCCCACCTACCCGTTCCAGCATCGTCGCTTCTGGCCCAAGACAGGTGGGCTCGCCATAGACGGCGCGGTCGGCTCCGTGGGATCCGGAATCCTGGGCAGCGCCAAAGATCTCGCTTCCGGCGACTCGGTCTACACGAGCAGGCTGTCAGTCAAGTCGCAGCCCTGGCTGTCCGACCACGTCATCTACGGCACCGTCGTCGTCCCCGGCGCGACGTACGCCGCGATGGCACTGGCCGCGGTGGGCACCCCGGCGCACGCCAAGGACGTCTTCTTCTACGAGCCGATCATCCTGCCCAAGAAGAGTTCCCGCGAGGTGCAGTTGACATTGCACCCGGCCAACGGCGGCGGCGAATGGAAGTTCCAGGTGCACAGCCGTCCGTTCGGTGTCAGTGACGCCGAATGGGCGTTGAATGCCGAGGGCACTGTGCTGAGCGGCGTCGGCGACGACACCGGTGAACCGGCGGCCGAGGACGATCCGGTCGACGAGGCCATCGAGCGCATGAACCGCATGCGTCCGCAGGAGCTGTTCGAGACCTTCTCCGACCTGGAACTGGCATGGGGACCGAACTGGTCCGGTTCCCTGAAGTCGCTGTGGCTCGGCGAGGGCGAGGCGATCGGCGACATCCTCGTCGGCGAGGAACTCGCCGAACAACTCGGAACCGAGCCGATGCACCCCGTGCTGATGGACTTGTGCACCGGCGTCGCCTTCCCCGCGTTCCCAGCGCTGCTCGCGGCCCAACAGGGCGTCAACGACCTGTTCCTGCCCTTGCGGTACGGGCAGGTGACGCTCAAGGAGAAGATGCCGCGACGGTTCTACTGCCGTGCAAGGTGGCATGAGAGCGCCCTCGACAGCGAAACCCAGGTGTTCGATCTGGAATACCTCGATCGAGATGGCCGTCATCTCGGCGGAATTCGCGAGTTCACGGTCAAACGCGCACCTCGCGAAGCACTGCTGCGCGGCCTCGGCGGCGACGCCACCCGGCTGCTGTACACCCTTGGGTGGCACGAGGTTCCGCTGCCGCCGTCCGGCGATGAGGCCGCAAAGGTCAGCGGCACCTGGCTGATCGCCGGGTTCGACGAACTGGCCGCCAAGGTGCCCGGCTGCGTCCGGTTCGACCGGAACACCGATCCGGAACTCCTGGGGCAGCTGCTGGTTCAGGCCCACGAACGCGGTATGGGGTTCTCGGGCGTCGTGTGGCGTAGCAGCGGACCGGGCGCAGGCGCGTCGGCGGACGCCGAAGCGCGGCTCGAAGCCGAGATCGCCAACCTGCTCAGCGCCGTACACACGGTGCAGGGGGGTCAGGTCAGGCTGCCCGGCGGTCTTTGGATCGTCACCGAACGGGCCGTCGCCACCGAGTCCGGTGAGCCGGTCGATCCGGTGCAGGCCGCGCTGTGGGGCTTCGGTCGCACGACGATCAACGAGGAACCTGCGCTGCATGCCAAACTCGTCGACTGCGACGGGTCGGACGAGGCCGTACGGGCCCTGGCCAACCTTTTGGCGGCGCCGGTGGATGAACCGGAATTGGCTCTGCGGCAAGGAAAGCTGCTGGCCTCCCGGTTGTTGCCGTGGGCGCGCAGCGGGCATCTCACGGTGCCGCGCGGCGGCGACTACGTCCTGGCGCCCACCGAACGCGGCGCGATCGACAACCTGCGGCTGATCGAGAAGGACGTGCCGGCGCCCGACGAGGGCTACGTGCAGGTGCGGGTGGAGGCCGCAGGTCTCAACTTCCGCGACGTGCTCAATGTCCTCGGGCTCTACCCGGGCGACCCGGGGCCGATCGGTGGCGACTTCGCCGGCGTCGTCACGCAATTGGGCGAGGGTGTAACCGGGCTTGAGGTGGGCCAGCGTGTCTACGGCTCCATGCAGGGCGCGTTCTCCAGCCGGTTCAACGTGCCTGCCCAGTTCCTGGCGCCGATCCCCGCTGGGGTGAGCGCGGTGGAAGCCGCGACGATTCCCGCCGCGGCGCTGACGGTGCGGCTCGCGTTCGACTGGGCGCAGCTGAAGCCCGGTGACAAGGTGCTGATCCACGCGGCCAGCGGTGGCGTCGGGTTGGCGGCGATCCAGATGGCGCAGCAGTGCGGCGCCGAGGTGTTCGCCACGGCCAGCACCTTCAAGCGTGCGACACTGCGCAGGCTGGGTGTGAAGTACGTCTACGACTCGCGCACAACGCATTTCGCCGATGAGATCCTGGCTGACACCGACGGTGCGGGCGTGGATGTGGTGCTCAACAGCCTGACCAGCGAAGGGTTCATCGAGGCGACGCTAAAGGCCACTGCCCGCAACGGCCGCTTCGCCGAGATCGCCAAGCGTGACATCTGGTCACCCGAGCGGATGGCCGAGGCCCGACCCGACATCGCCTACGAGATCGTGGCGTTGGACACGGTGATGTTCACCGAACCCGATCGCATTCGCGACTTGCTGACCGAGGTGTCGCAAGGGCTGGGCAGCGAGTGGACGCCGCTGCCCGCCGAGATCTACCCGCTGACCGAGGCCCGGGCCGCGTTCCGCCGCATGCAGCAGGCACGGCACATCGGGAAGATCGTCGTGCAGATACCGAACCCACTGCAGCCGCAGCCCGATCGGAGTTATCTGATCACCGGCGGACTCGGGGCGATCGGTCTGCACACGGCGTCGTACCTGGCCCAGCTCGGAGCCGGTGACATCGTGTTGACCAGCCGGCGGGCACCCGATGCCGACGCGCAACGGGCAATCGAGGAGATCACCGAGCGCTACAAGACCCGAATCCACGTCTTCACGGCCGATGTCGGCGACGAGTCGGAGGTAGCGAAGCTGCTGGAACGGATCAGGGCGGAATTGCCGCCGCTCGCCGGTGTGACACATCTGGCCGGCGTGCTCGACGATGCACTGTTGGGCCAGCAGAGCGTCGAACGGTTCCGGACCACGTTGGCGCCCAAGGCATTCGGTGCGTGCTACTTGGACCGCCTGACGAAAGACGACGATCTCGACTTCTTCATCGTGTCGTCGTCGGTGTCGAGCCTGTTCGGTTCGCCCGGTCAGGCCAACTACGCGACCGCCAATGCCCTGCTCGACGGTCTGGTCGCGCAGCGGAGGGCGCAAGGCCTGCCTGCCACGGGTGTCAACTTCGGTCCCTGGGCCCAGGGTGGCATGGCCTCGTCGGAAGCCGCGACCGCCAACATCAGTGCCCAGGGCCTGATTCCACTGGAACCGTCGGCAGCGCTCGCGGCACTCGCCGAGGTCGTCGCCAACGGCACCGGCCAAGCCACCGTCATCAAGGCCAACTGGCAGCGGGCCGCCAAGGTGCTGGGCAGCTCGCGGCCACCCATCCTCGACCTCGTGTTGCCGAGTGCCGCCGGAGAGGTGACCGGTGACAGTGAGCTGCTCAAGCAGCTCATGGAAATCCCGGTGCCGCAGCGCGCCGGCTTCGTGACCGAATTCCTTCAGCGTGAGGTGCAGAACTTCCTGCGGCTGGCGCAACCGCCAGCCGCAACCAGCCGGTTCCTGGACCTGGGCACGGATTCGCTGATGGCAATCGAGCTCCGCAACCGGTTGCACAGTCAGTTCGGCGGCAAGTTCACGATCAACGCCACCGCGGTGTTCGATTATCCGACCATCGGTGGGCTGGCCGAGTACCTCGTGGGTCAGCTGCCCGACGCGGAGTCGGCTGAGGCACCGGACACACCCGAATCGCCGGAGATTGCGGAATCGGTGGGGCCGGACGCGCCGCGCGAAGCGCAGCAGGAGGACTGACCCCCGGGTGACGGTTCTCCAGGACCCGCGAACAGACACGGGGGTACCGGACACGCCGGTTTTCGGGTGCCGGAGTGTCTGCTCGGCGGGAAACAGCCAAGGCCCAACGAGCGGTTCCGTGACAAGCTTCACATTTCGATAGAGGTGCAGGCCAGGAGGCCGCGATCGGTCGATAGTCAAGATCGATCAACCGCTGGGTTGATTAGCCGACGGAAATTGCTCGTGGTGGCTTTGCGTTGAAGTTACTGAACGGTATAGTTGATCTCAGTTACTGGTGGGTAACTTATCTGCGGTACCCAACCACAAGTGGCATTCTCATCGAGGAGGAACTGTGAGCCACTACAAGAGCAACGTCCGTGACCAGGTATTCAACCTGTTCGACGTCTTAGGTTTGGACAAGGCTCTCGGAGCAGGCGACTACACCGATCTGGACGCCGATACTGCCCGCGAGATGCTCAACGAGATGGCGCGCCTGGCCGAGGGCCCCATCGCCGATTCGTTCGCCGACGGTGACCGCAACCCGCCGGTGTTCGATACCAAGACCCACTCCGTGACACTGCCGGAGTCCTTCAAGAAATCAGTTCGCGCAGCGATCGACGGCGGCTGGGACAAGGTCGGCCTCGATCAGAAGTTGGGCGGCGTGCCCGCCCCCAAGGCGCTGCTGTGGGCCCTCAACGAGCACATCCTGGGCGCCAACCCGGCTGTGTGGATGTACGCCGGCGGTGCCGCTTTCGCGCAGATCTTCTACAACAACGCCACCGAAGAGCAGAAAAAGTGGGCCGTCCTCGCTTCAGAGCGGGGTTGGGGAGCCACCATGGTGCTCACCGAGCCTGATGCCGGTTCGGACGTGGGCGCCGGCCGCACGAAGGCCATCAAGCAGGACGACGGCTCGTGGCACATCGACGGTGTTAAGCGATTCATCACCTCGGCCGACTCCGACGACCTGTTCGAGAACATCTTCCACCTGGTGCTGGCCCGCCCGGAGGGCGCTGGCCCCGGCACCAAGGGTCTTTCGTTGTTCTTCGTGCCGAAGTTCCTTTTCGACTTCGAGACCGGCGAGCTGGGCGAGCGCAACGGCGTCTACGTCACCAACGTCGAGCACAAGATGGGCCTGAAGGTTTCGGCCACCTGTGAGCTGACCTTCGGCCAGCACGGCAAGCCTGCCAAGGGCTGGCTGGTCGGCGAGGTGCACAACGGCATCGCCCAGATGTTCGACGTCATCGAGCAGGCCCGCATGATGGTAGGCACCAAGGCCATCGCGACCCTGTCGACCGGTTACCTCAACGCGTTGGCATACGCCAAGGAGCGCGTGCAGGGCGCCGACCTCACCCAGATGATGGATAAGACCGCGCCGCGCGTCACCATCACGCACCACCCCGACGTCCGTCGCAGCCTGATGACCCAGAAGTCCTACGCCGAGGGCATGCGCGCGCTGTACCTGTACACCGCGACCTTCCAGGACAAGGACGTCGCCAAGGCATTGCACGGTATCGACGGCGAGCTGGCACACAAGGTCAACGACCTGCTGCTGCCGGTGGTCAAGGGCTTCGGTTCCGAGCAGGCCTACGCCAAGCTGACCGAGAGCCTGCAGACCCTGGGCGGCTCCGGCTTCCTGCAGGACTACCCGATCGAGCAGTACATCCGCGACGCCAAGATCGACTCGCTGTACGAGGGCACCACCGCCATCCAGGCGCAAGACTTCTTCTTCCGCAAGATCGTCCGAGACAAGGGCCAGGCGCTCGCATTTGTGGCCGGCGAGATCGAGCAGTTCATCAAGAACGAGTCGGGCAACGGCCGGCTGAAGACCGAGCGGGCTCTGCTGGCCACCGCGCTTGCCGACGTGCAGGGTATGGCCGCCAGTCTGACCGGCTACCTGATGGCCGCGCAGGAAGACCCCAAGAGCATCTACAAGGTGGGCCTCGGTTCGGTGCGCTTCCTGCTCTCGGTCGGCGACCTGCTGCTGGGCTGGCTGCTGCTGCGCCAGGCCGCAGTGGCTATCGAGAAGCTCGATGCCGGCGCCGGCCAGTCGATGGGGGCTGACGACCGACTCTTCTACGAAGGCAAGATCGCCACCGGGTCGTTCTTCGCGAAGAACATGCTGCCGCTGCTCACCAGCACCCGCCAGGTTATCGAGACCCTCGACAACGACGTGATGGAGCTGGACGAGGCGGCCTTCTAAAGGCGCATTTAGTCGCAGACGCCCCGGACCCGGCAAACTGGTCCGGTGACCGAAGCCCGTGGCATCCTGCTGGTCGTCTCGTTGATGGCGACGACCGCGCTGACTCTCGCCCTGGGGATCACCGACCCTGCCGCCCCACTGTCCTACCCCACCAAATTCCTGGTGTGGAACTTGATTCTGGCGTGGATCCCGATGATCTTCGCCGTCGCCTTCGACCTGGTGGAGCGACGGCTCTGGCTACTACCGCTGGGCCTCGGCTGGTTGGCATTCCTGCCGAACTCGCCCTATCTGGTCACCGATCTGGTGCACCTCGGCGAGGGCTACGAACTGTGGCGGCATGTGCTGCAGTACGGGTTCGCGGCCTGGACCGGCATCCTACTCGGTGTGGTGTCAATGCTGTTGGTGCACAAGCGAATCGAGCGTACTTTCGGCGGCGTCTGGGGCTGGTTGGTGGCGGTCCTTTCAGTGGGCCTGTGCGCGGTCGGCGTGGTGATCGGGCGGTTCCAGCGGTGGAACTCCTGGGACCTGGTGAGGCGGCCCGACGCGGTCGTTGCGGCAACGTTCGAGTGGGTGCGCTCACCGCTGTCCTACGTTCAGTCGACCGGGGTGGCAACGGCCGTCGCGGCGTTCTTCGGGCTGGCCTATCTGACCATTTGGGCGCTGAACGGTTTACAGTCCCGCGGTTGAGCGCGGTGCCGCCCGCCTAATGCGAGGTCGTCGTGCGATTCGGCTCGACGACGCATGCCTTAATGGCGCCCTGCCGATGAGCCCGACCGGCTAAATGCCATCCTCATAGGAGCGGGGCGGCGACCGAGTGTGGTCTCACCGACCCCAACGACACGGAAGGCCCGCAATGACTGACGACGATCGGCATGGACTCCGAACCCGCAGCGTGCACGCCGGCGACGTCCGCGATTCCCAGGGTGCTCTGCACTCACCGCTGTATGGGCATTCGACGTTCGGGTTCGACACGACCGCCGACCTGCTCGACGTCGTGGAAGGACGTCGCCCCGGCAATCTCTATACCCGCTATGGGCTCAACCCGACCGTACGGGCATTAGAGGCCAAACTTGCCAACCTCGAACACGCTGAGCAAGCCTTAGCGTTCTCCTCCGGGATGGCCGCAGAATCGGCGACGTTCCTCGCACATGTTGGTGCTGGCGAACACATCGTGTGCCTCGGTGATGTCTACGGCGGCACCTACGAGCTGCTCCAGACCAACCTTCCCCACCTCGGAATCGCCACAACGTTCCTGCGGGCTGACCAACGCGACCAACTCGCCGCGGCCATCACCGACAGCACCCGCATGGTGTACTTCGAGACCCCGACCAACCCACGGCTGCACGTGTTCGACATCGCCGCGGTCGCCGCGACCGCCAAGGCCGCCGGGGTGCTTACGGTCGTCGACAACACCTTCGCCACGCCGGTCAATCAGAATCCACTGCTGCTCGGCGCCGATCTGGTGGTTCACTCGGCCACCAAGTACTTGGGCGGGCATTCGGATCTGGTCGCCGGGACCGTCATGGGAGCTGCCGATCTCCTGGCTCCGATCAACCTGTGGCGCAAGAACCTCGGCCAAATGATCGCCCCCGAGGTCGCCTCGCTGCTAGCACGTTCACTGCGCAGTCTGCCCGTGCGGGTGCGGGCCCAAAATGAAACCGCCGCACAGATCGCAGCGCATCTCGTCGGGCACCCGCGAGTCGCCGAGGTCCGCTATCCCGGACTCGCGGACGCCGAGCAGGCCGCGATCGTCGCCAAGCAGATGAGCGGCCGCGGCGGCATGCTGAGCGTCATCCTTGACGCCGACGTCCAGCAGACCGCTTCCGTGGTCGACAAGCTACGACTGTTCTCGATCGCCCCGAGCCTGGGCGGGGTGGAAAGCCTGGTGACCCAACCGATCACCACGAGCCATCGCGACCTGACTCCCGAGGAACGCGCCGTAAGAGGCATCACCGACGGCATGATCCGCATGTCCATTGGCCTGGAAGACCCCGCCGACCTGATCGCCGACATAGACGACGCCCTCGCGACGTTGTAGGGCCCACGGAGACAAAAAAATAGGGCGGGTCCGGGAGGACATTTGGGGGCGTCTCAATCGGTCTCGCGCCGCCGGTCTTTCACCCCTTTGACCGACTCTTCGGATCAGTCACTCCCGAACCCGTCGTACGGTCGAGCCTACGCCTCAAGTACCCCTCAGACCAGAGGAAAATCGACCGGAATTCACACGCAGCTTTGAAGGTGGCCCCGTGTTGCCGTCGGGTCGGGGGGTCAGACGGCAACACGGAGCTACCCGTGTATCGATGCCCTCGCACAGGCCGTTACACACTTGCGAAAACAAACTTTTCGAATGTTCTTCGCCGAGCCCATCGAACCTGGTCAGGGGATGTCAGGCCTCCAGAATGGCCGCAACACCCTGGCCGCCGGCGGCACAAATCGAGATCAGACCGCGCACGGGCTGCCCGGTCTGCTGCTTCTTTTCAGCCAGCTGCTTGGCAAGTTGGGCGACGATACGCCCGCCGGTGGCGGCGAACGGGTGCCCGGCAGCCAGCGACGAACCGTTGACGTTGAGCTTGGACCGGTCGATGGTGCCCAGCGCGGTATCCAGGCCGAGGCGGCCCTTGCAATACTCGTCGGAATCCCAGGCCGCCAGGGTGGCCAGTACGACGGACGCGAACGCCTCGTGGATCTCGTAGAAATCGAAATCCTGCAGTGCCAGGCCGTTACGGGCCAGCAGGCGCGGCACAGCATAGGTGGGCGCCATCAGCAGGCCGTCGGGTCCGTTGACGTAGTCGACAGCCGCCATCTCACCGTCGACGAAGTAGGCCAGCGGCTCGTGGCCGTGAGCCTGTGCCCAATCATCGCTGGCCAGCAGCGCCACCGAGGCCCCGTCGGTGAGCGGGGTCGAGTTACCCGCGGTCATCGTGGCGTCGCCCAGCTTCACCCCGAACACCGGCTTGAGCTTGGCCAGCTTCTCCGGAGTCGAATCGGCACGCAGGTTGTTATCGCGGTACAGGCCGAGGAACGGCGTGACCAGGTCGTCGAAGAACCCGCTGTCGTAGGCGGCGGCCATGTTGCGGTGGCTGGCGGCGGCCAGTTCATCCTGGTCGACGCGCTTGATGCCCATTTCCTTGGCGGTCACCGCGGCGTGCTCACCCATCGATTTGCCGGTGCGCGGCTCGCTGTTGGCGGGAATCTCGACGCCGACAGCGGCCGGCAACTTGCCGACCAGTTTGAGCCGGTCGACGTTCGACTTGGCACGGCGCAGTCCGAGCAGAACCCGGCGCAGGTCGTCACCGAACGCGATCGGGGCGTCGGACGCGGTGTCCACGCCGCCGGTGGCCGCCGAATCGTACTGCCCCAGCGCGATGCTGTTGGCCGCGGCGATGGTCGCCTGCAGGCCCGTACCGCAGGCTTGCTGCACGTCGAACGCCGGCGTGTACGGCGACAGCGCGCTGCCCAGCACGCATTCGCGCATCAGGTTGAAGTCACGGCTGTGCTTGAGCACAGCCCCGCCGATCACCGCGCCGAGTCGCTCGCCGGCCAGGTCGAAACGGTCGATCAGCCCATCCAGGGCCGCGGTGAACATGTCCTGGTTGGAGGCGTTCGCGTAGGCACCGTCGGACCGCGCGAACGGGATCCTGTTGCCACCCAATACGGCAACGCGTCGCCGGGTCGTGTTGTTGGCCATCTGTTTGCCCTCCACTTTCGGGTTGTCCGGGGCCAATATTACCCACTGTTCTTACTCAGGAGTAAGTTCGTGTGTATGGCTACCGACCTGCTCTCTCAACTGGTGAACTCCGGGCCGGGATCCTTCCTGGCCAAGCAGCTGGGTGTACCCCAGCCCGAGGCCTTGCGCCGCTATCGGGCCGGGGATCCGCCGCTGGCCGGACCGCTGCTGATCGGCGGCTCCGCCGGCGGTGGCTCCGCCGGCGGTGGCCGCGTGGTTGAGCCCCTGCGCGCCGCCCTGGCCGAGGACTACGACATCGTCTCCAACAACATCGGCGGCCGCTGGGCCGACTCTTTCGGTGGCGTCGTTCTCGACGCCACCGGCATCACCGACGCCGCGGGCCTCAAAGAGCTATACAAGTTCTTCACCCCGGTGCTGCGCAACCTCGGCCTGTGCGCACGCATCGTCGTCGTCGGCACCACGCCGGAACAGGCCGCCAGCGTCCACGAGCACATCGCTCAGCGGGCACTGGAAGGCTTCACGCGGTCGCTGGGCAAGGAACTGCGCCGTGGCGCCACGATCGCTCTGGTGTACCTGGCAGCTGACGCCAGCCCCGCCGCGAGCGGTCTGGAGTCCACGATGCGGTTCATCCTGTCGGCGAAGTCCACCTACGTCGACGGGCAGGTGTTCCGGGTGGGCGCCGCCGATTCGACCGCGCCGGCCGACTGGGACAAGCCGTTGGACGGCAAGGTCGCCGTCGTGACGGGTGCGGCCCGGGGTATCGGCGCGACCATCGCCGAGGTGTTCGCACGCGACGGCGCTGCCGTGGTGGCGCTGGACGTACAGAGTGCCGCCGAGGATCTGGCGAAGGTCGCCGAAAAGGTCGGCGGGACGGCGCTGACCCTGGACGTCACCGCCGACGACGCCGTGGACAAGATCACCGCGCACGTCGCCGAACACCATGGCGGCAAGGTCGATGTGCTGGTCAACAACGCCGGCATCACCCGCGACAAGCTCCTGGCCAACATGGACGAGGACCGCTGGGATTCCGTTATCGCCGTGAACCTACTTGCCCCGCAACGGCTCACCGAAGGTCTGGTGGCAGCAGGGGTGCTGGGAGAAGGCGGCCGAGTGATCGGCCTGTCATCGATGGCCGGCATCGCCGGTAACCGCGGACAGACCAACTACGCGACCACCAAGGCCGGCATGATCGGGCTCACCGACGCACTGGCACCGGTGCTGGCCGAGAAGGGCATCACCATCAACGCGGTGGCCCCCGGATTCATCGAGACCAAGATGACCGAGGCGATTCCGCTCGCGACCCGCGAAGTGGGCCGGCGCCTCAACTCACTGTTCCAGGGCGGCCAGCCCGTCGACGTCGCCGAGCTGATCGCCTACTTCGCCAACCCGGCGTCGAATGCCGTGACCGGCAACACGATCCGGGTGTGCGGCCAGGCCATGCTGGGGGCGTGACCGCGTGAACAACATGCTCAGGGCCGTGGTGGGGGCGCTGCCGTTCGTCCCCCGCTCCGACACGCTGCCCACCCGCGCGATCACCGTCGACGACCTGGCCATCGACCCGGCCAACGTCGCGGAGTACGCGCAGGTGACCGGGCTGCGGTTCGGCGACACCCTGCCACTGACCTACCCGTTCACGCTGACCTTTCCTACCGTGATGTCACTGGTCACCGGATTCGATTTCCCGTTCTCCGCAATGGGTTCGGTGCACACCGAGAATCACATCACGCAGTACCGGCCAATCGCCGTCACCGACACCGTCAGTGCCACGGTCCACGCGGAGAACCTGCGCGAGCACCGGCGCGGATTGCTTGTCGATATCGTCACCGATCTCAAGGTCGGCAACGACCTGGCCTGGCATCAGGTGACGACGTTCCTGCACCAGCAGCGCACCAGCCTGTCCGACGAACCCAAGCCGCCGCCGCAGAAGCAGCCCAAGCTCGGGCCGCCGAACGCGGTCCTGCGCATCACCCCGGGACAGATCCGCCACTACGCCGCCGTCAGCGGGGATCACAACCCGATCCACACCAACCCGATCGCGGCCAAGTTGTTCGGTTTCCCCACCGTGATCGCCCACGGAATGTTCAGTGCCGCGGCAGTTCTGGCGAATATCGAGGGACAGCTGCCCGACGCGGTGAAGTATTCGGTGCGATTCGCCAAGCCGGTGATCCTGCCGGCCAACGCCGGGCTCTACGTGTCACGCGATGCCGATGGCTGGGAGCTGGTGCTACGCAACCTGTCGAAGGGCTACCCGCACCTCACGGGGACGGTGTCGGCCCTCTGAGTTCGTGACGCGGCAGTTTTTGTCTACAGTCTGGCGGTGACTTCCGCCAAAGTGCCCCCGGTAGGGCTGGTCCGCGCCGTCGACCGCATTCGTCATCATCTGCGCCTGTTGCATAGGCGGTCGGCGCCGCCACCGACTGTCCTGTTGGAGCTGATCCTCAACGCCTGGGTGGCCCAAGGCATCACCGCAGCTGTCCAGCTCGGTGTGGCCGACGCACTGGCCGGCGGCCCACTGCGGCCCGAGGAGCTGGCCCGCCGGGTCGGCGCCAACCCCGACACCCTCAACCGGCTGATGCGCGCGCTGGTCGGCGAGGGCATCTTTCGTCGCACCCGCGACGGACGTTACGCGCTCAACGCACTGGCCAACCCGCTGCGGACCGATGCCCCGGTGTCGATCGCCGGAATGGCACGGTTCGTCGGCGCTCCGGAACACCGCGAACACTGGAGCCGCCTCGGCGAGGCCGTACGCACCGGCGAAGCTGTCATCCCCAAGATGCGTGGCATGCAGGCGTTCGAGTACCTCAACTCCGAGCCCGAACTCGGGGTGATCTTCAACGACGCCATGACCAGCATCTCAGAGCTCGCGATCGCTCCTGTGGTGGCAGCTTTCGACTTCACCCCGTTCGCCACCATCGCCGATGTCGGCGGCGGCCACGGCCGGCTGCTCTCGGCCATCCTGCAGGCAACGCCGGCGGCCCGCGGCATCCTGTACGACCTCCCAGAAGTGGTCACGGGTGCGCCAAAGTTGTTGGCGAAGTATGGAACTGAGGACCGGGTGGAGATCATCCCCGGGTCGTTCTTCGAGAGCGCACCCTCGGGCGCGGACCTCTACATCCTGAAGAACATCATTCACGACTGGCCCGACGAGCAGGCCGTGTCGATTCTGCGCAACATCCGCGCCGCCGCCGGCCCCGACACCACCCTGCTGCTGGTGGAAGCTGTTATCCCCGAACATGATCGGGAATTCCTCGGCAAATGGATCGACATGGAGATGCTGATCGGAATCGCGGCCCGGGAGCGCACCGCGGCGGAGTACCGAAAGCTCTACCAGGAGGCCGGTTTCCGTCTCACGAACGTGGTGCCGACAGCGTCACCGTTCAGCCTGGTGCAGGGCCTCGTGGTCTGAGGCCTCGGACGGCTTGCCCTTGAGGCCGCGCCAGAACAGGTTGATCATCAGCTCGGCGGCCTCGTCCACATCGGCATCGCCCGAGCTGACGCGCGTGGCGATGGCCTCGCCGGCACCCACCAACGCCACCGCCATCATCTCGAAGTCGCTGTCCGGCGCAGGGTTACGCGTTCCCGTGCTGAGCAGCCTGGCCACCAGATCGATGATGCGTTCGCGGCCCTCCCGTACGGTGTGGGCGAACGCCTGCGAGCTGGTGGCCTGCGTGTAGAGCACCATCCACGACGCCCGATTGGCATCGATGTAGGTCAAGAATGCCAATACCGCACTGCGCAGCAGGTCCTTGGGGCTCTGGGTGAAATCGATCTGCCCGCGCACCACGTCGACGAACCGGGTCAGCTCCCGGTTCAAGCAGGCTCCGAACAGCTCCTCTTTGGACCCGTAGTAGAGGTACAGCATCGGCTTGGAAATCGCGGCCTGCGCGGCGATCGCGTCCATGGACGTCTCGTGATAGCCGTTGACCGAGAAGATCTGCACCGCGGCGTCGAGCATCTGCTGTTCTCGGACGGCACGCGGCAGCCGTTTGGTTCCACCTGCCATCCGATCAGGGTAACTGTCAGGCCATACGCTCTGTGCGCCGTTGCTCCATCCCACGGCACAGCCGCGGCCTCCGACGCGATCCCCGACTCGCCGAGCAGGCGGTGTACCGCGTCGGCGGCAACGTTCTGGAGATCGGTGGGGCTCAGCCCCCGCAGCGCACCGGGCCTTTGACCGCGGCGTTGCGCTGCAGCGATGCATTGATACTGTCCATCGACAGTTCGCCTGCCGCCACAGCCTTTTCGAGGCCATCCAACACCGAGGGCACTTCCTTGGTGGTGATCCACAGTGCGTTGTCGGCACCGGCCTGCAATGCCTTGAGCACCGCCGCGGACACGCCGTAGCGTTCGTTGATCGCGGCCATGCTGGACAGGTCATCGGTGTAGACCAGCCCGTTGAACGGCGGGCCACCGTAATTGCCGGACCGCAGCAGCTCGTAGGCCGGCGCGCTGAGGCTGGCCGGATCGGTTCCGGTCAGTCCCGGAACCTCCAGGTGCCCGACCATGACGGCAACCGGGGCCTCGGTGGTCAGCGTGCGATAGGGCACCAGATCGTTTTGCTGCAGGTCGGCCAGCGGAGGTGTCGTCACCGAATTGGTATGCGAGTCACCGGATCCGTGGCCGTGACCGGGAAAGTGCTTGAGTACCGGCAGAATTCCGGCATCGCGCAGGCCGCGGGCGTAGGCCCCGGCGTATTCGGTGACCTTGGCCGGGTCGTCACTGAAGGACCGGTCACCGATGACCGTGTCGTCCGGGGCGTCGGTGACGTCGACGACGGGGGCGAAGTCCACGGTGATACCCAGATCGTGCATCTTCTTGCCGCGCTCCAGCGCGATGCCGTACACCTCGTCGGAGGTCTGAGTCTGGGCCAGCACCCGCGGCGACGGCTGCTTGCCGATGATCGACGCGAGGCGCGACACCCGGCCGCCTTCCTCGTCGACGCTGACGGCGAGCGGCAACGGACCGGCCGCGGCTGCGATGTCTTTCAACGAACCGTCGGAAAGCATGGACAGGTCGGTCCAGCTGCCGATCATGATGCCGCCGACATGCTGTTCGGTCACGACTTGGCGGGCATCGTCGCCGTCGGTCACCCCGACGGTCAGCAACTGGGCCAGTTTGTCGCGGGTGGGCAGTGCCGTCAGATCGCAGCTCTGCGCGACCGGCGCTTTGGGCAGCGGCTTGCTGCTGCTCGCATGTTGGTGATCCGCTGGCGCCTGGGTCGATGGCGAACACGCCAGCAACAGTCCGGACAGCGCGACGAGCACACTCAGAACGCGGGGCATGTGTCCTGAGGGTAGTCACAACGGCCGCCTCGAACCGACCTCGGGCTCGACACCGCCGGTATGCACAGGCCCGGCGCACCACCGAAGAGGACGACCGGGCCGATACGAAGCTGTCCTACCTGGTGTGAGGGGCCGTGCTAGGTTGGCCGGGTGAACCGGTTCGTCGTCCCTTCCGCCGCCAGCATTGTGGTCGGCCTGTTGTTGGGCGCGGCCGCCGTGTTCGGTGTGACGCTGATGGTGCAACAGGACACGAAGCCTCCGCTGCAGGCGGGTGATCCGGCGTCGTCGGTGCTCAACCGGGTCGAGTACGGCGACCGTACTTAAAGCTCGGTCGTTCCGCTCCTGCACGCCGAACGTAGTCCCGCCGCGCCGCTGTCCCGGCGCTGGTTATGGCTGGTCGCCGCGGTCGCTCTCGTCCTGACTTTCGCGCAGTCGCCCGGGCAGATCTCCCCCGACACCAAGCTCGACCTGACCGCCAACCCGCTGCGGTTCTTGGCCCGCGCGTTCAACCTGTGGAACAGCGACCTGCCGTTCGGGCAGGCGCAGAACCAGGCTTACGGCTATCTGTTCCCGCACGGCACCTTCTTTCTCATCGGCCATGAGCTCGGGATCCCGGGCTGGATCACCCAGCGGTTGTGGTGGGCGCTGCTGCTGGTCGTCGGGTTCTGGGGCCTGCTGCGGGTCGCCGAGGCCCTGGGTATCGGCAGCACCAGCTCGCGGGTGCTCGGCGCGATCGCGTTCGCGTTGTGCCCGCGGGTGCTGACCACGCTGGGCGCGATCTCGTCGGAGACGCTGCCGATGATGCTGGCTCCGTGGGTCCTGCTGCCGGTGATCCTGGCCTTGGGCGGGACCGGAGGGGCGGGAGTAGGCCAGCGGGGACCGCACAATATCCGGTTGATGGCGGCCCGCTCAGCCGGGGCGGTCGCTCTGATGGGCGCGGTCAACGCCGTCGCGACCCTCACCGGATGCCTGGCCGCACTGATCTGGTGGGCCTGTCACCGGCCGAACAAGCTATGGCTGCGGTTCACCGCGTGGTGGTTCGGCTGCACGGCTCTGGCCATCACCTGGTGGGTGATCGCGCTAGTGATGTTGGGCCGGATCAGCCCGCCGTTCCTCGACTTCATCGAATCCTCCGGCGTCACCACGCAGTGGACCTCGCTGACCGAGATGCTGCGTGGCACCGACAGTTGGACGCCGTTCGTCGCACCCAGCGCCACCGCCGCAGCGTCGCTCGTAACCAGCACGGTCGCGGTGCTGGCCACCACGCTGGTGGCCGCGGCGGGCCTGGCCGGGCTGGCGCTGCGTTCGATGCCCGCCCGCGGCCGGCTGATCACCATGCTGCTGATCGGCATCGTGCTGCTGGGGCTGGGCTACTCCGGCGGCTTGGGCTCACCCATCGCGCATCAGGTGCAGGCCTTCCTCGACGGCTCCGGCACCCCGCTGCGCAACCTGCACAAACTCGAACCGGTGATCCGGTTGCCGCTGGCCCTTGGCCTGGCCCACCTGCTGGGCCGGATTCCGCTGCCAGGCACCGTCCCGCGCCCGGTGTGGGTGAGCGCGTACGCCCATCCGGAGCGGGACCGGCGGGTCGCGGTGAGCATCGTGGTGCTGGCCGCGCTCGCGGCGGGCACCGCGATCGCCTGGACCGGCCGCATCGCACCGCCGGGTACATTCAGCGCGATCCCGCAGTACTGGCACGACGCCGCCAACTGGCTCGACGAACACAACACCGAGCGCGGCCGCGTGCTGGTGGCGCCGGGTGCCCCGTTCGCCACCCAGGTTTGGGGCACCAGCCACGACGAACCGCTGCAGGTGCTGGGCAGCAGCCCGTGGGGTGTGCGTGACTCGATCCCACTGACCCCGCCGGAGACCATCAGGGCGCTCGATTCGGTGCAGCGTTTGTTCGCCGCCGGCCGACCCTCCGCGGGACTCGCCGATACCCTTGCCCGGCAAGGTATTTCATATGTCGTGGTGCGCAACGACCTGGATCCGGATACGTCGCGGTCGGCCCGCCCGGTGCTGGTGCACCGTTCTGTGGAAGGGTCCCGTGGGCTCACCAAAGTGGCCGAGTTCGGCGATCCGGTCGGACCTGGCACCCTGGAAGGGTTCATCGCCGACAGCGGGTTGCGGCCGCGTTACCCCGCGGTGCAGATCTACCGGGTCGACGGCGCCGCGGCGGCGGGCAAACCGTATCTGGTCAACCCCGACACCATGGCCCGCGTGGACGGCGCACCCGAGGCGCTGCTGCGTCTCGATGAACGCCGCCGCCTGTCCGGCCTGCCGCCACTCGGACCGATGCTCCTGACGGCCGACGCGCAGCGTGCCGGACTGCCCATCACCGTCGGCGGCCACGGCGTAGTCGTCACCGATACCCCGCAGGCCCGCGAGATCGACTACGGCCGGGTCGACGACCATGCCTCTGCAATCCGCACGCCCGACGATCAACGGCACACCTACAACCGGGTGCCGGACTACCCGTCCCGCGGGACCGACCCGGTGTACGGCCACTGGGACGGCGGGCGCGTGACGGTGTCGAGTTCGGCGGCGGATTCGACGGCCCTGCCCAACGTCGCTCCCGCGACG
Organism: Mycobacterium sp. 155; assembly: GCF_000373905.1. NCBI lineage: Bacteria > Bacillati > Actinomycetota > Actinomycetes > Mycobacteriales > Mycobacteriaceae > Mycobacterium > Mycobacterium sp. 155. Next base: position 3,548,519 of record NZ_KB892705.1, read on the forward strand.
GGACCGGCCGCGGCGATCGATGCCGACCCGTCGACCGCGTGGGTGTCCAACGCCCTGCAGGCCGCCGTCGGCCAGTGGCTGCAGATCGATTTCGACCATCCGATCACCAACGCGACCCTGACCATCACCCCGAGTGCCACCGCCGTAGGCGCACAGGTCCGCCGCATCGAGGTGGCCACCGCGACCGGCACCAGCACGCTGCGGTTCGACACCGCGGGTAAGCCGCTGACCATACCGCTGCCGGTCGGGGAATCCCCGTGGGTGCGGGTCACCGCGGTGGCCACCGACGACGGCTCTCCGGGCGTGCAGTTCGGCATCACCGATCTGGCCGTCACTCAGTACGACGCATCCGGCTACGCCCACCCCATCAACCTGCGGCACACCGTGGAGGTACCCGCGCCGCCGCCGGGTTCGACTGTGGCGCAATGGGATCTGGGTACCGAGCTGCTGGGCCGGCCCGGATGCGCGGAAAGCCCCGTCGGGGTGCGATGCGCTGCGGCGATGGCGCTGGCCTCCGAGGAGCCGGTGAACCTCAGCCGCACGCTGACCGTTCCGGAGCCCACCAAGGTACGCCCGACGGTGTGGGTGCGGGCCCGCCAAGGCCCCAAGCTGGCCGATCTGGCCGCTCAACCGGGCACCACCCGAGCGTTTGGGGACGCCGATCCGATCGACGTGCTCGGCTCGTCATTCGCGGCCACCGACGGCGATCCCCGCACGTCGTGGACGGCTCCGCAGCGGGTGGTTCAGTTCAATGCGCCACCCACGCTGACGCTCAAGCTCCCTGCCGCGGCCGAAGTGGGTGCGCTGCGCATCGATCCGGGCGCGGCTGAGCCGCCGGCTCATCCGAAGCTGGTGTCGATCGACCTTGGCGACGGTCCGCAGGTGCACAAGCTGCCGGGGACCGGTGAACCGCAGACGCTCAAGCTCAAACCGCGGGTGACGGACACCATCACGGTCTCACTGCTGAGCTGGAACGACATCATCGACCGCACCTCACTCGGTTTCGATCAGCTCAAACCGCCTGGGCTGGCCGAGATTTCGGTGCTCGATACTCATGGCCAGCCGATCGGTGCCGCCGACGCCGCCACCAACCGTGCCCGCGTCGTCTCACTGCCGTGCGGGCAGGGTCCGATCATCGGTGTGGCAGGGCAGTTCATTCAGACCTCGGTCCGCACCACTGTCGCGGCGCTGCTCGACGGCGACCCGATCCCGGCCCAGCCGTGCCGCACTGATCCGATATCGCTGCCGGCCGGCCAGCAGGAGCTGCTCGTCAGCCCGGGGGCCGCATTCGTCGTCGACGGCATCGCGCTGTCCACGCTCAATGACCAACTACCCACGGCGACAACAACTCTCGCTGAGACACCGGAGTGGGGACCGGACCGTCGAGAGGTGCGGGTGGCGCCCACGTCGACCTCGCGGATCCTGGTGGTGCCCGAGAGCATCAACCCCGGCTGGATTGCCCGCGACGCGGCGGGGACCCGGCTCGAACCGGTAACCGTCAACGGATGGCAACAGGGCTGGGTGGTTCCGGCCGGAACCTCAGGCACGGTGACCTTGTCGTTCGACTCCAACCGGCCTTACCGGGCCGGTTTGATCGGCGGGCTGGCACTGCTGCCGCTGCTGGCACTGTTGGCGCTGCTGCCGGTGCGGCGCCGGTCCCCGGAACTGCCTGCGGCCCGGCCGTGGCAGCCCGGTCCGGTGCTCACGAGCCTGGGCGTGCTCGCGGTGGGCGCGGCGATTTCCGGGGTGCCGGGACTGCTCGTCGTCGCGGCCGCCCTAGGTGTGCGCTACTGGCTGCGCGACCATGAATCCTGGTGTGACCGAATCACACTCGGCTTGTCGGCGGGCGGGCTGATTCTCGCCGGGGCCGCCTTGTCGCAGAATCCGTGGCGCTCGGTCGACGGGTATGTGGGGCACTCACCGTGGGTGCAGTTGCTCGCGTTGATCTCGGTGGCATCCGTCGCGGCGTCGACGGTGGTGTTCCGGCCGCGCGGGTCAGGCGCTCAGGAGACTCAGGTCGATGCGAGCGCCGCGGCATCCTCGTCGGCGAAGGTGTCCTCCAATACCAGCGGTGAATAGTCGAGGTCGATCTCCTCGAGCGGGCGGCCGCGCGCACTGCTGATCGTGCCGAACCGGCGCATGCCCTTGTCTGCGGAGTACTGCATGAACTCGTCCTGGACCAGGCCGAAGGGAATGTCGGGGGCATAGAGGGCGAAGCCCTCCTCGGTGAGTCGCAATGCGAGCGGGATCAATTCATTCATCCGGGCTTCGAACACCGCCCAGTTGGCGTCGTCGGCGGCGACGTGTCTGCGGCACGTGAACGTGCCCCACGCCATGTGGCGCCGCTCGTCGTCACCTATCCTGCCGACCAGCTCCTGCATGCCCGGCAGGATGCCGCGATCAACGCAAATCTTGTGCCACGCATAGTATCCCGTGAGGGCCAACATGCCTTCGACGATGTGGTTGTAGGTCACCGATGCCCGCACCTGGGCGGCCGGTGACGGGTCGGTGTAGAGAGCGTCGAGGGAGGCCGGAAGCTCCTCGTAGAACATCTGTCGATATGCCGGCAGGTCATCGAAGTAGTTGTGCAGATCGTCGGTGATACCGACCGCGTCGAGCCACATTCGGAACACCTGCGTGTGCTTGGCCTCCTCGAAGGCGAACTGGGTCAGATACATCTCATCGCCAAGCCGTCCCTCGGCCCGCATCGCGCTCATGAACGGCTGGATGTCCTTGGTGACCGCCTCCTCGCCGGCGATGAACTCAGCGCACAGCCGAGTGGCGTATTCCCGTTCGCGATCAGTCAACGCCTCCCAGTCCGCCCGGTCGCGGGAGAAGTCGATGTCCGCTGGATTCCAGAACTTCGCATTCCCTCCGGCGAACAACCGCAACGGCACGCTGTCCCAGTTGAGACCGCCGCGGCTCAGTGAGCCGAAATGTGTGTGTGACATCTGGACCTCCTCAGATCCAGGCGGGATGACCAGTGGTCATATTACTGTGATGTGGCTCACAGTCAAAGGCCCGTCACCGTGATGCGGTCCTACCGAATTCAGATCGCGCGAGACAGCGCCGGCATGTCGGCGTCGCTGCGGCATAGTGAAGACCATGGCTGACGTTCGCAACATTTCGGAAAGGCACCAGTACGAGATCACCGTCGACGGCGAGCATGCCGGCCTCGAGGCCTACGTCGACGTCGGCGATCAGCGCGTCTTCTACCACACCGAGATCGACGAGAAGTTCGGCGGCCGCGGCCTGGCGGGCGAACTGGTTTCTGCGGCGCTGACCGACACCCGCGCGGCGGGCAAGCGCATCGTCGCCGTCTGCCCGTACGTCGTCAAGTACGTCACACAACATCACGACTTCGACGACATCCTCGACCCGGTCACCCCCGAGGCCATGGCCGCCGTCGAAGCCGCCGACTAGGCCTGCTACTGAACGGGCGTCAGCGCAGCGCCGGCTCCGGCTCCGGTTCTGGTTCATCGGTGATCGAGCTGTCCAGCGGCGGGACGGGACGCTGGCTTCGATACTCCCAACGCCGAAATGCCTCCCGGCACGGAAACTCCACCAGGGCGTAGCTGACGGCCGCGAGCGCGAAGCCGAAGGCCAACGTCAGCACCAGCACAGCAGGCATGCCGCCGTTGAACAGGAACTCGCCGATCATCGGAAACACCATCGCCAAAGCAGCCAGGTGCCACACGAACAACCCGTAGGACCAGCGGCCCAGCGTCACCATCACCCGGCTGCCGAGGATCCGGTGCGGTGTATCGGGCCGGTCCAACACCAGCGGGGCCAGTACCGCAGCAGCGACCACGGCGCCCATCGCCGTCTTCAACATCACCTGTTCGACCGATCCCGGTCGCAATCCCTCCAGCCCGGCCAGCGGCGATGCGGCGATCCCGAATGCCACCGCCGCGATCAGCGTCATGAGCACAGGACGCCGGCCCAGCCGGTGCGCCCAGCCGAACGGCGTGACGGTCAGCTCGGCCAGGACCATTCCCGCGGTGAACCACGAGAAGAACGCCGGCGGCCAGTTCCACGGGTTGAGCCCGGTGCTGCCGTCGAACGGGATCCACACCCAGGCCAGGCTGAGCAGGCCCATCGCGATGATGACCCCGATCCGGGCCCGCACCGGAACGCGCCGGGCCAACAACGCCAGCAGCGGCAGCACCAGATAGAAGGTGACCTCCACCGACAGGCTCCACATCTGGGTCAGCCCGGCCGTCAAGGTCAGCGGAACGTAGATCTGCGTCAGGCTCAGATTGGCCAGCCACACCGTGAAGTCGGCCTTGGCCTCTGGGAGCAGCAGCAGGATCACCACGACCGCCACCACGTATCCAGGCATGATCCGGACCAGCCGCGACCGCAGGTAATGACCCGTGCGGGGCCGCGGGCGCAATCCGCGGGCGGCGGCCGCATGACCGCGCCACAACAGGAAGCCCGACAGCGCGAAGAAAACCGCCACAGCCAGGTCGAACCGGCCGAAGATGCGCCCCATCACCCCGGTGGTGTGCCCCGTCTGGAATGCCACATGGGTCAGCACCACACCCATGGCGGCGCAGGCACGCATGCCCTCGACTGCCGGCAGGAAGCTCCTCGTCCCGCCGACCTCGAGGTTCGGGTCCGGATGCCGGTCCGATTGCCGGGTTGCCACGACGACCAGTGTGCCGGGACGGCGCAGGCACGCCAAACCCGAGGTGGACTGCCGCCACGAGATGTCCTTGTCGTAAGTGATGGCCTTAAATAGTGCTGTTAGGGTCGAACGGGTTTGCCTGGAGGACGAGTTGGCCCACACCAAAGGAGGCCCGGTTTGAACCGCGCTGTGGCGCTGCGTATCGCGGCGTGCGGACTCATGGGGCTGGGTGCAGCCCTGTTGATCGCCGCTCTGCTGCTGACGACCTACACCAAGGGCAAGATCGCCAAGATCCCGCTCAATCTGGACACCACTCTGGTCAGCGAAGGCACCGGGACCGCGTTCGACCCAGCCTCGTTGACGGCCGAGAAGTTCTCCGTGGATCGCAACGTGCCGGTGGCGATGCAACAGCAGATGAGCGTCGAAGCCCCGGCGAACGCCGATGTGGTGACCCTGCAAGTGGGCACGTCCCTGCGGCGGACCGACCGCCAGCAGGACACCGGCCTGCTGCTGGCGATGGTCGACACCGTCACCATGAACCGCAGCACAGCGTTGGCGGTGTCCTCGGACACCAACCCCGGCGGCTCCATCCAAAGGCCGCGCTCCATGGACGACCAAAAGCCGCCCACCACCGTCGCGCTGCCGCACGAGGGGCTGACCTACCGGTTCCCGTTCGACACCGCGAAGAAGACCTACCAGATGTTCGACCCGATCGCGCAGAAGGCGTTCGACGCGAACTATGACGGCGAAGAAGACGTCAACGGGCTGACCACCTATCGGTTCACCCAAAACGTCGGCTACGACGCCGACGGCAAGCTGGTCGAGCCGGTGAAGTACGCCTCGCTGTACGAAGACGACGTGGACAGCACCGTCAAGGCTCGCGCCTCGGTGTGGGGTGTGCCGGGCGAGCCGGACGAAGAGATCACGATGAATCGCTACTACGCCGCGCAGCGCACCTTCTGGGTGGATCCGGTGTCGGGCACCATCGTCAAGGCCACCGACCACGGCTACCAGTACTACGCCCGCGACGCCCTCAAGCCCGAGGTCACCTACGTCGACTACAAAGTCACCTCCAACGAGAGCACCATCGAGTCGCAGGTCGCGTCCGCCCGCGACGAACGCGACCGGGTTGCGCTGTGGTCCCGAGTCCTACCCATCACGTTCACCGCGCTGGGCCTGGTCATGATGATCGGCGGAGCGCTGCTGGCCTGGTTCGTGCTGCGCGCCGAGTCGACGCTGATCGACCCGGGCCTGGACAACGCCGACCACGGGTTCTTCGACACCCAGGGCATCCAAGTGCCCGGCGCCGAGGCCAAGACCGAAAAGCTGCCCGCACAGCGGCCCTCTGACCTGCCACCGGACCGACCAGCCTGATTTCGTCCCGGTTCTGGCTGCCGGCCTATTCGCTGGCGCTGTCGTTGTTGGTGACGGCGCCGGTGCTGGGGCCCGGCTATCTGCTGTTGCGTGACGCGGTGTCGACACCGCGCTCGTATCTGACCGATGCTGCACTGGGCCTGTCCGAGTCGGCCCCCCGCGCGGTTCCTCAGGACTTCTTCGTCGCGGTGATGTCGGCTGTGCTCAACGGCGGCGTAGTGGTCAAGGCATTGCTAGTGGCGGGCCTCTGGCTGGCGTCGTGGGGGGCCGCCCGGCTGGCCGCCGACGTCCTTCCCGACGCAGGCCGGGCCGGGCAATTCGTCGCCGCAACGCTGGCCGGGTGGAATCCGTACGTCGCTGAGCGACTACTGCAGGGCCACTGGAGTCTGCTGGTCGGCTACGGCTGCCTGCCGTGGGTCGCGGCCGCGGCGATACGGTTGCGCACCGGGTCCCGCACGCAAGGACGACAAAACAACTCCCGCACGCGAGGAGCGGCGTTCGCACTGGCGTTCTGGACCGCCGTGGCCGGGCTGACACCGACGGGTCTGATGCTGGCCATGGCGGTAGCGCTGACCTGCGTCGCGGTACCCGGTGACGGCTGGGGACGGGCCCGGCTCGCGGGATTGAGCGTGGTGGCCGCGGTGCTAGCCGCGACACCCTGGTTGACTGCGGCACTGGTGGGGGGTGCGGTGAACTCGTCGGCGTTGGCGGCGGAATCCTCGGCCGGGATCCACGCATTCGCCGCGCGTGCCGAACCCGGGCTGGGCACACTGGGCAGCCTGGCCGGGCTCGGCGGTATCTGGAACAGTGCAGCCACCCCTGCGTCGCGAGCCTCGTTGTTCGCATTGCCCGCCACGCTGGTACTGCTAGGGGTGGTGGCTGCGGGCCTGCCGGTCGTATTACGCAATCCCGCCAGACGTATGACGCTGCCACTACTGGTCTTGGCCGCTGTCGCTGTCGTCGGCCCGGCATTGACGGCGACTGGGCCCGGGATGGCATTCGTCGAGGCTGTGGTGCGAACGGTTCCCGGGCTGGGTGTGCTGCGCGACGGGCAGAAGTGGGTCGCCCTGGCCATGCCCGGGTATACGTTGGCGGCCGCGGCAGCTCCGATGACGATGCGCCGCCGGCTTTCCACGACCGCGACGGCTGCGGTGTGTTGTGCGGCATTGATCGCCGTGCTGCCCGACCTGGCGTGGGGCGTGGGCGGCCAGATGCGCGCCGTGCGCTATCCGGCCAGCTGGGCTACCGCCGCCACCCAGATCAATGCCGATCCTCGGCCGGTGGCCGTGCTCCCGCCCGACATCATGCGGCAATTCTCCTGGGCCGGGCCGGCACCGGTGCTCGACCCGCTGCCCCGTTGGCTGCGCGCCGAAGTCTTCAGCACCGGTGATCTGTCGATCGGCGGATACATCGTGCCGGGTGAGGGCGCCCGGGCACGCGCCGTGCAGGAGTTGCTGCTGTCCGGAGCGTCACCGCGGCAACTGGCCGACGCCGGTGTCGGCTGGGTGGTTCGTGAGACCGGCGGCGATGTCGCGGTGCAGCGGATCGGCGGGTCGGCGCCCGCGGCGGCGCATCGCGGCATCCTGATCGCTGCACACCTGGTCTGGCTGGGGTTGCTGATGGCTGCCGGGATCGGGTTGGCAGTGCAGACCGTGCGCAAGTCGTTTCGGCGCGGCTAGCGCATCCGGTGCAGTCACACCCACCACATCAGTCCCGGCTCGGAGAGCACAGGCGTTGCGCCCGACTGTTATCGACAAAGTCGCGGAAATCGCCTCAGCTGCAACGCTGTTCACTGCGGCACCGCGTGACAAACCTCACTGGACGCGCTAACAACGCCAGTCGCACCAGCAACAGAATATTCTGCGCCCGACTGTTATCGACTGTGTCGCTCGCAGCGCGGGCGCGTAACCAGTGAGACGAAAAGGGTCCTGTGATGCCAAATTGGCGCATGGGATTGGCTGGCGCGAAATGACTGATGCCTGTGGTGCCTATGTGACGATTTCGGCGACTTTGTCGCTAACAGGCGGGCTCACCCACTATGGTTTCCGCCCGGTGACAGATGTGACTGTTGTGAAACTTAGACCAGGCCGCTGATGTAACGCCCGTCGCGCACAGACTCCAGCACGGTGCGCATCGCCTCGGCACTCTGCGCCCAGGAGAATTCATCACTACGGGTCTGCGCCTTGCTGCCCAGCTGGACCCTCAGCACGCCATCGGCCAGCAGCCGGCCGAGTCCTTCGACGAGGCCGTCGCGGTCTTCGACCAGTAGCCCGGTCACTCCGTCGACGATCGAATCGGTCAGCCCGCCCGAGGCGCGGTAGCCGATGGTCGGCACGCCGTGCTGGGCGGCCTCGGTCACCGCCAGCCCCCAACCTTCCTTGCGGGACGGCAGTACATGCACCCAACTCTGTTGCAGCACATGATGTTTGGTCACATCGTCGACGTGGCCGTGGAACGTCACCGCGTCGCTGATGCCGAGTAACTCGGCGTGGTCGACCAGGCGCTGCCGCCACCAACCGTCGCCGAGGATGTCCAGGTGCAGGTCCGGGGTGCTGGCCCGCAGCGTCGCAACCGCTTCCAGCGCGTCCTCGATCTGCTTGTGCGGCACCAGCCGTGACAGCACCACCACCCGCGGTGTGTGCGAGCGCGGGAGTACGAGGCTTTGGGCCGGGGCTTCGTCAAGACCGTTGCGTACCACGGCGATTCGACCGGAATCCACACCGAGCTCGTTGAGGTCGCGGGCCGAGGGCAAAGACACCGTGACGTACTGGTTGTATCGGTGCAGTCGCGGCGACAACCGCGACTCGACGAACCATCCGACCCGGCCCATCACCGGACCCGCCACGGGCCACAACTCACGGTGGCAGTGGTGGACCAGCACCGCCACCCGCCGGCCGAACGCCAGCCGGGCCAGAAATGGCAGACCATTCTGGGTGTCGACGACGACATCAGGCCTCACGCGCCGCAGCGGCCCCAGACCGATGCGGGCCAGAACCATCGCCAGACCGGCCCAGATGTAGACCGTGTGGCGGCCGCCGGCACGGCTGATCCGCACGCCGTCGACGACTTCATCGCGGGCCGCACCCGGATACCGGGCCGTGCGCAGGGTGACATCGACTCCACGACCGGCCAGATACGCGCCAATACGTTGCACATAGGCCTCGCTGCCGCCGCCCTGCGGGTGGCCGGTATCGCGCCAGCACAGCAGCAGGACAGAACGGACAGGGCGGTCGGACATCGTGTCGAGGGTACCGGTGAGTAGTTTGGGCGGGTGCAGCCCACCGCACTCTTCGCCCGCCGGGCCGGCCTGCGGCGCTCGGTGCGCCTGCTGAGCGAGTTCCGCTTCGAGCAGACCGAACCGGCCCGGTTCTACGGCGCGCTGGCCGAGGACACGGTTGCCATGGTCACCGATCTGTGGACCGGCTGCACCGGTGAACTCGCGACAAGACGCACCGTTGTCGACGTGGGCGGCGGGCCAGGCTACTTCGCCTCCGTATTCGAGGCCGCTGGGATGCATTACATCGGTGTCGAACCCGATCCGCGCGAAATGCATGCGGGTCCCGGGGGTGACGCCACTGGCGGCGGGTTCGTGCGGGCATCCGGGATGGCGCTGCCGTTCGCCGACGACAGCGTGGACGTCTGCCTGTCGTCCAATGTGGCCGAGCATGTGCCGCAACCGTGGCTGCTGGGTAACGAGATGCTGCGGATCACCCGGCCGGGCGGGTTGGTGGTGCTGTCCTACACGGTGTGGCTGGGCCCGTTCGGCGGTCACGAGATGGGGCTGACGCACTATCTCGGCGGGGCGCGCGCCGCTGAGATGTACACCCGAAAACACGGCCATCGGCCGAAGAACGACTACGGATCATCGCTGTTCGCAGTGTCAGCTGCCGACGGCCTGCAGTGGGCGGCCGGCACTGGAGCGTTGGTCGCCGCGTTTCCCCGCTACCACCCGCGATGGGCCTGGTGGATGACATCGGTCCCACGGTTGCGGGAGTTTCTGGTGAGCAACCTGGTACTGGTCCTCCAGCCCTGAGAATCCGCCGGGTCAGACAAACCGTTAGACCCCGAAGAACGGCAACCCTGCCAGGAAATTGGCAGGCAATGGTCAGGTTGCTTAGCTACGGTGGCGCCCATTCGACCACCCGTAGCAAACGACTCTAGGGAGAAGCCCGATGGCAGTCTCGGTTGATCTGGCCAAATCGCTCAACAAGGCCTACGAGGAGAAGACCCTCAAAGACATCCTGGATGCGTCGCCTGCGGCGCTGGCCGGCGTCACCGACGCCGACGCTAAGCATCTCGAGGAAGCGTTCAACATCAAAACCGTGCGCCAGCTGGGCGCCAACAAGTTCTTCACCGTCGCCGCGGCCCTGGTGGCGCTGGAGAACGCCGGCTGATTTCCCTCGCGAGCAGCGGCGGGCGAAAAAAGAGGGCCTTCGTGCCGTCGGCCGGGCTATATCGACGATGTCGACATAGCCCGGCCGACAAACACCTGTCTGACGGTGGATCGAGGCTAGGGTGTGCCGCGTCCTTGAATCTCTGCGGTTGAATCAGACTCTGCGCCAGTAGCGGGTGCGTGCACGGTGAGTGCATCGTCCGATTTGCCCTTACCGGACCTCAACTCGTACTGCGTATACAGCCAGATCGGTATGAATACCGCCAGCACGACGAAGCCCAGCAAGGTTGAGGTCCAACCGATTTCGAGGCTGTTGAGGTAGACCACACCGATCACACACAGCGGCACATTGAACAGGCCGAAGCCCAGGGCCACCCACTTCCAGCCCATGGGTGCCTTGAAAGGTCGTTCCAGGTTGGCGAACGCTGGATTCGTCTTGGCTTTGAAGTAGGCGAACAGGCCGATGCCGTTGGCGCAGGTATAGCCGATGGCTGAAGCCGCCAGGATCGCCGGGATGGATCCGATGAAGAGCAGCGCCAGGTTGAATGCCGCGGCGGCAAACATGGCAACGAACGGGGTTCCCCGCCGATTCGTGTGGCCGAGTACTCGGGGCAGGTTTCCTTCCTCTGCCATGGAGTGCAGGGCGCGGGCGGAACCCAGATAAGCGGTTTGGATGATCAGGATCATCGCCGCGATCAGCATGATGATGGTGACCGTGGTACCGGCATCGCCGAAGACGGCGTGGGCGACGGGGACGAGCGGTGAGATGGGTTCGGCCTGCACACCATCGACACCGAGGACACCGATGACTACGGCCTGCACCAGGACGAACGAGAAGAAGCAGATGACACCGCAGGTATACAGCGCTTTGGGGACGTCCTTGCCGGGATTCTTGTATTCGGGGGCGTAGATGGCGGCCGTTTCCCAGCCTCCGGTACTCCACAGTGCGATGGCAAAGAGGCCGAAGAGGATCAGGATGTGATGTGAGTTCCAGGACCAGTCGGACGGCATCCAGTTGGCGGTGATGTTGGCCATGTCAACATGGCCGGTGGCAAAGGGTGCGATGGTCAGGACGGCCAGGGGGATCAGTGACACGGCTGCGAGGATGTAACCGAGGATGGCGCCGTCCTTGAGTCCGAACCAGTTCACCACGGACAAGAGGGTGAAGATGACCACGCCCGAGATCAGGCCAAGCTGGTATTCGCTGAAGTGTGCGGCCAGCCCCGGAAACAGCCCCTCCAGGTAACCGCCGACCAGGATGGAGAAGATCGACAGCACCGAGCTCCAGGCGAGGGCGTAGAACCACGCACAGGAGCCGCCGAGCAGTTTGCCCTTGTCGTATTTGCCTTTGTAGTTTTCGGTGCGGAACACCTGCTGCACGAAACCGGGCAGGCCAGAGGCTTCGGGGAAGGTGGTGGCCAATTCGGCGTAGGCGGTGTTCTGGAAGAAGGTCTGAACGATTGACAGTCCCCAGACAAGGATCGCGGCGGCCGCCACGTAGCTGGGCAAGTAGCCCAAGGATGGCAGGATCAGCAAGGGCACACCCAGCGCGATGGCCAGCCCTTGCTTCCAGTCGATCGACCGTTTCAGGTGATCGGCTCCATCCAAAGTTTCTTGACTCATGAGATTTTCCTTTGGTTACGGCGAAAAACTATAAATAGTCCTACTGACAATTAGAGAGGGCGTTACCTGCCGTCGTCCGGCAGGAACAGCAAGAGCAATCGGGCCGACAGCTCTAAGGTGGATGCCCTCGGCGGCACCGATCACCGCCAAGTAAAAAACGCACGAGACCGAGGCGTACGCGGATATTGGGCAGGCCGTACGTTTGTTGTCTGCGAGCGGCCGGGTAGGGGCATGAATTTCAGATTTCGAAGTAGCGGAAGGAGTGGGATTCCAAACCGTCCGGGTTGGGTCCGTAAGCGGTGAGCATCCGCGCGTAGACGGGCGCCCAGTATCGGCCCAAGCGTCCGGCATTCACGCGAGCGGAGTCTCCCGGTCGCAGAACGACAGTCTCGCCATCGCACTCGATGTGAAGTTCACCTTCCACAACGAAAGCCGTTTCGGCATGGGGATGGAAGTCCTCCCAACCACAGCGATCCATCTCCCACTCGGAGAGTATGAAATCATCCCAAGCGCCCACGGGATCAGCGTTTACGAACCTGCAGCGCATCCTGGGCCATTCGTCACCAAAGGTCTGCATGGGCTTCGCGGGCCAGGAATCGATCGCTTTCCCCGTCGTCACTGTCGAAGACGGGTTGGTGGGTTTCGTCATTTGCTTTCCGTTTCTCAGAGCAATCCGTATTACGGAAAGCTCGGGTTTCAATAATTCAGGAAAAGGAAGTCAGGACGATCCCGATGGGCAACAGCCCTCAGAGAAATCGGGGGACCCTGTCAACCTTTCTGACACAGCGTTTCCGGCAACTACGCCAATGAAACACCCTAGGCCCCTCCGTCACTGACCAGGTCTCTCGCCACGGCCAGCGTAGAGTCCAGATCGGCTGTTGAGTTGATGCCGTGACGGCCCACGGGTTTAAACACCGGCCTTGATCAGAAGTGCATCAACCATTGTGAAGAACATGGCGCGGAAATCGATCGCCGTCGGGTCGGTCATATATTGAATGGCCGCTCCATCGTAGATCATCAGAAATGACCGTACGAGCGTAGTGATGTCCATGACACACTTGTCACCGTTGTTTTCGGCTGCGGCGGAGAAGATATTTCCCAGCTCCACGACGTAGGCAGGATAAATCTTCGCGGCCAGCGGGCTTACGGAAGCATTACGCGTTGCCCACAGGATGAGTTCGATCTCGGCGAGGAGGCTTGCGGGCTCTTCCGTCAACATGCGCCAGTACTCTTCGGCCACTTGTTCCACGGCCTTACGGAGTCCCAGGTGAACCACAATGCTGCGAGAAAATTGGTTCAAGTTCTTCAACCAAGCTTCGGCGGCCGCGTCCATGAGCTCGCTCTTATCCTCGAAGCAATAGTGTGCGGTCGCCAAGGGTGCCTTGGCCTCCTTGGCGATGGCCCGCATGGTCACTGACTGAACACCTTTACGCCGCATTAGTTCCAGAGTCGCTGAAATCAGCTGCCCTCTTCGCTCGTCTGCGGATACCCGCATAGCCACCCCTCCAGTCACCTGATTTCGGTCCGTCTGAGACTCTTCCCCAAGACTATTGCTTGAACTACAGAGTTTCCCATCTTGCGAAAAGCAGGTGACTGGAGCATCGGCTCAGGTATGAGCTGTCCGCGGCCGGGACTCAAGCACTTCGGTGTGGTGCACCAGGGATGGTCCTGCGCCGACACCGTCTTGCCCGTCCTTGCCGCCGCGATGCCTATCGGTGAGACCGGCAGGCGCACGGATGTCGTCCTGCGAGGGACCGTTGAGGTACCGCTCCATCGTGTCGTCCAGGGCGTTGATCCAGCGGGTGTGATGCTTTTCCGATACGGTGCCGGTGATCGCGGACGTATGCACCGCATCGCGGTAGCCGAGGATGTCGGTGTGCTTGTTGTGCATCCAGTCCTTGAACAACTGGCAAACAGCGTCCAGGTCAAAGGACGGATAGTCGGTGGCGTCGATGAGTTCGCGCACGTAGTCCGTCTGGAATTCCGCCTCCGCATCATGATCCGGCAGCGTGGCTTGACGCTCGAGCCACCGCTCGATATCCGCGTCGCGCTCCTCCAGTGAAGGTAGCTCGATCACTCCGGTCATGACGTCGCGAGCAAACCACGCCTGCGCGTCGAACATGTTGAACGTGTAGTACTGGTCCTGCGCACCGAGGTAGAACAGGTTGGGATTCTGCTGCCAGACCACGCCCTTGTAGAGGTTGGCCGGGTACAGCACGTTCGGCGAGGACAGCGAGAGCTCACTGGGCAGGAACGGATACTTGTGCTGGTATCCGGTGCACAGCACGACGGCGTCGAAATCATCCTGGGTGCCATCACTGAAATATGCGGTGTTGCCCTCGAAGTGAGTGACGAGCGGGCGCTCCACGGTGTTCCAGGGCCAGTGATAACCCATTGGGTTCGTGCGGAAACTCATGGTGATGGATGCCGCACCCATCTTGTGCGACTGCATACCGATGTCCTCGGCGGAATAGCTGCTGCCGATCATCAGCAACCGCTTGCCGTAAAAGCGCTCCGCTCCGCGGAAATCGTGAGCGTGCATGACCTCACCCGGGAACGTCTTGATGCCCTCGAACTCGGGGACCGCAGGAACGTGGAAGTGACCAGTGGCAACCACGAGCTTGTCGAACACATAGGTTTCCGTCTGGTTGGTCTTGAGATCCTCAACCGTGACAGTGAATTCCTGCGTGTCCTCGTTGTAGCTGGTATGGCGTGCGACGGTGTTGAACTTGACATACTTACGGACGTCGGACTTCTCGACACGGCCCTTGATGTAATCGAAGAGAACCTCGCGCGGCGGGAAGGAAGAAATGGGACGGCCGAAATGCTCGTCAAAGGAGTAGTCCGAGAACTCCAGGCACTCCTTGGGACCGTTGGACCACAGGTGGCGGTACATGCTGGAGTGCACCGGCTCGCCGTAACTGTCCAGGCCGATGCGCCAGGTGCTGTTCCACTGGCCGCCCCACTCGCTTTGCTTCTCGAAGCACGTGATCTCGGGGATCTCAGCCCCTTTTTGGCGCGCTGATTCGAACGCCCGCAGCTGCGCCAAGCCGCTGGGACCGGCACCGATAATTCCGACTCGTAATGCCATATTACTTTCCTGTTCCTAAATTTTCGTGGGTTGTTGGTGTCCAACGTCGCGAGTTGATTTGCGCATCAAGGCAGCAGCCAAGGAATCCCGATTTCCGGGAACGGGTGATGCCTTTTACACCGGGATATTTCCCGGGAGTCAGACAGAAATTCCAAGCACTACTGACAAGTGAAAAATGTCAGAGATAACCAGGACAGCTGTTGCGCATTCCCGACATGTCAATGCCGCTACGCCAATGCGCAGAAAACAGCAGGATCTGCGTTCGTCACACGAGAGGGCTGTCTACCCATCCGGCGAACGCAGTGAACGGACCTACGGCGCGAAGGTGCGATCGCCGACGAAGAATCCGAGCGCGTACTCAGGAGTCTCGAACTTCACGGTGGTTCCCTTGGGGAAGAACAGCACGTCGCGCTCCTTGGCGTGCGTGACCTCGCCAGTGTCCTGGTCGGTCAGGATGAACTCACCCTTAACCACAAGCTTCATCTCGTCGTAGGTGTAGGTGTACACCAACGGCTCCGACTTCTTCAGCTCGAAGAACCCGGAACACATGACCGTACCCTCCGGGTTGTGCAAGGAGTCGGCGATGGCGGCGACGACACCGGCCTCGTTCATGCTCGGCAACCCCTCGTAACCCTTCTCCACCTTGTGGATAGCGCCGGCCTTGCTCAGGGTTCCAACGGTCGTGATTTCGCTCATGGTTACTCCAATTCGTGTGGTGTGGAAAATTACTGCTCAGTCGAGCTGTACGGCTCAGGTAAAACTGTTGGCCTTTGGTGCATATATCTGGATATGGGCTTTGCCGATTCCTAGCGGGCCAACCGAATTCTGCTCCTCACTCGCCTGGTGTGATGCCGATCACGTGCACTCACTCAATGAGAGTGACATGGACGGTTGTTCATGTCAACCGTTCAAGAAAGTTTTTTTGAGCACCGCCGGTGTCGAGGCCGAGCAGGGCCAGGTTGTGCCCTGCCCTTTATAGCCACTGACCAGGTGCGGAGTCGCGGACCAACATGTCCGCGACGAACGCCGTAGCGCCAGGCCGATGCCCACGATGCGGCGGGTTCGGCTTTCCCGAGGTTCGCTTTGGCGAGCTAGGCCCTCGTCCAACGGGCACACACGAAATCACCGTTGACCGCAGAGGATTCCAACACCCACTCCGAACGCAGCGGCAGCACCGGCGAGCCCGCGCCGAGCGTGCACGGCGCGTAGCTGACCACCAATTCGTCCACCAGCCCTGCCGCCACGAACTGCGCCGCGACGTCACCACCGCCGATCACCCAGACGTCCTTCCCCGCTGCCGCCGCCACAAGTGTCGGGTGCAACGCGGCGACCTCACCGTCGAAAGCCTGCACCGAATGCCCGGCACTCACCGCGGTGACGATGTCAGGCCGGTGGGTCAATACCCAGGCCGGTTGTTCGTACGACCACTCACCGCTGTTCCTCACGATCCACTCGTAGGTGTCCGCACCCATCGCGAGTGCCCCGACGGTTTTGATGAAGTCGTCGTAGCCGAAGGGCCCGTCGGGGTCGATCGTCCGGGAGATCAGCCAGTCCAGGCTGCCCTCCGCGTCCACGAGGTAACCATCCAGGCTTGAGCCGGTGTAGTAGACCGTTTTCACTGCTCACTCTCCCCTCATCGATGCCATGCAGCTGAAAGGATTCCGGTGGCTCACACAACGCGTCGATCACGGCGTCAGCTGTCGAGCACGTCGTCGATCCTCGCTTCGAGGTCGACGTGGTCCCCAAGGTCGCCCAGATCGATGCCGAACCGGCTGGTGAGTTCGTCGAGCACCTGGACGGCCGTGTCGAAGCGCACCCGCTCGGTGGTTCTCCCCTTGTGGATAGCCAGGTTCCGGCCCCGCAGGTTATAGCGGGCGTCGTCGGTGACCAGCGCCGCGGTCAGACCGGTGACGAAGATTCCACCGGGATACGTTGAGACATACCAACTTCCCACCTCGAGGTCAATCCGCTGCTGCGGCACCGTGGTGAAGGTATACAGCGGCAACCACTCGTCACGGATCTGCGTTTGCAGGACGTATCCGCCTTCATGCTCCAGCAGCCGGTACGGCTCGTGACGGGTCTGCTGCACGGGTCCGGTGACGAGCCGTACTGGCGAGGACGGCGTCTGTCCACCGAATCCGACGTCGACCAGATAGCGCTCGTCCGCACCCGGTGCCGTCACAGCCAGGACGTTATGGGTCTGTGCCGGCAGTGGCGCGGCGGGCTGACGCATCCACAGCACCCGGCAGGACAGCCGCTCAACCCCAAAACCCAACCCGTCGAGCACGTAGCCGAGCAAGCCGTTGTGTTCGTAGCAGTACCCGCCGCGGCGCCGGGTCACCAGCTTGTCGGCCAGAGCCTCGGCGCTCAAGTCGACCACCGGGATACCCAGCAACGGGTCGAGGTTCTCGAACGGGATGGACCGGTTGTGTGCGGCGACGATGTCGCGCAGCGTGTCCAGGTCGGCATGCGCCGGGCCCTGATAACCGATCCTGCCGAAGTATCCGTCGAGGTCGATTGCCGATGTGCCCACAATCGCCAATGATGCTTCCTCAACAGCGGTTCAGGTCAAGCGAGGGCAGACTTGTGTCATGGCCGCGCACCTCACCGAGCCACTCCGGGAAGATCTGCTCGTCCGATGGTCGGAGTCCCACCGCAAGCACCACAACGTCGAGCATCTGCACGAGCTCCTGGACGCGGTCCAGTCGCTCGCCGATGATGGCCTGAGTTTCGACCGCGAGGCCGTCGAGTTGGCGGCGTGGTTCCATGACGCGATCTACGAGATCGGCCGAGACGACAACGAAAACCGCTCCGCAGACTTGGCGCGCGAACTCCTGGCGTCGTCCCCGGTGCGCGACGAGGTGGCCCGGCTGGTGCTGGTCACCAAGGCTCACGACGTCACCGGCGACGACGTCAATGCCGCGGTGCTCAGCGATGCCGACTTGTCGGTGCTCGGCGCAACCCCCGCCCGCTACCAGCGGTATGCCGCCGCAGTGCGCGAAGAGCACCGCGCGGTTGCCGACGACGTGTTCAAGCCGGCGCGGGCAAGGATGCTCGCCGAGTTGCTGGACGGGACGATCTTCCACACGGCGCCCGGCCGGGACCGCTGGGAGGCGCAGGCCAGGCGCAATGTCACGGCAGAAATTACCGCGCTGATCAGCTGACGCCGTGGTCAGACGGCGCGGGTGTGCGCGGTACGACCCGCCGGCCCGCCAAACAGCGCGAGATTGCAACCGGCAAGGTCGTTTTGGCCAGACGAGACCACCCGCACCCTACAGTTGTTGGGTGTCCCCGCATGTCGACGCCGCCGCTGCGCGACGAGGAGCCACCGCCATGACGGCAATCGATTCCCTGACCGCCGTGCTGCCGGTCGGCGCGGTGCTGCGCGACCCCGACATCATCGAGCGATACCGGCGCGATTCCGCCGCTGACCCCGGCGCCGGCAGGCCGCTGGCAGTGGTGCGCGCCACCTCCACCGAAGACGTACAGGAGGTGCTGCGCTGGGCATCGGCACACCATGTCCCGGTGGTGCCGCGCGGCGCCGGATCGGGGTTGTCCGGTGGTGCGGATGCGGTCGACGACGCCATCGTGCTCAGTACCGAACGGATGCGCGACATTCGGATCGACGTAGCCACCCGCACCGCAGTGGTGCAGCCCGGCCTGACCAACGCCGAGGTCAAACACGCTGCCGCCGAACATGGCCTGTGGTATCCGCCGGATCCGGCCTCGGTCGACATCTCATCGATCGGCGGCAACGCCGCCACCAATGCCGGCGGACTGTGTTGCGTCAAGTACGGCGTCACCGGTGACTACGTGCTGGGCACGCAGGTGGTATTGGCCGACGGTACTGCCGTGCGATTGGGCGGACCGCGCCTCAAAGACGTTGCCGGGCTCCCGTTGACGAAACTGTTCATCGGTTCGGAAGGCATCCTGGGGGTCATCACCGAGCTCACCCTGCGACTCATCCCGGCCCAGCCACCGGCATCGACCGTAGTGGCTCTGTTCGGCTCGGTACAGAGCGCCGCGAACGCGGTCGTGGCGATCACCAGGGTGGTACGTCCGGCGATGTTGGAATTCATGGACCACACCAGCATCAACGCGGTCGAGGACCATCTGAAGATGGGGCTGGACCGGTCGGCGCGGGCCATGCTGCTGGTCCAGTCCGACGCACCCGGTGCAGCGGCCGACGAGGTAACCATCATCGTCGCCGAATGCGAGAAGTGCGGGGCAACAGAGGTATTCGCCACCGACGATCCCGCCGAGGGGGCGGCGTTCACCGCGGCGCGTCGGGCGATGTTCCCCGCGGTCGAGAAACTGGGCAGCCTGCTCTTGGAGGATGTGGCGGTTCCGATACCTCAATTGCCCGCCATGGTCACCGGGGTCGAGGACATCGCCGACGACTGCGATGTGCTGATCTGCACTGTCGCGCACGCCGGCGACGGCAACACCCACCCGGTCATCGTGTTCGATCCCACTGATGCTGACGCGGTCGAACGCGCGCACCGCGCGTTCGCTCGGATCATGGAGCTGGCGATCGGACTTGGCGGCACCATCACCGGTGAGCACGGGGTCGGGCGACTCAAACGTGACTGGCTGCCCGCCCAGCTCGGCGATGACGTGATGGGCCTGACCCGTCGCGTCAAAGACGCCCTCGACCCGCTTGGGATCCTCAATCCCGGTGCCGTGTTGCGCTAAGCGATCCACTCAGCCGCGGTAGACGGACTCGCCCGGCCCGGCCCGGCCCAGCCCGGCCCGGCGAGCGTGCGGGTCTGCTGCCCGACACGCTGGGTTTTACCGACAGTGCACGCACGCTCACGCCGCCTACGCTCACGACATGGCGGTCAGTCGAACTCGTCGTGCGCGGGCGGCCCGCAAGCGTAAGCGTCGTCTCGACAATGTCGTCAACGACCTGACCGACGAGCAGTGGGCAGCGATCATGGCCGCGTGGAACGGCTGCGCATACTGCGGCGCGACCGGCCGGGCACTGCAGCGTGATTGCGTCATGGCAATCTCGCGTGGCGGGCGGTACACCATCGACAACGTGGTGCCGGCATGCGCGTCGTGTAATGCAAGCAAATGCAATGATGAGGTAACCGGCTGGATGCGGCGCAAGCGGCTCGACGAACGTCTCTTCCTGACGAGGTACGTGGAGATCCGTGCTGCGCTGACCGATACTGCACGCTGACGGCGCCACGAGCGTGCGCGAAATGCTGCTGATTCACGGTGTGCCGGGCAGCAGACCCGCACGCTCGCGGTGCTTGGGTTAGCGCACGGCGGCGCGGCCCCGGATCCGGCCGAGCACCACCAGGGCCAGCAGGGTGACCAACAACAGGATGGTGGTGCACGCCGCGGCCTGGAACGCCTGGCCACGGTCGGTGAGTCCGAAGATGGTGACCGGCAACGTCTTCCACGTCGCGGGGTACACCATCACGGTGGCTCCCAGCTCACCCATCGACAACGCCACGGCTAGCCCCGCCGCTGCCCCGAGCGCAGGCATCAGCAGCGGTAGCGTCACCCTCACCAGCACCCGAACCGGGCTCGCACCAAGGGATTCCGCAGCCTGCCGGTAAGCCGGATCGATCCGGTCCAGCGCCGCCGACACCGCACTGAACGCGAACGCCAGCACCAGCACGGTGTGGGCCAGGATCACGATCCATCGTGTGCCGCCGAGCAGCAGCGGGCGCGAGTTGAACGCGATGAGCAACCCGAGGCCGATGGCCACCGAAGGCACCGCGATGGGCAGGTGGAACACGGCATCGGTGATACGGCGCAACCACGTCGGGGATTCCACGACAGCCAGCGCCGCCCAGGTGCCCAGCACCAGCGCGATAGCGCCGGCCAGGAACGCCGTCTGCAGGCTCACCGACAAGCTGTCCAGGTTCTCCCCCGCCAACGCGTTGTGAAAATGGCCGAATCCGAGATGGGAGGGCAGCGCCGAGGTCCACGTCCCGGCCAGCCCGGCCAACACCACTGTGGCCAGCGGCGCAACGAACACCACCAACACCACCGTCGCGAACAGTGCGAGCGCAACGATCCTAGTTCGCCGGTTCCACAGCAGCATCGGCCGAACCCTTTCCAGTTGTCATGCGGGCAAACACTATTCGGTACACCGCGTACAGACTGAGCGACAGCGCGACCTGGACGGTCGCGATCACCGCGGCGCCCGGCAGGTCGAAGGTGACGATGCCGCGGGTGTAGATCAGCACCGGAAGCGTGATGACGCCCTTGGCCCCCGTGAACAACACGATGCCGAACTCGTTGAGCGTCAACAGCAAAACCAGGCTGCCGCCGGCCATCAGCGCCGGCCATACTTCCGGCATGATCACCGACCGCAGCACCCGCAGCGGCGAGGCACCGAGACTGGCCGCCACGTCGAGTTGCGCGCGCGGTAGCAGCGCGAACGCCGCCAGCAGCGGACGCACCACAAACGGAGTGAAGAAGGTGATCTCGGCGGCGATCACACCGGCGGGCGTGTAGAGGAAGTTCAGCACCGGTTCGTGCCCGCCGGTGAGGCTCAGGATCGCGGCGTTGACCGCGCCCGCGGTCCCGTACAGGAACGTAAACGCCAGGGTGATGAGAAACGACGGCAGGGACAGCACGGTGTCGATCAGCCGGCCCACCAGCTGCGAGCCTGGAAACGGCACGAACGCCAGCACAATCGCGAGGAAGCTGCCGAGGATCAGACACCCGACGGTAGCGGTGACGGCGATGGCGACCGTGCGCCACAACGCATCCCGGAACACTGCCGAGCCCAGCACCTCCGCCCAGCTGCCGGTGTCGGCGGCCTCGCCGAGCACGCGCAGCAGCGGGTAGAGCGCGATCAGCAGCACCACCAGCAGCGGCGGCACAACCCACAGCGCGGCACGTGACCGCGGCGGCACAACCCACAGCGCGGCACGTGACCGCGGCGGCGCGGGCCGGTCCACGGCCGTCACAACCGGTTCGTCGAGAACGGTCATCCGGCCACCTGCACGAGCACCCCGGCCGGCTCGGGGATCCGGACACCGACTTCACTGGCCACCTCGAACTGCGCGTGGCCGGGTACGTCGAGCTCGACGAGGCAGTCGGCAAGACCGTTGACGGACAACACAAGACGTGTCGTCGCGCCGCGCCACACCGCGGACTTGACCTCGGCCCGCATCGCCTCCCGGTCACCCAGTGACACGACTTGCAGCGCGTGCGGGCGGATACACAGCAGCGCCGCGGATCCCGGTGCCCAGTCAGCCTTGCCGACAGCGGGCTGCGGCGCCTCCGCGCTGACCGTCCGGCCGGCGATCGTCACCAGCGCCGAGGTTCCGATGACCCGGCCCACCGTGCACGGAATCAGGTTGGCCCCGCCGAGAAATGCCGCCGTAAAACTGGTCGGGGGTCGTTTCCACAGATTCTCTGCGGTGTCGACGTCCATCAGCCGGGCGTTGTTCATCACCACGATCCGGTCGGCCAGGGCCAGTGCTTCGGACTGATCGTGCGTGACGTAGAGCATCGCCGTGTCGGGCAACGACTCCTTGAGCTGCTGCAGTTCGGCCAGCATCGATTGGCGCAGCTGCGCGTCGAGCGCCGCGAGCGGCTCGTCGAGCAGCAGTACCCTGGGCCGGATCGCGAGGGCCCGGGCGATCGCGATGCGCTGCTGCTGACCACCGGAAAGCTCACGGGGCAAACGCTTTCCGTAGGACGCCATGCCGACCATGTCCAGCGCTTCGGCCACCCGTGGACCGATCTCCGCGCGCGGGACCCGCTGAGCCTTGAGGCCGAACGCCACATTCTCGGCTACCCGCATGTGCGGGAACAGCGCGTAGGACTGCAGCACCACGCCGATGCCGCGTTTGGCCGGCGGCAGGTCGGTGATGTCTCGCCCGTCCAGCCGCACCGTCCCCGACGTGGGTCGCGAGAAGCCGGCGAGCGCGCCCAGCGCTGTCGACTTCCCCGACCCGCTCGGCCCCAGCAGCGCCACCGTCTCTCCGGTGGCCACGCGCAGGTTGAAATCGATCAGGGCCTGCGTCACGCGCTTGCCCCGCCCGTAGCGCACACCCACCCGATCGAATGTGATTGCCGGGATGAGAGATTCCTGCTTCTCGGCTTGCTCGTGTGCAGCGTTGGTCTTCGTCCCACTCACTCGGATCTCGGTCATGTCAGTTCCCGGTGGCTTTCTGGTACGCCGCGACGTCGGCGTCGAGCCCGCTGAGCACCTCGTTCCAGTCCGGCACCCACACTTCCACGCCGTCGAGCACCCCGGCTGGTGTATTCGGCTGCGGTGCAATGCCACTGACGATGCTGTCCCGCACCGGAAGGCCCAGCGCACCGGAGGCGACGGTCTTCTGCACGTCGTCGGAGAGCAGGAAGGTCAGCAACTTCTTGGCGTTGTCGGCGTGCGGCGCACCTTTCGTGACACCGGCGACGTAGGGCAGCGACACCGTAGTGCGCTTACCGTCATGAGCGGGGATGAAGATACTGAAGGTCGATCCGTCGTCCTTGATGGAACCTAGGTTCATCTGCACGTCGCCGTTGGCCACCAGCAGTTCGCCGTTGCTGACCTTGGGTTGCAGCTTGCCCGTGGACGAGGACGGCCCAACGTTGTTGGCTTGCAGCTTGCTCAGGTAATCGAGCGCGCCGTCACGCCCGCGCAGGTGCTGCAGCAGCACGAGCACCGCGGTACCGTCACCGGCCTGTCCCGGTGTCGAGTACTGCAACTTACCCTTGAACCGCGGGTCCAGCAGATCGTCCCAACCGGCCGGAGCCGGCTGCACCGACGGGTTGGCGATGAAGCTCAGCGCGTTGTTCACGATCGGTACGTACCTGCCGTCCGGCCCGACCTGGCCGGGCGCGATACCGGTGGTGTCAACCGCACTGGGCACCAAAAGCCCGGATTTATCTGCCTTCTGGATGAACGGCGGCAGGGTCACCAGCAGGTCGGCCTGCGAATTGGACTGTTCCTTCTCGACCCGGGATACCACTTCGCCGGAGCCCGCCTCGACCAGGTTCACCGCGATACCGGTGTCCTTGGTGAACGTATCGAACGTCGACTTGTACCAGGCGCCAAGGCCATCGGCGCTGTAGACCGTGACGGCGCCCGCGGCACCTGAGCCGCTTGACCCGGTGCCACCGCAGGCCGTGCTCACCATGCCGGTGAGCACGGCCGCAGCGATTGCCGTCGCGCGCAGGAGATGTCGTGTCTTCATGAGTTCCTTCTCTGATCAGCCAAGCAACAACAGGTCGGCGAAGTCGGTGACGGATCCGACCACATGGGTGGCTCCGGCGGCCCGCAGTTGTTCTTCGGAATGCGCGCCGGTGAGGGTGCCGGCGGCCACCGCGACACCTGCGCGAAGGGCACTTTCGATGTCGTTGGCGGTGTCGCCGAGGGCAGCGACATTATCGACGCCGTCGACCTCCAATCGGAGCAACGCTGTCAGGATCAGGTCCGGGTGCGGTCGGCCACGTACTCCTGGGCCCGGCGCGAGGACGAGATCGGCCAAGTCCTGCCAGCCGAGCGCGGCCAGCAGCTTGCCCTGCGTGACGGCGCTGAATCCGGTGGTCAGAGCGACCTTGATGCCGGCCTCGCGCAACTCGGTGATCGCCTCTGCCGCACCGTCGATGGGCTCGGCGCGCCCGCCGGCGATCAGCTCGGCGTAGGCCTGTTCGAATTCGGCGTTGGCATGCTGGGCGATGTCCTCGGCGCCAAACAGTGCCCGGAATACCTCGATTTTGGACTGCCCCATGGTGTCGAGCACGTACTTGCGAGCGCGGTCGCGTTCCGGGCCTTCGACGGGAAGCCCGACAGCGTTGCCTGCAGCGTCGAAAGCGCTGACCACCAAGCCGCCGTCGGACACCGTGGTGCCGGCCATATCTATCACCGCGAGTTGTATGTCATCGAGTGGTATCTCATTGCTGGACATGCGTTTTCCCTTACTCAAAATTTCGATCAGATCGACGGTCCACTCGGCGGCGGCCCGCGTGAGCGTCATACCTCGTTCGCGCCGGCCCAGCGACGCACCGCTTCGACGGCATGCGCGGTGCCGAGAATCCCTCCAGCGACAATCGCCACGCGCATGGTTGATGACCATCGCCGCTGATCACGTCCGCCCGCAGTCCTGTGGGTGTTGTGGCGCCGAACACCAGGTTAAAAACTGGTATAGAGCTCCGCCACGTGCTGGACCCGCTGCCGCGGGGACCGGATCGCGTTCGAGACCGTGCTGACGTGAGCGATGCGCATGACGTGTGACACCTGCCGGTGTTGATGGGCAAACCTGCCGTGACACATGCCTTTTGGAGTCAGCCTGTGCGTTTCGCGCGCG
The DNA here is from genome assembly GCF_000373905.1 of Mycobacterium sp. 155. NCBI lineage: Bacteria > Bacillati > Actinomycetota > Actinomycetes > Mycobacteriales > Mycobacteriaceae > Mycobacterium > Mycobacterium sp. 155. The sequence continues at coordinate 3,573,919 of NZ_KB892705.1, forward strand.
TCGGGTGCCAGATGACCGCCATCGCTGCGCATCCACCGGCCAGCACCACGAATGCCATCGGGAACGAGCCCGACGTGGCGAGTGCACCGGCCACCAGAGCGCCCATTCCGGTTCCGCTGTCGAAGCCGACATTCCAAGCCGCGCTCACTGTGCCGCGGGACTGTCCGCCCGTAGCGGCGAACGCCTGCACCAGGGTGAGGTTCTGCAGCCCGCCGTACGCCAGCCCGAGGAGCAGAGCGCCGATAACAATCAGCGCAGGGCTGTGGCTGATTCCCGCGGCGATCACGGCCAGTCCGGCGGCACCGAGATAAAGCATCGGGGCAATGAATCGGGTTGCCCCGAACCGATCGGCGAAACCGCCGATCAACCAGCGCGCGAGCGTCGCCGGTCCGGTCAGTGCCAGCAGTGCCGCGAAGGACGTTGCCGCATTGCCGAATTGGGACGCAAACGTGAGGACGGCGCCACCCCCGGCGGTGATCACGACAAGTGCGCCGACCGGGCGCAGCAGGCCCCGGCTCGCCGCGCGAAATTCACCGCGCTGCGCCGGAGGTCGGGGCACCGGATGAATGACCGTCAGCGCCAGCGGTACGGCCAGCAGCGGCGCGGAGCCGAGTACGAATACCGGGGTGTATCCGACATGGTGGACCAGCCACGTCGACATCGGAGTGAGGACGAATTGCGTTGCAGCGATGGCAAGTCCGTATGCGCCGGCCGCCCGCCCGCGTTGCTCCTGAGCGAACAAGCCTGCAATACCGTCGACGCCATACACCGTGAGAATGCCGAATCCCAACCCGCGCAACGCGGCGAGCAGCAGCACCGCCGGCAGGTCGTGGGCGACGAGATGCGCGATTGCGGGGGCGCCGAGCAGTGTCAGCCCGATCGCCAAGGTAGCCGGCCACCCCAGACGGCGCAGCACCAGCCCGACCGACAGTTGTGCCAGCACAGTGCATGCCATCAGGACGGCGTTGACCAGTCCGGCGCCGAAATCGTCGGCACCGTTGTGCACCGCCCACATCGGCGCCACCGGCAGCAACAGGGCGAAACCGACGAAGCCCAGCACGGCGGCGCCCAACAACGCCGGCATGCCGGGCGCCCTCCACACCGTTACGGGCATCATCGGTGGAACACTACGGCCCCACCGATCAAGGTGGCGTGCGCTACCGCGTCAGGGCAGCCTCATCGTCGGCGACGTGTTCGGCGGTCCCAGCGGAACGGAACGGCGCACGCAGCGTGGCGCCCACATAGCGCCAGTTCACCACGAAGCCGACCAGCGCCAGCGCCGCGTACACCCCACACAACACCAGCCGCCCGTCCGTCGAGGTGATCGGGAATTGCACCACGAACAACGCGAGCAGGGCCAGCGCGGTGTAGCGGTGGAACCGCAGCGCCAGGATCAGCGCGATACCCATCATGGTCTGGGTGGCGGTCAGCAGGACCTCTTCGATCTGCCGGCCGTCGAGCACCAGCGCGGTGCCGCCACCGCCCGCGACGTAGGCGATAGGTAGCGAGCCTATGAGCAGCGTCCACTGGTTCACCTTCGACGAGATCAGCGTGGCGATCGCGGCGGTGCCGTTGCCGCGGCTGGCGAAGATGATGGCGATGATGAACTCGGGTGCCTCTGAAGCCAGCGGCGCGAGCCACTGCACCAGCAGGAACTGGTCGATACCGAGCTGCGTGCCCGCTCCGATCAGGCTCTCGGCGAACGGCTTCGCGCACATCAGGATGACGGCGCCGGCCACCGCGAACAGCGCCACCACCACCGACCGCCGAGCCGCGGTCGGCAGCGCACCGACCGCGGCAGCGGTGCCGAGCAGGTCCGGCTCCTCGACCTCACCACGACTCATCTTGTAGAGGTAGAACCCGAACCAGGCAAGCAGCGCGATGCCGAGCACGAGGTGAATCTGCCCGGTCGCCGGAATCACGAAGGCGATCACGCCTGCGATCAACAGGAACCCCAGCTCGATGCGGTTTCCGGGCTCCAGCAACATCGACCCGGTCTTCTGCCCGGACATCCTGCGGGCCACCCACAGGCCCACCAGGACGACGACCGGCCAGCCGACACCCATCAGCAGCCGGTTGGAGCCGGTCATATTGGCGGCGGCAAACTGCACGTAGTCCGGGTTGTGGCCTGCCGTATAGGCGTAATAGAGGTCGACGGCGTATTCGGGTAGCACCGCGATCAGCGCCAGTACCGCGATGGCCAGGCCACCCGAGACGTCGATCTGCGCGGATTCAGCGGCCCAGGCCAGCAGGAAGCTGGCGGAAACCACGGCGGCGCCGTAGATCACCATGGCGACGACGGGGTCGGGATGCATGCCGCCGAACCTGATGATCACGGCAGGCAGGATGAAGAGCGACGTAGTGATCAGCGACCGGGCGAGTGTTCGTCCGTGCGTGCGGGTCACGTGAAGTCCTTGTCTTTCGCGGCGTCTTCTGGCGGTCCGTGACCTCATCGACGGCGCAACGAAACCTCGGACCGATCGCTGCCGGGAAGGCTACGCTATGCCCCACCGCCCAGCAACGTAGCGAGTCTGTGAATATCTGGATTCTGGCCGCGGAAATTTGCTGGTGAGAGTCGGAAATAATAGTTTTCGGGGAGCCGCAATATTTATTGTGGCAACCCTTCCTCTAGTTCACCGGCCACCGTGAGTTGACCGCGACGTCACCAGGGTGCGCGAAATGCCGACGCGTTGCGGCGCGTCTACCAGCAGACCCGCACGGTCGCGGTGTCAGGCCTCTTCGGCGAGGCGGTGCTTGAGCGCGTCGAACTCGTCCTTGATACCGGTCGGCAGCTTCTCGCCGACGAACTCGAACCACTCCTCGATCAGCGGCAGCTCGGCCCGCCACTCGTCGGCGTTGACGGCCAGGGCCTCATCGACGTCGGCCGCGTCGACATCCAGGCCGGACAGGTCCAGGTCGGCGGCCGTCGGGACGACACCGATCGGGGTGGTCGTGCCGTCGGCCCGGTGCTCGATACGCTCGATCACCCATTTGAGCACCCGGCTGTTCTCACCGAAACCAGGCCACAGGAAGCGGCCGTCTTCGCCGCGGCGGAACCAGTTGACGAAGAACACCGCGGGCATCTTCGACTCGTCCGCGTTTTTGCCGATGTCGATCCAGTGCTGGAAGTAGTCGCCGACGTTGTAGCCCATGAACGGCAGCATGGCCATCGGGTCGCGGCGCACCGTCCCGACCTTGCCCTCGGCGGCGGCGGTCTGCTCGGAGCCCAGGGTGGCGCCGATGAACACACCGTGCTGCCAGTCCCGGGCCTGCGTGATCAGCGGGACTGTGGTCTTACGGCGACCGCCGAACAGGATGGCCGAGATCGGCACGCCCTGGGGGTCGTCCCATTCCGGCGCCAGCGTCGGGCACTGCGAGATCGGAGTGCAGTAACGCGAGTTCGGGTGTGCCGCCTTCTCCTCCGACCCGCGGTACCAGTCGTGGCCCTTCCAGTCGATCAGGTGTTCGGGATCGCCTTCCAGGCCCTCCCACCAGGCCTCGTTGTCGTCGGTCTTGGCGACGTTGGTGAAGACGGTGTTGCCCGCTGCGATGGTCTTCATCGCGTTCGGGTTGGACGACCAGTTGGTGCCGGGCGCAACCCCGAAGAAACCGAACTCGGGGTTGACGGCGTACAGCCGGCCGTCCTTACCGAAGCGCATCCACGCGATGTCGTCACCCACGGTCTCGGCCCGCCAGCCCGGGATGGTGGGCTGCAGCATCGCGAGGTTGGTCTTGCCGCAGGCCGACGGGAACGCCGCGGCGATGAAATAGGCCTTGTTCTCCGGCGAGATCAGCTTGAGGATCAGCATGTGCTCGGCGAGCCAGCCCTCGTCGCGGGCCATCGCCGAGGCGATGCGCAACGAGTAACACTTCTTGCCCAGCAGCGCGTTGCCGCCGTAGCCGGAACCGTAACTCCAGATCTCGCGGGTCTCCGGGAAGTGGGTGATGTATTTGGTGTCGTTGCACGGCCACGGCACGTCTTCTTTTCGGAAGCCTGCCCTGTCTACCAGCGGAGCGCCGATCGAGTGCAGCGCCTTGACAAAGAAACCGTCGTTGCCGAGCTTGTCCAGCGCGCCCCGCCCCATGCGCGTCATGGTGCGCATCGAGACGACGACGTACTCCGAGTCGGTGATCTCCACGCCCAACTTGGGATCCTCGGCGCCCAGCGGGCCCATGCAGAAGGGCACCACCCACATGGTGCGTCCACGCATCGAGCCGCGGTACAACTCGGTCATGATGCCGCGCATCTCGGCCGGGTCCATCCAATTGTTGGTCGGCCCCGCATCGATCTCACGTTCTGAGCAGATGAAGGTCCGGGATTCCACCCGGGCTACGTCGGACGGGTCGGAGAGGGCGAGGTAGGAGTTCGGCAGCTTTTCTTCATTGAGCTTCTGGAAGGTGCCGGCCTCGACCAGGCGGGCGGCGAGGCGGCTGAACTCCTCCTCGGAGCCGTCGGCGAACACCACCCTGTCGGGCTGCGTCAGTTCGGCCACCTCACGCACCCAGGCCAGCAGGCCCTTGTGGTTCGTCGGTGCGGTGTCCAGACCCGGAATGGTCGCTGAGGTCATCGAAATCTCCTGCGTGAGTTTTCTCCCGGAGCGCGTACCGCGTAACAGCGCGGTCACGGTGATTCCTGAGTACGAGGTTAACGCGGGTAAGAGACCTGTTGTGGCCAGTGCGATGTCCGATCAGTCACAGGAACGATTCAGTTGCCGGTTACTGCTCGGCAGACGCCGACCCGCCATGAAGATCTGCCCGAACAGCGTCGAGGGCGCACTGCAGCGCAGGTATCCGGAGGTCTCGCTGAGCGGCCGCCCGGGCCGTCGCGATGGCATGTTCGCGCAGTTCCGCGTCGATGGCGGCGACCTGTTTTGCCGCGGCGTCGGTCTCCGTGTCCTCGATCGCGGCCAGTCCGGTGGTCAAGGCCGTCTCCGCGGCGAGCACTCGGGTCGCGACGAGCTCCTCGACCATCGACCGCAACGACGCGATGGTGTCGACGACCCAGCGGTCGAGCACCGCGCGATCCCGCAGCAGCCCGCGGACGCTGACCACCCAGATGGTCAGCAGCAAACCCGTCACGGCCCCGACCGCGAGGCCGGCGACGGCCAAGTGCGGCGCCGCCCCTGCCAGCATCCGGCTCACCGCGAACGCCACACCCAGGCCGAAACCCACGCCGAGCACCGTCATCAGCCGGGTCTCCAGCGCTCGTGACCGCAGCGACGGCACCTCGACGGACGGCTCCGGTCGCAGCGCCGGAGCCGAGGGGGCCGCCAGCCCGAATTCGGCCGCCACGTCGCCGAGGTGGTCGGTGACGCCTTCGTCGACCTCCTCGACCACGTCGTCTGCCCGCCGCTGTACGTACGCCTCGAACGTGTCCATGCGTCGCCGCCCGAGTTCGGCGATGTCCTCCTGCAGTTCGGTGCGCACCGAACTGCACCGATTGCGGGCGAAGTAGCCCAGCTGCACGCGGGCCTGCTGAAGTTGGCTGCGCAGCGCGATACTGCGTTCGGTCCTTGCCAGCCTGCGCGTACGGGTGATCTCGTCCCGACGCTCGCGCAGCAGCTCCACCCGGGCCTTGCGGTCCGCGCCCGCGCCGTCGGCCTCATACCGGTCGATTACCGCGCCCAACCGCGCTTCCCAGGCCTGCAACCGGTTGCGGCGGTGCACTTCGGGATCGGCCAGCCGCACTGTCAGCAGGTCGACCAGCTCGTCGAGCCGAGGCTCACCCAGATCCGGCGCCGCAGCCACACCGACCCACGGCATGTGCGCGTACCGGGCGGCCCGCTCGGCCAGGATCGCCGCATCGCCGTCCCGGGTTTCGCGCCAACCGCGGTGCGCGTCGATCTTCGACACCACCCCGATCACCAGATCGGTGTGGGCGGACGCCGAATCGACCAGGGCGCAATCGGATTCGGTCAGTGGCGCAGCAGCCGAGACCACGAAGACAACAGCTGCCGGGGCCTCGCCGGCCGCCAGTTCGGCGGATTCCGCGAAAGCCTGCTGCGGCATCCGGTCCCGCAGTGCCGCCAGCACACTGGTCGTACCGGCCAGCCACGGCCCGGTGACGAGGACGACGTTGCGGGCCTCCACACCCGGCGACGTCAGCCCGGGATCGATCTTCGCGACGACGGCGTCGGCCGTAGCGACCGGATCCTGATCGGGGTCGGCTTCGGTCATCGGGTGCCCAACAGCCGCAGCGAGCCACGGACGATATCCGCGCTACAGCTGCGGTGCAGTGCGTTGACCGGACCCCGACCGTAGTTCCGCCAGTATCTGGCCCGCCGCAGATGCGCTTGGGGCTCGGCACCCGTGTCAACGGCCAGACCGTGCGCCTGCATCACGTCGACCGCCGCGGCCATCACCGAGATCACGGTGTCGTCAGCCCCCAGAAAACGTCCGACCTCGTCGCTCTCATCCCCACCCAACGTCCGCAGCTCGGCCAGCGCGCGACGCATGCGCTGGTAACGCACCGGCGCGGCCAGCCCGTGCAGGGCCGCGAGGACAGCGTCGACACCGCTGAGCCGGCGGAGCAAGCCCGGCAACTCGTCGACATCCGCTCCACGGGTCAAGGCCAGGCTCACGTGAGCGACACCAAACCGGTCGAGAGTGGCCAGCAACCGCGCCCGAAGCGTCTGCGACACCGGGTGCGCTGCGGAGACGAACGCGTCGGCCGATGTCAGATCCGCCGGCTGAACCGCCAGGATCCGCATCGCCGCGACAAGATCGGCAGAAAGTGTCACGGCGGCCAACAACGCCACCATCGGAACCACGGGCAATCCGGTGAGTGCGTGCACTTCGTCCACCCGGCGACGCGCGGTGGCCATCGGGCCGCCCGGACCCGAACCGGCCAGGTCGGCCTTGTTGAACACGATCAGCGCCGGGACCTCGGCACGGCGGAGCTCGGCGAGCGCCGCCCGATCTTCGGGCTTGCACACCTCGGCGATCACCAGGACGACGACGTCGCCCGCGTCGGACACCACCACACCGGCTCGGCCCAGCGCGTCCGCCACCGTACCGGCGCCGACGCCTGGCCGGCCCCGCACGGCAATACCCACCGGAGCCGATGCTCGGGCACTGATCTGTGCCAACCGTGAGCCACCGACACGTCCGGCAAAGCACGCGAGCTCATCTGCGAAAATGTGACGGCCTTCCCTGCAACATCCAGCCACGATTCGGTCCCACTGGAAATCGTGGCACGTCCCAGGCAGGCTCACGAACGGCCATTTGGCCCTGCCGGGTCAAGGCAACTGTTGGGTATCAATCTCTACCACGATGCGGGGACTTCGGCGCCGATGAGACACCATGGACAAATGCACGTGCCCTGGCTGGATGTCGCCGGCGGGCCGACTCCGGAACCGCATGAGGCCGGAACCATCGACGGGCCACACCGCCTGCCCCGGGTGACCAGCTTCCGCACCCGGCGTTCGACCCTGTCCGGTGGCCAACAGGCGACCTGGGATCGGCGTTGGCCCGACCTCGGCATCCAGGCCCGCAGCGACGACGACAAACCCGTCGTGAACCTGGACACCGCCGCCTGGTTCGGCCGGACCGCCCCACTGGTCCTGGAAATCGGCTCGGGCACCGGAACCTCGACGCTCGCGATGGCGCTGGCCGAACCCGATATCGACGTGATCGCCGTCGAGGTCTACCGCAAAGGCCTGGCGCAGCTGCTCAGCGGCATCGACCGGGCCGGTATCAACAACATCCGGCTGGTCCGTGGGGATGGCGTCGACGTGCTCGAGCACATGTTCGCCCACGAGACGCTCACCGGGGTCCGCGTCTTCTTCCCCGACCCGTGGCCCAAGTCCCGCCATCACAAACGGCGGCTGTTGCAGCCGGCGACGGTTGCCCTGATCGCCGACCGGCTGCGCCCCGGGGGTGTGCTGCACGCCGCCACCGACCACGCCGGTTACGCCCAGTACATAGCCGAGGTCGGTGAGGCCGAGCCTCTGCTGCGCCGGGTCGAGGAAGGTGTCGAGGCACTGCCCATCTCGGTGCAGCGACCCGCCACCAAATACGAACAAAAGGCTCTCGCCGGTCCCGACATCACAGAATTGATCTGGAAGAAACGGCCATGAGTGTGATTCCTGAGCTTCAGGACAGCGTGCAAGAGCACAGCGAGCAAGACGGTGTGCAAGAGCACAACGAGCATGACGCGTCACAGAACGAATCCACCACAGCCGCCCGGCGGGTTCTGCTGGTATGGGACGCGCCGAATCTCGACATGGGGCTCGGCTCCATCCTGGGCGGTCGCCCCACCGCCGCACACCGGCCCCGCTTCGACGCGCTGGGCCGGTGGCTGCTGAGCTACACCGCAGAGCTCTCCGCCACCGGGCCGGGCATATCGCTGGAGCCCGAAGCCACCGTCTTCACCAACATCGCCCCAGGTAGCGCCGACGTCGTTCGCCCGTGGGTGGAGGCGTTGCGTAACGTCGGGTTCGCCGTCTTCGCAAAACCGAAAGTCGACGACGACAGCGACGTCGACGTCGATATGCTCGACCACATTGCGCTGCGCCGCCGCGAGGGGCTGGCAGCGGTGTTGGTCGCATCCGCCGACGGGCAGGCTTTCAGACAACCGCTGGAGGATATTGCTCGCGAGGGCACCCCGGTGCAGGTGCTCGGATTTCGCGAACATGCAAGCTGGGCGCTAGCGTCGGATACCTTGGAGTTCGTCGATCTAGAGGACATTCCTGGTGTTTTCCGGGAGCCGCTGCCACGGATCGGCCTGGACTCGCTGCCCGAGCAGGGAGCATGGCTGCAGCCGTTCCGGCCGCTGTCATCGCTACTTACCTCGCGTGTGTAACAACTGCAACGTGTGTAACAACTGCAAAAGGCCTGGGAAGTTGCCGAGAAATTCGATGCGCGGGTCTCCACGGATCTAGTTAGGAGCGTAAGTGTTCGCCTGGTGGGGTCGAACGGTGTACCGGTTCAGGTACATCGTCATCGGTGTCATGGTGGCGCTTTGTCTCGGTGGCGGCATCTATGGGGCCGACCTGGGAAAGCACGTCACGCAAAGCGGCTTCTACGACGAGGGCAGCCAGTCCGTGGCGGCATCGTTGATCGGCGACGAGGTGTACGGCCGTGACCGGACCAGCCACGTCGTGGCCATCCTCACGCCTCCCGATGACAAGAAAGTCACCGACAAGGACTGGCAGCATAAGGTCAGCGGCGAACTCGACAAGGTGGCCAAGGATCACCCGGACCAGATCGTCGGCTGGGTGGGCTGGCTGAAGGCCCCCGACACCACCGACCCGACCGTCAGCCAGATGAAGACGGAGGATCTGCGCCACACCTTCATCAGCGTTCCGCTCAAAGGCGATGACGACGACGCAATCCTGAAGAACTACCAGGTCATCGCACCCGACCTGCAGAAGGTCAATGGCGGCGACATCAAACTGGCCGGCCTCAACCCACTGGCCAGTGAGCTGACGGGAACCATCGGCACAGACCAGAAACGCGCAGAGTTGGCCATCGTGCCGCTCGTGGCCGTGGTGCTGTTCTTCGTGTTCGGCGGTGCCGTCGCAGCAGCCCTCCCGGCGATCATCGGTGGCCTGACCATCGCAGGCGCGTTGGGCATTCTGCGGTTCACCGCAGAATTCGGCCCCGTGCACTTCTTTGCCCAACCAGTCGTGACGATGATGGGCTTCGGTATCGCGATCGACTACGGCCTGTTCATCGTGAGCCGGTTCCGAGAAGAACTCGCCGAGGGCTACGACACCGAGGCAGCGGTACGACGCTCGGTGATGACCTCGGGTCGCACGGTGGCGTTTTCCGCCGTGATCATCGTGGCCTCGTCGCTGCCGCTGCTACTCATCCCGCTCGGCTTCCTCAAATCGATCACCTACGCGATCATCGCTTCGGTCATGCTCGCGGCGTTCCTGTCGATCACGGTCCTTCCCGCGGCCCTGGGCATCCTCGGGCCCAACGTCGACGCGCTCGGCGTGCGCACCTTGCTACGGGTGCCGTTCCTGGCGAACTGGCCGTTCTCGCGCCGGATCATCGACTGGTTCGCCGAGAAGACGCAGAAGACCAAGACCCGTGAAGAGGTCGAAAAGGGCTTCTGGGGCCGGCTGGTCAACGTGGTGATGAAGCGACCCATCGCATTCGCCGCGCCGATCCTGATCCTGATGACGCTGCTCGTCCTGCCGATCGGTCACCTCGCACTCGCCGGCATCAGTGAGAAGTACCTGCCGCCTGACAACTCGGTACGTCAGTCGCAGGAAGAGTTCGACAAGCTCTTCCCCGGCTTCCGCACCGAGCCGCTCACCATCGTGATGAAGCGTGACGACGGCCAGCCGATCACCGACAACCAGATCGCCGATATGCGGGCCAAGGCGCTGACCGTGTCCGGCTTCACCGACCCGGGCAACGATCCGGAGGCGATGTGGAAGGAACGCCCGGCCAATGACAGCGGGTCAAAAGACCCCTCGGTCCGGGTGATCCAGAACGGCCTGGTCAATCGCGGTGATGCTGCCACGAAGGTCGGTGAGCTGCGCGCCCTGCAGCCCCCACGCGGCATCACGGTCTACGTGGGTGGCACACCGGCCCTCGAACAGGATTCGATCCACAGCTTGTTCTCCAGGCTGCCACTCATGGTGGTCATCCTGGTCAGCACGACCACGGTGTTGATGTTCCTGGCGTTCGGGTCGGTGGTGCTGCCGATCAAGGCCGCGTTGATGAGCGCGCTCACTCTCGGTTCGACCATGGGCATTCTGACCTGGATGTTCATCGAGGGCCATGGGTCGGGCCTGCTGAACTACACGCCGCAACCACTGATGGCACCAATGATCGGCCTGATCATCGCGGTGATCTGGGGCCTGTCGACCGACTACGAAGTATTCCTGGTGTCACGCATGGTGGAGGCACGCGAGCGCGGCATGTCGACCGCCGAGGCGATCCGGATCGGTACCGCCACGACTGGCCGGTTGATCACCGGTGCGGCACTGGTGCTTGCCGTCGTGGCCGGCGCATTCGCGTTCTCCGACCTGGTGATGATGAAGTACCTGGCTTTCGGCCTGCTCATCGCGCTGCTGTTGGACGCCACCGTGGTCCGGATGTTCCTGGTGCCGGCCATCATGAAGTTGCTAGGCGACGATTGCTGGTGGGCGCCGCTCTGGATGAAGCGGCTTCAGCAGCGCATCGGCCTCGGCGAGACCGAACTGCCCGACGAGCGCAAGCGTCCCACCGTGCGCGAGCCCGCGGACGACGAACGCGCCCTCGTGGGTGCAGGTGCCCCGCCGGCGACCTCCACCCATCCGCACGATCCGACCCATCCGAGCGCCGATCCGCGGCCGATACCGCCCCGCACCAACGCCCCATCGGCGGCGGGCACCACACGAATGGCTCCTTCAGAGCCGACGCAGCAACTGCCATCGGCTTATCCCCCTGGCGCCCCGGTCGTGCAGCAGCAGGCCGAAGAGCCGGCGACGACCCGGCTGGCGATGGCCCGTAACGCCGTGCGCAATGCGGTGACCAATGCGGTCAACACCGCGACGGGTCATGGCAACGCCCCGACCCAACACACCCCGCCGCCGCCGGAGCACACGCCGGCTGCTGCGCCACAGCGCGAGGAGCGGGAGATCGAATCCTGGCTGGGCACGCTGCGCGGTGGGCCGTCGGCCAAGACGGCCCCTCCTCCCCCGCCGATGCGGCCGTCCGCGGACTCCACCCGTGCGATGCCGCAGTCACGTAACGACGACGCGGCGCCGACGACGGCGTTCAGTGCGCAAAGGCCCACCGCCGACAACGGCAGCTCGGATGCCACGACAGCGATGCCGGCGCTGCGTCAGCATGATCAGGAACCGTCCACCGAGAAACTCAACACCGGGGACGACGAGCCGAAGCGGCGCGGCGGCGGGATGAGCGCGCAGGACCTGCTACGGCGCGAGGGCCGGCTTTAGGATCTTCAGACTTCGGCTGGAGGCGTGTCGGGCGTGGCCTCGATCATCACGCCGTCCTCGGCCTCCTGGCGGGCCTCCTCGGCCGCCGGATCGGGTGCCATCAACACCCGGATCGCGCTGTTGAGCACCGCGACGGCGGGCACGGCCAGCAGCGCGCCGACGATCCCGGCGAGCACCCCACCACCGGCAATGGCCAACACCACCGCCAACGGATGGATCGACACCGCGCGGCCCATCACGAGCGGCTGCAACACGTGGCCTTCGAGCTGCTGAACCGCGATGATCAGCCCGAGGGTGATCAGGGCATAGATGAAGCCCTTCGCCAGCAGCGCCACCACCACCGCGAGGAATCCCGCGATGACAGCACCGACCAGCGGGATGAAGGCGCCCATGAACACCAGTGAGGCCAGCGGCAAGGCCAGCGGTATCCCCATGATCGCCAGACCCGTACCGATGCCCACGGCGTCGACCAGGGCAACCAGGAACGTCGCACGGACATAACCCATCAGTGAGTGAAAGCCCGCGCGACCGGCGTCGCGCACCCGCTCACGCACATTGACGGGAAACACCTTGGTCATGAACCCAAAGATGTTGCGCCCGCCCTGCAGCAGAAAGATCAGCGTGAACAACATCAGCAACGCCCCGGTGAGCAGCTCGGTCAGCGTGCCTGCGGTAGAAAGCGCACCGGAGGTGAGCTTCTCCTGGTTGTCGCGCAGGGCGTTGATCGCGGTGTTGCCGGCCTGATCGATCTGTTCCTTGCTCAGGTGCGGCGGCCCGTCGGTCAGCCACCGCCGCAATCCGTCGATGCTGCGGGTCATTTGCTCGACCAGGGCGGGTGCGCCCTCGACAAACTGGCTGACGACGAAGGTGAGAATGCCGCCGACCACGGCGATGCCCGTCAGCAATACCAGGGCCACCGCGATACCCCGCGGCACACCGCGGGCGTCCATGAAGTCCACGGCGGGCAGCAGCAACGCGGTCACCATGGCGGCCAGGGCCACCGGGACGACGAGCACTTCGAGTCGTTTGACCAGCCACAGCACCGCGACGACGGCAGCGAGGATGATCAGCAATCGCCAACACCAGGCCGCGGCCTTACGGACCAATGGTGTCACGGCATCGTCAGCAACCGAATCCGATGGCATGCCGGTAGCGTAGCTGCGCCACGCCAGGACCAGTGCTTATGACGGCGCGACCTGCGCGGTTACCCTGTAGTGCGTGTCATACGACGCGCCGGCGCGCAGTGTCCGGAGCCGGGCGCGATCCACGCCGGGCAAGTACCGGTGGCTGCGGTGGCTGGTCCTGGCCGTCGCGGTCACCGTGCTGGCCGTCGAATTGACGCTGGTGTGGGATCAGCTCGCCAAAGCGTGGAAGAGCCTGCTGACGGCGAACGCATGGTGGGTGCTCGCCGCGGTGCTGGCCGCGATGGCGTCGATGCACAGCTTCGCCCAGATTCAGCGCACGCTGCTGCGCTCAGCCGGGGTTCCGGTACAGCAGTGGCGCTCGGAGGCGACGTTCTACGCCGGCAATGCACTGTCCACCACGATGCCGGGCGGACCGGTGCTCTCGGCCACCTTCGTCTACCGTCAGCAGCGCATCTGGGGCGCCTCGCCGCTGGTCGCGTCCTGGCAGCTGGTGATGTCGGGCGTCCTGCAGGTGGTCGGCCTGGCTCTGCTCGGCCTCGGCGGCGCATTCATGCTCGGCGCAAGCAAGAACCCACTGTCACTGATCTTTTCGCTCGGCGGTTTCCTGGCCATCATTCTGCTGGCCCAAGCGGTGGCGTCCCGGCCCGAACTGATCGAAGGAATCGGGGTCAGGGTCCTGACCTGGGTGAACTCCCTGCGCGGCAAACCCGACGAGACCGGCATCGGGAAATGGCGCGAGATCCTGTGCCAGCTGGAGTCGGTCAGCCTGGGCCGACGCGACCTGAGCGTCGCCTTCAGCTGGTCGCTGTTCAACTGGGTAGCCGACGTGGCGTGCCTGGCGTTCGCCGCCTACGCGGCGGGCGGGCGCCCATCACTGGTCGGCGTGGTCGTCGCCTACGCGGCCGCCCGCGCCGTGGGGTCGATCCCGCTGATGCCGGGCGGCCTGCTGGTCGTCGAGGCCGTGCTGGTGCCCGGCCTGGTGTCCAGCGGGATGACGCTGGCCTCGGCGATCTCCGCGATGCTGATCTACCGGCTGGTGAGCTGGATCTTCATCTCCGCGATCGGCTGGGTGGTTTTCTTCGTCATGTTCCGCACCGAGAACGACATCGACCCCGACACCACTGCGCCGGCCCCCGCACGCCGCGACACGAAACCGGCCGAGCCGGCACCCGCCGACCCGGAACTCGAACGCTAGGAGCACTCATGCGGTACTCGGTCGTGGCCCTTGCACTGGTCCCTGCGCTCGCCAGCGCGCTGACCGCATGCTCGTCGGCCCAGTCCCCGCAGAGCGGCACAACCACTGCCACCACACCACCCGCTGCCGCCACCCCGGTGATCGCGTCGGTGATCGCCGACCCCGTCCCCGTGCCGACGACCGACGGCCGTACCCACCTGGCCTACGAGCTCATGCTCACCAACACCATGCCGGCCGACGTCACCTTGACCTCGCTCACCGCGTCGGCCGGCGACCGTAAACTGCTCACCCTGTCCGGCGAGAACCTCAAGTACTGGACCAGGCTGGTCGCCTACCCGGCCGTCGGAATCAACGTGCTCGGGCCGGGGCAGAGCGCCTATGTCTGGCTCGATGTGATCGCCAACGATTCGGCGCAGGTGCCGGCCGAGCTCACCCACACCATTGATGTCGAAGTGTCCAAACCGATGCCGCCGCTGATACCTCCGAAGCTCACGGAGACGATCCCGCCCGTCTCAGTGCAAACCCGCAAACCGGCATCCGTCGCACCGCCGCTGACCGGCGAGGGCTGGGCCGCCGTCAACGGCTGCTGCGATATGACGCCACACCGCATGGCTCTCAATCCGGTCAACGGAAAGCCTTGGGCCGCTCAACGATTCGCGATCGACTATGTACAACTGGACGCGCAGCGGCGAATCTTCACCGGGGACAAGGCGAAGGTGGACAGTTACCCCTACTTCGGCGCCGACGTCCACGCCGTGGCCGACGGCAAGGTGGTCGCGGTGCTCGACGGACAGCCCGAACAGATCCCGGGGGTGACGCCGAGAGGACTGACGCTGGAACAGTACGGCGGCAACCACATCGTGCAGGACATCGGCGATGGCAACTACGCCTTCTATGCGCATCTCAAGCCGGACAGCTTGAAGGTCAAGCCGGGTGATCAACTCAAGACCGGGCAAGTCATCGCCGCACTGGGTAATTCGGGCAACTCCGACGCGCCGCATCTGCACTTCCATGTGATGGACGGGCCTGATCCACTGGCGTCCAACGGGTTACCATTCGTGTTCAAATCGTTCCGGCTGGACTCTCGGCTGGCATCGCAGGATGCGCTCCAACCGCTGCTCGACGGCAAGCCTGCCGCGTTGCAGCCCGGCTTCGCCACCCGCGACCAAACCGAGGTCAGCCCACTGGTATTGGATGTGATGACGTATGCGACGGGCTAGCGCTTCAGCCGAATGTCGCCGCCGGTGCGGCTCCGAAGCCGAAAGTCGCCGCCGAGGCGGCTCCGAAGCCGAAAGTCGCCGCCGGGGCGGCTCCGCAGCCCTGCTGACCGACCTGATCGCCGTCGTGGTGTTCTGCACCATCGGCCGGCGCAGCCATGCCGAAGGCATCACGGTGACCGGGGTCGCCGAGACTGCGTGGCCATTCCTGGTCGGAACGCTGACAGGCTGGCTGGTGTCGCGCGGCTGGCAGCGGCCGACATCGTTGGCGCCCACCGGAATTACGGTCTGGATAGCGACCGTGGTGGTCGGCATGCTGTTGCGCAAGCTGACCTCGGCCGGAGTAGCGGGCAGTTTCATCGTGGTCGCTTCCCTGGTGACCGCGGTGCTCCTGCTGGGCTGGCGCGCCGCGCTGGCCGGCTTGCGCCGCAGCCGCGTTCAGTCCAGCTGATCGCAATATCCCACGGGGTCAGGCGAAGTCGGCGACATTTCCTGTCGCAGCGCTTGCCCCCGACACCGTCAGGGTGGCTCGCAGCCCGCCCAAAGGGCTGTCGGACAAGCGGATCGACCCACCGTGCAACTCGGCCTGTTGCACCACCAACGCCAGCCCGAGACCGGATCCGCCCGCACCCGCGGTGCTGCCCCTGCGGAACCGGCCCAGCACCGTCTCGTGTTCCTCGGTGGGCAGGCCACGGCCGTTGTCATCGACGATGATCGTCAGCATCGGCTCACGCCGCTGCGCGGTCAGCACGATCCGGCTGGCCTCGCCGTGGGTGACGGCGTTGCGTACCAGGTTGTCCACTGCGAGCCGCAATCCCGCCGGCCAGCCGAGCACCGATCCGACATCGGCCGCCGCGTGGACCTCGACCTTGACCGATCCGCCACGCATGTTCTCCCGGGCCACCCGATAGAGCATCTCGGTGACGTCGATCAACTCGCGGTCCTCGTGACGGGCGAGCTGGCCGGACGCGAGCTGGCCGAGAGCGGTGATGATGGCCTCCACCCTGCGCTGGGCGCGGGACAGGTCGGCCACCACCTCGTCGCGCTCGTCCTCGGGCAGATCGTGGATCCGCAGGGTGTCCAGGTCGGCCCGCATCGCGGTGAGGGGAGTGCGCAGCTCGTGTGCGGCGTTGGCGGCGAAGTCCTGGGCTGCCTGCAGCGAATTGGTCGTGGCTTGCTGCGCGGCGGCCAGCCGGGTCAGCATGCCTGTCATCGCCTCGGACAGATCCTCGGCCTCCCGCACTCCCCGAACCTCGGGCATGGTCGCGGTGTCGCGTCCGAGTTTGCTGGTGTGTTCAGTCAGTTTGCGCAGCGGCCGGATGGCCGGGCCGGCCAGCAACCAACCCAACCCGCCGGCGATCAGCACCGTCACCACGCCGACCACGATGTAGAGCGGTATCCGCTTGGCGCTGAGCAGGATGCTGTCGGCACGGATGCCGATCGACATCAGCAGACCGCCGTCCTGGTCCAGCACGATGGTGCGGACCCGGTATTCGGCGCCGTTGACCTCGACGGTCGCTGTCCCTGGCGGCAGCGGGGGCAGCTGCGGCCCGCGCTGGAATACCAGCTCGCCAGTAGTCTTGGCGCGGCCGGTGGTCAGCACACCGCGGCGCGGATCCTGGAACTGATCGGGGTTGAAGCTGGCGTCGATGATCGAATCCAGCCGCCGGTCGAGCTGCGCAGCGTCATTGTTGACCAGCACCACCGAGGTCAGGATGGTGAACACGGCCACCACCGCAGACGCCGCCACGGCGGCGGCGATCGCCACCCTTGTGCGCAGCGAGGTCGACCGGACCAGGCTAGACAGCCGCACCTAGCCCCCGGCCCCTCACGACTCGTCCCGCAGCACGTACCCGATTCCGCGCACGGTGTGGATCACCCTGGGCAGGTCGTCTCGTTCCAGCTTGCGGCGCAGATAGGAGATGAACACGTCGGCCACGTTGGTGTCGACGTCGAAGTCGTAGCCCCATACCAGTTCCAGCAGCCGCTGCCGGGACAACACCACACCGGCATTCTCAGCCAGCACCGCCAGCAGGTCGAATTCCCGTTTGGTCAGCTCCACCCGCTCGCCGCCGACGAACACCAGCCGACGCGCGGTGTCGATGGTCAACGGACCGACGGTCATGCTGGCCGACTGCCGGTCGGTGTGGCCGGACCGGCGCAGCAGCGCGTTCAACCGGGCCACCAGCTCGCCCAGGTCGAACGGTTTGGTCAGGTAGTCGTCGGCCCCGGCCTCCAGACCGGCGATGCGGTCGTTGACAGTATCCCGCGCGGACAGCACGCAGATCGGGATGTCGTTGCCCAGCGCCCGCAGCGCGGTTACCACCGCCACACCGTCGAGTTCGGGCATCTGGACGTCGAGTACCAGCGCATCGTGCGAATCGCTGGACAGCAGTCGCAGTGCTTCCTTGCCGCTCGCCGCGACCCGGACGTCGAACCCGGAGTGCCGCAGGCCGCGCGCCACCGAAGTACGAACGTCCGGGTCGTCGTCGACCATCAGGACCGTGTAACTCGCACCTTCCGGCACAACCGGTCCTTCGCCGCTCGCGGGGGTTGGTCCCACCCGCACGCGGTTACGGGGCTGGAGGCGGGGTGCCGCCGCAGCGATTCTTCAGGTCGACCAGAGGCTGACGGATCCCCATCAGTTCAGCCTTGGTCTGCGGGTTCTGCTCCAAATAGTCGTGCACCTTGGGGTGCACCTGATCCCGGGGCAGGCCCTTGAGGCCGGTGAAGAACGCGTTCACGTCCGGGTGGGTGAACAGGTAGGCGGACGTCGAGGCGGACACGCCCGCCGACACACCGGCGAGGTCAGCCGCAGTGCAGTTGGGCGGTTCGTCGGCCATCGCCGACGGAATCGCGCCGAACAGCATCGCGCCGGCTACAGCGCCGGCGCCGGCCACGCCGGCTACGACGCGCCGCGCGTTGAGGGCCGAGAGCAACATGGTCAAGCTCCTTTATCGGATAGGCAGGCCGTAACCCCGGGTGGGTCTGGCATTGCAAGCTAAGCAGAATCCCGTGAGAGTTTCCGCTCTTGGGCCGAATGAAATTGTCGGCACCGTACACCAGAGGTCAGATGCACAACCGGCTCCTGAGCCTAACGGGTGGCGGCAGGACCGGGTAGCGGACCGGTGCCGGCACTCATCGCCGACGCGGGCGATGCCTGCCCGGGCAGGGCAGCGCCAGGTAGGCCGACGTTCTGCGCGGCAGACAAACCGCCGGGTGCGCTCTGCTGGGCGCCCTGCAGCAGGCCCATCAACTGCGGCAGGCTGACCGGCAACCGACACCGGGTACCGAGGTTGATCAGAGGTGACTGCAGTTGCTGCATGTCCTTTGCCACCTGGGGGTTGGCGTCGAAGTAAGCCTTGAGTGTGCCCATTGTCTGCGGGCCGGCCTGCTGCTGGCTGATGGTGGTCAGCGCCTGGTTGGTCTGCGGGTGGGCGTCGAGGTAGTTGCCGGTGTTGGAGGCGACGGCGCCGACCGTGCGGGCGACCTCGCTGGCCGCGCACGGATCAGTCCCCGCGGTCGCCGTCGGTCCCAGGAACAGCGTCGCTGCCACACCACCTGCTGCGGATATCGCAAACGCCCCGGCAAGGCCGCGACGCAATCCGGCAGAAATCGGCTTCAAGACAAACTCCTCACGATCGGCGACATGCGGAGCCCCCGACGCAAGCACAGCGGGGGCATCTTGCCGTCTATGTCGCCGGGTCAGCCAATCGCGTTAGCCGGATGGAAGGTAATGCAGCCCACATCACGGTGCGGTCTCAGTGCCGACCGACGAGCGGGTGAGCCTACCGCAGTCCGAGGTACGCTTCCGTACGCAACGCCGGGGGAGAAAGAGGGGACGTCGCATCCAGCAGTTCATGATGCGCTTGAGCAGCAATCTGCGCAGATTCCGCTGGGCCGTGTTCGCCGCGTGGTTGCTGCTTCTGGTGCCCTCCATCTACCTCGCGATAAACCACTCGTCCAATTTGACCGGCGGCGGGTTCGAAGTCGAGGGTTCGCAGTCGCTGTACGTGCAGCGCCAGCTCGAAGCTCATTTCCCCGATCAGGGCGCCTCCCCGCTGGCCCTGGTCGCCGCGCCGCGCGCCGACGCGTCGTTCAATGACATGAACGCCGCGGTGGTGCGGCTGGAGCAGATCGCCAAGCAGGTCCCCAGCGTCAAGATAATGCCCAATCCGCAGCAGCCCGCGCCGCAGCCGGACCGGCCCTATGTCCTCACCCTGCAACTGGACTTCAACAACACCGGCGCGGTCGACGTCGCCAAGCAGCTGCGGCAGAAGGTCGGCATCCACGGCGACCAACCCGGCGAGAGCAGCAACGGCAAGGTCAAGTTCTACGTCATCGGCCAGGGTGCTCTCGGCGCCGCCGCCACGCAGGCCACCAAACACGACATCGCCGCGGCCGAGAAGTGGAATCTGCCGATCGTCCTGATCGTCCTGCTGGCGGTGTTCGGGTCGCTGGCCGCCGCGGCACTGCCGCTGGTGCTGGGCATCTGCACGGTCGTGGTGACCATGGGCCTGGTCTATCTGCTGTCGATGTTCACGACCATGAGCGTGTTCGTGACGTCGACGGTGTCCATGTTCGGCATCGCGCTGGCCATCGACTATTCGCTGTTCATCCTAATGCGATTCCGCGAGGAACTGCGGGCCGGCCGCGACCCCACCGAGGCCGTCGACGCCGCGATGGCGACGTCCGGGCTGGCGGTGGTGCTGTCAGGCCTGACCGTGATCGCCTCGATGACGGCCATCTACCTGATCAAGACGCCGGTGCTGATGTCGATGGCCACCGGTGCGATCCTCGCGGTCGCGGTGGCGGTGCTGACGTCGACGACGCTGACGCCGGCGGTGCTCGCCACGTTCGGCCATGCGGCGGCCAAACGCTCGTCATACCTGCACTGGTCACGCCGGGTCGAGGCCAGCCAGTCCAAGTTCTGGACCCGGTGGACCGGCGCGGTGATGCTGCGACCATGGGCGTCGGCGCTGGCGGCCGTGTTACTGCTGCTGATACTGGCCGCGCCGGCCTTCTCGATGGTGCTCGGCAACAGCATGCAGCGCCAGTTCCCACCGACGCACGAGATCCGTGGCGGGGTCAACGCCGCAGCCGACGCGCTGGGCCCCGGTGCGCTCGGCCCGATCCGGGTGCTGGTGACCGTCCCTGACGGCACGGTGGCCGCCGAATCGGCGGTGATCGACGCCGTGCGCCAGCAGATGAGCCAGGCGCCCAGCGTGATCATGGTCCAGCCGCCGGTGTTCTCCGACAACGGCAACAGCGCGCTGCTCTCGGCGGTGCTTTCGGTGGATCCCGAGGACTTGGCGGCCCGCAAGGCCATCGACTGGATGCGAGAGAAGCTGCCCTCGGCGGCCGGGCCCGGCGTCCGCGTCGACGTCGGCGGCCCCACCGCCCTGATCAAGGACTTCGACGATCGGGTTTCGGCCACGCAACCCTGGGTGTTCGTGTTCGTCGCCCTGATCGCGTTCGTGATGCTGCTGGTGTCGATCCGGTCGCTGTTCCTGGCCCTCAAGGGCGTGCTGATGACCGTGCTGTCGGTGGCCGCGGCCTACGGCAGCCTGGTGGTGGTCTTCCAGTGGGGCTGGTTCGAAGGGCTGGGCTTCGAGAAACTCAGCTCGCTGGACAGCACCATCCCGCCACTGGTGCTGGCCATGACCTTCGGCCTGTCGATGGATTACGAGATCTTCCTGCTGACCCGCATCCGCGAGCGGTTCCTGCAGACCAACAACACGCGCGACGCCGTCGCCTACGGGGTGAGCACCAGCGCGCGCACCATCACCAGCGCGGCGTTGATCATGATCGCGGTCTTCATCGGGTTTGCCTTTGCCGGCATGCCGCTCGTCGCACAGCTCGGGGTGGCGTGCGCGGTGGCCATCGCGGTGGACGCGACGGTGGTCCGGCTGGTGCTGGTGCCCGCGCTGATGGCGATGTTCGACGAGTGGAACTGGTGGCTGCCGCGTTGGCTCGACCGCATCCTGCCCGAGGTGGATTTCGAGAAGCCGCTGCCGAAGATCGAAGTGACCGATCTGGTCATCATCCCCGACAACATCGCCGCGACCGGCCCCACCGGCGCGGATCTACGCATGATGGTCCGTTCCGCAGCTCGGATGAAAAGCCTTGCCCCACAGACTATTACCGTAACCGACCCGCTGGCGTTCAGCGGCTGCCGACAGTTGACCACCAGGTTGGCCGAGCAACGTCCGGGCCGGACGAAACCGTGCGCCGTGCATCCCGTGACGATGTGGCGGGGCCGGTTGTCGGTCGCCGTCGACGCGCTGGAGACCGAGGCCGACGCCAAACGCGCCCCCGTCGCGCGGCGCGGCCCGATGGAGACCACCAATGTTCAGCTGCCGACCGGCGACCGCCTGCAGATTCCGACCGGCGCAGAGACCTTGCGGTTGAAGTGCTACCTGATCATGTGCCGCAACAGCATCAAGGACTACTCCGAGTTTGCTGACTTGGTCGAATCAATGGAGACACACACAGCTGCCCTGGTGTTGTCGGGTATGGACCGGTATTACTGTGGTCAGCAACCCAGAAATCGGTGGGTGGCGACCCAATTGGTACGCCGCTTGGCCGATCCGCGGCCGTCAGACGAACACGATGTCAGAATGTCTGAACCTGAAGCTGCGGAAGAATGGGCGAAAGTCAGGCAGCGCTGCCTGTCGGTGGCAGTGGCAATGCTGGAGGAGGCGAAGTGACGTCGGCCCCGGAGGTGCGGGACACTCGCGAACCACACCGCGAGAACGTCGCCCCGCGCGGGCGGTCTCGCTCTTCTCGAGCTGCCTCGTCCCAGCGCACTCCCGCGTTCGACGACCGGCCCGTCGAGTATTGGCCCACCGCCGCGATCCGCGCCGCACTGGAGACCGACGACATGTCGGTATGGCAGCGGATCGTGGCCGCGGTGAAGCGAGACCCCTACGGCCGCACGGCGCGTCAGGTCGAGGAAGTCCTGGAGACCGCGCGGCCGTACGGAGTGTCGAAGGCCCTGTCCGAGGTTCTGGTGCGCACCCGCGAGCATCTCGAGGCCAACGAGCGGGCCGAGGTGGCTCGCGGCATCCAAGGTTTACTGCGCCGGTCCGGTCTCGCCCCGCAGGAATTCGCCTCCCGCACGGGGGTGTCCAACGAGGACTTCGCCCATTACCTGGAAGGCAAGGTGAGCCCGCCCGCCTCGCTGCTGCTGCGCATGCAGCGGTTGTCGGATCGGTTCGCCAAGCTCGCCGCCCAGCGCTCGGCGCAATAACAGCCGCTGTCCCCTACCGCGAGTGCAGCGGCACCACGTTGTCGACCACCCAGCGGTTGTCGGACTTGGTCAGCGTGACACGCAGGGCGAGCACGGCGTCGTCGGCAGGCTTGCCGGGCACGCTCTGGGTTCCGCGCAGCACCACCGCGACGCTGGCCGCCGCGGGGCCGAGCGCTTCGACGCCCGCCGAGATCGTGCTGGCGGTCGCCGAGACGTTCTTGCTCGTCAGGTCCTTGGCGACACCGGAGAATTCCTTCTTGAACGCCTCGGCGCGCTCAGGTGTCATCATGGCCGCGGCGCGGTCGATCGACGTGGTCGGGCTCTGCGGCGCGAAGGTCGCGGTGGCCTCCGCGACACTGCTGGCGATCCGCACCACCTGGTCGCGGTCCCGGTTGAAGATGTTGTCGGGCTGCGTCCAGCGCAGGTAGCCGACGAGCACCGCGGCCACCAACGCCACGGTCGCGACCCCGACGACGGCCAGCCGTAGCCCGGGCCCGTCGTCGTCGGTGCCGAGAGTGACGCCGTCGCGGCGGGCCAGCATCATGTTGACGAGTACGCCCTGCACGATCAGCAGGCACAGTATTGAGCACAGCGAAACCCACCACAGTGGCCAGGCCAGCGCCAAGCCGATGAACACCAGCGCCAGGATCGCCCCCGCCGGCGCGGCGACGTCGAACGCCGCGACCCGCAACCGGTTCCTCATCGGATCGGCTGCAGCCGCGAGATCATCAGTTTCCCGTCGACATCGGAAACGTCGAGCCGCAGTGTCCAGCGCACGGTCTGTGGTTTGTCGGAGCCGACGTTCTGGCTCACCGACGTGGCCACGACCAGGACATGGTCGATGCGCGAAACCAGACCGGTCAGTGCAGGCTGGGGTGCGTCGTCAGAGCCCGGAGCCGGCCCGCCGGCGATATCAGACCGGGGCGGCGGGTGGTAGATCGATTCGATGGAGACCGAGTCGATCTGCCCGGTCGAGTCGGACTGCAGCCGCTTCACCAGATCCCGGAACGGCTGGACGACAGTGTCGAAGTCGCTGTTGAGCTGGCCCACGGTGCCTTCGTGCAGCTTCTGCACCCCGGATTCGACGGTGTCCTTGTTCAGGTTGATCAGCACGTTGGTCCAGTCGGCCGCGGTTTGCAGCACGCGCGTCTGGTAGGCGCGCTCGGCGGCCTCGCTGCGGTGTCCGGTCCAGATCAGTGTGCCAAGAGCGACCGCGGCCAGCGCGATCACCGCCAGCACCGCCGACGCGACGCCGTAACCGGTGAAAATCCCCTCGGCGGTGTCCGGACGACTGTCGTCGGGGCCGTCCTCGGCAGGAGCTTCGGGCATGCGCGTGAGGGTACCGGTGCGCCGCAAGGTCCAGGGCACCGCCGAGGGGTCTGGAAGAATGTCGGGGTGACGGAGCAAGCTATCAAGTCCGGTATAGACCTGAGCCATGTCGACGCCCAGGCCCGCCCCCAGGATGATCTATTCGGCCACGTCAACGGTCGCTGGCTGACTGAGTACGAGATTCCCGCAGACCGGGCCACCGACGGCGCGTTCCGATCCCTCTACGACCGGGCCGAGGAACAGATCCGCGACCTGATCACCGAGGCCAGTAAAAAGGATGCCGCGAGCGGCACCGACGAGCAGCGTATCGGCGATCTGTACGCGAGCTTTATGGACGAGCAGACCATCGCCGCGCGCGGGCTGACCCCGCTGCTCGACGAGCTCGCCACCATCGATGCGGCCACCACGGCCGATGAGTTGGCCGCGGTGCTCGGTGCACTGCAGCGCACCGGCGTGGGTGGCGGCGCCGGCGTCTACATCGACACCGATTCCAAGGATTCGACGCGCTACCTACTGCACGTCAGCCAGTCCGGCCTCGGGCTGCCCGACGAGTCGTACTACCGCGACGAGCAGCACGCCAAGATCCTGGCGGCCTATCCGGAGCACATCGCGCGGATGTTCCGCCTGGTCTATGGAGACGCTGTCGGTGATTCCGCCGAAATCGCCGCCCGCATCGTGGCGCTGGAGTCCAAACTGGCCGCCGCGCACTGGGATGTGGTGAAGCGTCGCGACGCCGACCTGACCTACAACTTGCGCACGTTCGCGGAGCTGCCCGCCGACTCACCCGGCTTCGACTGGTCCGGCTGGGTTCGCGCGCTGGGAACGACGCCGGAGACGGTGGCTGAGCTGGTCGTGCGCCAGCCCGACTATCTGACAACGTTCGCCGCCCTGTGGTCCAGTGAGGATCTCGAAGACTGGAAGGCGTGGGCCCGCTGGCGGGTCATCCACGGCCGCGCGGGGTTGCTCACCGACGACCTGGTGGCCGAGGATTTCGCGTTCTACGGCCGCACGTTGAGCGGCACCGAGCAGATCCGCGACCGGTGGAAGCGCGCGGTGTCGGTGGTGGAGAACCTGATGGGCGACTCGCTGGGCAAACTCTATGTGCAGCGTTACTTTCCGCCGGAGGCCAAAGCCCGGATGGACGAGCTGGTGGCGAACCTGCGGGAGGCCTACCGCGTCAGCATCACCAATCTGGCCTGGATGACGCCCGAGACCAGAGCCAAGGCGCTGGACAAGCTCGATAAGTTCACGCCCAAGATCGGCTATCCCGCACGCTGGCGGGACTATTCGGCGCTGGTGATCGGGCGTGACGATCTGTACGGCAACTACCGGCGGGGCAACCTGGTGAACTCCGACCGGGAACTTGCCAAGCTCGGTCAGCCGGTGGATCGCGACGAATGGTTCATGACGCCGCAGACGGTCAACGCCTACTACAACCCCGGCATGAACGAAATCGTGTTCCCCGCAGCCATTTTGCAGCCGCCGTTCTTCGATGCCGACGCCGACGACGCCGCCAACTACGGTGGGATCGGCGCCGTCATCGGCCACGAGATCGGCCACGGTTTCGACGACCAGGGCGCCAAGTACGACGGTGACGGCAACCTGGTGGATTGGTGGACCGATGCCGACCGGACCGAATTCGGGCTCCGGACAAAGGCTTTGATCGAGCAGTATGAAAAGTTCACCCCACGCGGGCTGGATGCCGGCCACCATGTGAACGGCGCCTTCACCGTCGGTGAGAACATCGGAGATCTTGGCGGGCTGTCTATCGCGCTGCTGGCCTATGGGCTGTCGCTCAAGGGCGAGGAAGCACCTGTGCTCGACGGGCTGACTGGTGTGCAACGGGTTTTCTACGGCTGGGCGCAGGTGTGGCGCACCAAATCCCGTGACGCCGAAGCGATCCGGCGGTTGGCAGTCGATCCGCATTCACCGCCGGAGTTCCGCTGCAACGGCGTCATCCGCAACATCGATTCGTTCTACGATGCGTTCGAGGTCTCTGAGACCGACGCGCTATACCTCGATCCCGGGCAGCGCGTGCACATCTGGAACTGACTCCCCGCGGGCAGACACAGAGCCGCACTTCTTCAGCCGAGGAAGTGCGGCTCTGTGTCTTGAATGACGCAGTCGCGTCCCGAATTACGGGCGTTGCCGCAGGGCGGCGGAGCCGATGTCAGATCACGTTAGAGATGTCAGCCTTGATCGGGATGTTGCAGCGATTGCGCAAGTCCACCGCAGGCTTACGAATGGCGTCCATCTCGGCGTGCACCTGCGGATTCTTGTTGAGATAGTCCTTTGTCTGCTGAGCCGCCGCCGACTTGGACTGTCCCTGAAGTCCGGTGAAGAAAGCGTTGACGTCTGGGTGGGTGAACAGGTATGCGGCCATGTCCGTCGAGACACCTGACATCACCGCGACCACGTCAGCGGTCGTGCAGTTCGGCGGCGGCGGCTCGGCGGATGCGGTTGCCGATGCGCCTAGGATCACCGCGCCACCACTCACTGCCACCACGGTCGTGCGGCATAGCCAACGCGTTACAGGATTCATGGGACTCCTCAATCGATCGTATCCAGCTCACGAACAGTGTGGCTTATGTTTGGCCGTAACCTTAACGTGCGCGACAATAGAAGTGCACGGGTTCGCCGTAAACCCGCGGGTGCACGGTTGCTGTGGCTATGATTCGCACCTAAACGAAAGGAATCCACGCAAATGCCCCAGGTTCGCAAGATCTTCATTGGGAGTGCCGCAGCGGTCGGCGCGGCGGTTGCACTGTTGGGCGCGCCGGTCGCTGGTGCCGATCCCTCACTGCTGCCGCAATGCGAGGTGACGGGTGGCAGCTCGATAGCGGGTGGACAGACCACCGACTGCGCGTCCGAGGGCAATTCCCAAATCGACGCAACACCCAGCGTGTATCCCGGCGAAGAGGAATTCTACGGCTTCCCCGGGTTCGGCTTCATCTGATCCCAGACTCCAACCGGCCAACCTTGTTGTACGCCAGCGTGTTTGCGGATAGCCACGATCGTGCGTGAGTCAGTTCGTCGGTAAAAGGCCCGTTCGCCCTTTCGAATCACATCCGACCCTCAGTGGACCATAAGCCGGCTGGTGACGCGTCACCAGCCGGCTTAGCTCTTAGAAGATCTGCCAGTCAGACGCACCGTCGGGCTGGTTGTACAGGCCCGTGGAGTTCTTGACCACGACCGGATCGCCGCTGCCGAAGTTGTCGTAGAACCACTGCGCGTTCTCCGGGCTCAAGTTGATGCAGCCGTGGCTCACGTTGCGCTTGCCTTGGTCGGCCACCGACCACGGGGCGCTGTGCACGAACGCACCGCTGTTGTCGATGCGGACCGCGTCCTGCACCGTCAGTTTGTAACCCTCCGGCGACGTGTTCGGCACGCCGTAGGTCGACGAGTCCATGACGATGCTGGGGAACTTCTCCAGCACGTAGTAGGTACCGTTCTTGGTCTCGTGTTTGCCGTCGGGCTTGCCCATCGACACCGGGAACGTCTTCTCCAGCTTCCCGTTGCGCATAATCTCCATCTGATGGGTCTTGTCGTCGACCGTGGCCACCAGGTAGTCACCGACGCGGAAGCTGGACTTGGTGCCCGCCGCGTCGATGTTCACCACAGTGTTGGCCGGCCAGAAATCCTGGGGCCGCCAGCGCACCTGAGTGTCGTTGACCCAGTAGAACCGGCCCGGAACCGGCGGGTTCGACGAGATGTGAATCGCGTCCTCGGCCATCTTGCGGTCGGCGATGGGCCGCTGGAACTGGATGTAGATCGGCTTGGCCACTCCCACCATCGATCCGTTGACCGGGTTGAAGGTGGGCGGCAGGAACACCGGGTCGCCGGTGTACGGCGTCGGGTTCTGGCCGGCCGGGGTATCGCCGGAGATGACCGCAGGGGCTCCGTAGTGGGTGACCGCCGGTGCAACGGCCCCCGGTTGTGCGCCCGGCGCAAGCGGGTCGGCCGCCGCATTCGCGTCAGGCGCAGGCAGCACACCCGGGGGTGGCGGCGGGAAAGCTGGGTCGACGGGCACCGGTGACGAGTCGGGCTCCGCCAGTGCGGACGGGCTCAACACAAGCCCGCCGACCAATCCCGCGGCCATGAAAACCGTGATCAGTCCGCGTTTTGCCGATTTCGGCATAGGTTACCTCCAGACAGCAGAACTCGTTCCAGTGTCGCACAGCGCAGAGACCAGCTACTGCCTAGAGAGGCCGTCACGCCCCGGCTCCGGCCGCATCACGGCGCTGAACTGCACTGTCAGTCGTCGCACACGTGTCAGGCGTTACTTCCCGTCGGTCACGCAGGAAACCCTGAAGAGGCCGCGGGTGGCCAGCACTCCGACCATCGCGACGATGATCAGCGCGGCGGCGGCAGCGATCATGACGGGCAGGCCGGCGTTGTCGTAGATCACGCCTCCGGCCAGCGAACCGGCCATGATGCCGACCTGGAATGCGGCCACGTAGCGCCCGGACGCCCCGTCCGGATCCTCGGGCGACGTGCGCATCGCCGACGCCTGAAGCATGGGCGGCAATGCCGTCGACGCGGCACCCCACACCACTACGGCAGCCACCCCGACCAGCACCATCGACAGGTCGGCGCTTCCACCGAACGCCAGCGTCGTCAATGCCGTCAGGGCGGCGGCCAACGCAGCCAAGCACGCGACCACCGAAGCCTTGGGCCAGTGGTCCAGGGGCCGGGCCATAGCGGCCATCGCGACGAGACCGGCGACGCCGTAACCGGCCAGCAGCCACGCGAGCTGCGGACCGTGCACGCCGACCACGTCCCGGATGATCACCACGATGAACGTGTAGGCGATGAAGTGCCCGGTGACCCCGATGAACGTCAACGCCGACAGCGTCATCAACCGGGTGTTGCGGTGATGCACCGGCCTGGCCCGCACGTCGTCGCGGGCTACCGGCATCGGCGGCAACGTCACCAACGCCGCGAGCGTCACCACCGCCGCGGCGGCTGCCAGCACGGCAACGGCCGACCGCCAACCCCACAGTTCGCTCATCGCCGCGGTCAGCGGATTGCCCGCGACCAGGGCCAGACCCGTACCGACGTAGACCGCCGCGGTGGCCCGGCCGGCATGGCTGGGCGGCACCAGCCGCGCACCGATCGGCGCGATGACCGACCACATCAGACCGTGCGTGAGCGCGCACAGCATCCGGCCGCCGGCCAGCACCGCGAAGCTCGGCGCGACAGCTGAAACCGCTTGGGACACAGTCAGACACACCAGCGTCGCAAGCAATGTGCGGCGCCGCGGCCAGTACGCGGTCAGCCGCACCAACCCCACCGTGGTGGCCGCCGCGACCAATGCATAGCAGGCCATCAGGCTGCCGACCAGACCTTCGCTGACCCGCAGATCCGCGGCGATCACCGGCAGCGCGCCGACCGGCAGAATCTCGGCGGTGACGTAGATGAACGCCGATGCCGCCAGCACCGTGAGCGATACGGCGACGCGCACGGTCCACGGGCGGGTGGGTGTCGACGACAACTCGACGGTCATGGTGGGATGCCACGGTAACGGCTTGGCGTTGCAGTTTCGGACAACCGAACCGAAAGGATGCGTAATGGTTGCTGTACCGCAGGGGTTTGAAGACCTGCTCGATCGGCCGTTGTTCGGTCATCTGGCTACCACCCGGCCGGACGGCACGCCTCAGGTGAATCCGATGTGGTACGACTGGGACGGTTCGCGGCTGCGCTTCACCCACACCACCAAGCGGCAGAAATATCGCAACGTGACGGCGCACCCCGAGGTCGCGATGTCGATCCACGATCCCGACAATCCGTACCGCTACCTGGAGGTTCGGGGTGTGGTCGAGGAGATCGTCCCGGATCCGAAGGCGGAGTTCTTCCTCAAGCTCAACGACCGCTACAGCGGCTCGCTGACCGAGGTGCCGCCGGATGTCGCCGACCGCGTGGTCCTGGTGGTACGCCCGACTCTGTACAGCAAGCACTAGGAGCGCGACATGATTGTCGCCTTCAGTGTCAGCCCCACGGGCGGTGATGAGTCCGGCGGAGTAGGCGCCGCCGTGGCCGAGGCCGTACGGGTGGTCCGCGAATCAGGCCTGCCCAACGAGACCAACGCGATGTTCACCAACATCGAGGGTGAGTGGGACGAGGTCATGGCGGTCGTCAAGCGCGCCGTCGAGGCTGTGGCAGCGGTGTCCCCGCGCGTCAGCGTGGTGCTCAAGGCCGACATTCGCCCGGGCTACACCGGCCAGCTCACCGCGAAAGTGCAGCGCATCGAGCGCGAACTCGGCAGTTAGGACCGCACCAGGCGCGCGATCGCGGCGGACGCCTCGGCGAGTTTGGCCTCGGCCTCGTCCCCACCCTCGGCGACAGCCCGCGTGACACAGTGGCCGAGGTGCTCGTCGAGGAGCCCCAGCGCCACCGACTGCAGCGCGCTGTTGACGGCGCTGATCTGGGTGAGGACGTCGATGCAGTACTTGTCCTCGTCGATCATTTTCGCGATGCCGCGGACCTGGCCCTCGATCCGGCGCAGCCGTTTGGCGTAGTTCTCCTTCTGGGCCGAGTAACCATGAGCTTGGGGCGGCGAGCCACCGTTTGCCCCAGAGCCCTCAGTCCCATCCATCAGACCAGCATACCGGTACCCCTCCGGGGTATGAATACTGGTTTGGCCGGGAGAAACGGCACGGGCATACTGCATGCATGCCCTCAGACTCAAACCCGGATTCTGGTCTTCGTGCAAGCGGCTCATCGTCGAATTCTGGTCTTCGCGCAAGCGGCTCATCCCCGGACATCAAGCCGCGCAGCCGCGACGTCACCGACGGCCTGGAGAAGGCCGCGGCCCGGGGAATGCTCCGCGCGGTAGGAATGGGCGACGACGACTGGGGCAAGCCGCAGATCGGCGTTGGATCGTCGTGGAACGAGATCACCCCGTGCAACATGTCGCTGCAGCGGCTCGCCCAGTCCGTCAAGGACGGCGTGCACGAGGCCGGGGGTTACCCGCTCGAGTTCGGCACAATCTCGGTGTCCGACGGCATCTCGATGGGTCATGAAGGCATGCACTTCTCACTCGTGAGCCGCGAGGTGATCGCCGACAGCGTCGAGACCGTGGTGCAGGCCGAACGCCTGGACGGCACCGTGCTGCTGGCCGGCTGCGACAAGTCGATCCCCGGCATGCTCATGGCGGCGGCCCGGCTCGACCTGGCAAGTGTCTTCTTCTACAACGGCTCGATCATGCCCGGCGTCGCCAAGCTGACCGACGGCACCGAGAAGGAAGTCACGATCATCGACGCCTTCGAGGCGGTCGGCGCGTGCGCGCGTGGGTTGATGTCGCGCGAGGACGTCGACATCATCGAACGCGCGATCTGTCCGGGTGAGGGTGCGTGTGGTGGCATGTACACCGCCAACACCATGGCATCGGCGGCAGAGGCCCTCGGGATGTCGCTGCCCGGCAGCGCCTCACCGGTGGCCGTGGACAAGCGGCGCGAGGAGTTCGCCCGCAAGTCCGGCCACGCCGTCGTCGAACTGCTGCGGCGCGGGATCACCGCCCGCGACATCTTGACCAAAGACGCTTTCGAGAACGCCATCGCGGTGGTCATGGCCTTCGGCGGGTCCACCAATGCGGTGCTGCACCTGCTGGCCATCGCCCGCGAGGCCGAGGTTGATCTGACCCTGGCCGATTTCACCCGCATCGGCAACAAGGTGCCGCACCTGGCCGACGTGAAACCGTTCGGCAGCCACGTCATGAAGGACGTCGACGAGATCGGCGGTGTGCCCGTGGTGATGCGCGCGCTGCTGGATGCCGGTCTGCTGCACGGTGATTGCCTGACCGTCACCGGCCAGACGATGGCCGAGAACCTCGCGCACATCGCCCCGCCGGATCCGGACGGCAAGGTGTTACGCGCTCTTGACAACCCGATCCACCCGACCGGCGGCATCACCATCCTGCACGGCTCGCTGGCCCCCGAGGGCGCCGTGGTGAAGTCAGCGGGCTTCGACTCCGATGTGTTCGAGGGCACCGCAAGGGTTTTCGAGCGCGAGCGGGCTGCCCTGGACGCGCTGGAGGACGGCACCATCACCCATGGCGACGTCGTCGTCATCCGCTACGAGGGCCCCAAGGGCGGACCGGGCATGCGCGAGATGCTGGCCATCACCGGCGCGATCAAGGGCGCCGGGCTGGGCAAGGATGTGCTGCTGATGACCGACGGCCGGTTCTCCGGCGGGACGACGGGCTTGTGCGTCGGGCACATCGCCCCCGAGGCCGTGGACGGCGGACCCATCGCGTTCGTGCGCGACGGTGACCGGATCCGCCTCGACGTGGCCAACGGCACGCTCGACGTGTTGGTCGACGAGGCCGAATTCGAAGCCCGGAAAGCTGGTTTCGAGCCACTACCCCCGCGGTACAAGACCGGCGTGCTGGCCAAGTACACCAAGCTGGTGCAGTCCGCCGCCGTCGGCGCAGTCTGCACGTAGAGGATCCCCCCTGCACCGCGAGCGTGCGCGTCTGTTGGCCAACACACCGCAAGACGCCAGCATTCCGCGCACGCTCGCAAGCCGGTGGGGTGACGTCGGGCGCGCCATATCGCCGGGCCTGGCTCAGGCGTGCCGCGCGTCTGAATTGCGCACGCGCATACCGAGGTACGTCGCGTACAGGCCGAGCACAAACACCACTGCACCGCTGAGCACGTGCGACCAGATCATGCCCGCGGTCGGCCCGCTGACATAGATCCACGGTGAAATGACCAGCCACACACCGAAGAACGGCAGTGTCCAGGTCATGCCGTGGCTGCGGTCGAGCGCGCAACCGCAGCACAGGGCCAGAACCCCGACGGTGCCGCCGACGAACAAGTCGTTGGCCGACAGCCGGGTGAAGCCCTGGTACCCGATGATCCACGGCGACAAGGCGACGTAGAGCGCTGCCATCAACGTCAGGCCGAAGGTCGCCTGCGCAGCCATCGACTCGGCGACGCGGTCATAACGGGCCCGTAGCGCCAGGATGTCGGGGTGTTGATCGATTGACGAATGGACCGTGGCCATCTTCTACCCCTTCCGTTACGCGACAAGGGTTTTCCGCCCTGTCGCACCCATCCATCACTGACCAGATTACGCGCGTTCGCAAAGGTCGGAGCAGGCAAGATCGCCGCCGTGAACGTCAGCCGCGACTACCCGCGAGAGCCGCCCCGCACGATCGCGGCGAGTTCCTCGCGTGAGCTCGCCCCTACCCGTTGGCACGCACGGTACAGGTGGCCTTCCACGCTGCGCACCGACATCACAAGCCGCTCAGCGATCTCCCGGTTCGACAGGCCGGCGACAACGAATTCGATAATCTCCCGCTGCCGCTGGGTCAGCGGTTGGCCTGCCGGATGACGCAGGGCCGGCGTGCATATGCCGCCGCAGTCGGTCGCGAGTTGGCGAGCCACCGCAGCGGCGTAGAGGCCGCGCTTGCCTTGTCCGGAACCACTGAAAGCAACCGCGGCCTGGGCTGCGGCATCCGCGGCGGTCACACGGTCGCCGATCGCCTGATACCGCGCCGACGCGTCCAGCAGGCCGGGCCCGTCGCCGGCAGCCAGCGCCGTGGCGTGGCGTGCAACCGCATCGGCCAGCGGGAGTGCCAACTCGGCCGCCAGTTCGGCGGCCCGGGCAGCACCCGAGCCGTC
Source organism: Mycobacterium sp. 155 (assembly GCF_000373905.1). Classification (NCBI taxonomy): domain Bacteria; kingdom Bacillati; phylum Actinomycetota; class Actinomycetes; order Mycobacteriales; family Mycobacteriaceae; genus Mycobacterium; species Mycobacterium sp. 155. The sequence goes on from NZ_KB892705.1 coordinate 3,607,583, forward strand.
ACCCCACTGTGTCGCGGCCTGCAGGCAGGCGAGTTCATGGGTGGGCTGACAGCGTTCGCGGGCCTGGACAGCGGCAGTGCGGACGACTCCGACGGCCTCGGTCAACGAGCCGCCCGCGGCCAGGGCCCAGCCGGTCGCCAGGGAGAGATTGGTCTGCATGTAGACGTAGTCGTCAGGTACCCACTGCTTGGCCTGCGCCAACGCCTCGGCCGCCTGGTCGGCCTGCCCCAACTTGCCGTGCGCCTCGGCCAGGCCGAAACAGCTGGCCGGTCGCAATCCCGTTGATCCACCGTGTGTTTCGACTCCGGCGAGCGCCTCGTGGAGCAACCCGACCGCCTCGGCTATCGCGCCGCGGGCCAACTCGGCATGACCGAGCAGGAACGCCAGGTTGGCCTGCGCCAGGCCGGGGAGATCCCGCGCGGAATCAGCCAATTGCCGGGTGTTGCTTACACATTCGTCGATGCGCCCAGTCAGCCGGCAGGCCCGTGCGTACACCCCGCCGAACCAGAATCGTGCCGGCGACGACTCGAAAGATGTGGTCGCCCGGTCGATCGCGTCGGTGGCCACCGCGGTGAGATCGTCGACCTCGCCCAGCGCACCCAGCGCCATCGTCAGTGCGACTGCCGCGACCATCGCGTGGTAGTCCGTGAGCAGTCCCGAGGCGATCGCGGCGCGGGCTTCGTCTCGCGCGGCTTCGCAATGCCCGAGCACTGCGTCGACCGCAGCTTGGATCGCCGTGCGGGCCATCCGCTCACTGTCCGACTCCGGGCCGGCGGCCAACTGCTCGAGGATGGCCGCCGCATCGCGGGGGCGGCCAAGCATGAAGGTCAGGTTGGCGGCGCGCAGCGTCGCCCAGTGATGGGCGTCGGGCCGTCCATCCGAACCGATCTGAGCCAGCACTGTTTCCGCCTGGGCACCTCGGCCGAGCAGCAGCAACGACATCGCACGCATCGGCGCGGCCTCGTAGGCGCCACACTCGTCGGCCGCGGCGGCGAACCGGTCCGCGGAATGCGGATCCAGCAGCGTCATCGCAGCCCGGGCGGCGTCCAGGTAAAGCTGCGGATCGGGCTTGAGGTCCGAGCTGAGCATCAGCAGTGCGCGCCGCACCGTGGCGTGCAGATCCCCGTCGGGTTGCGACGAAAGACGTTCGACGAGCCGACCCCGCAGCCCGGACAGGTACATCTCACCGGCGGTGGAACGACGCAGTTCGCCGTAGAGCGGGTGGGCCAGCCGGGCCTGTAACCGCGACCCGTTGCGTTCGACGGTGACCACCCGCAGCGTCTCGGCAGCCTCCAGATCCCCGCGACCGACGAGATCGCACAGCACGTCGACGTCGAGAGGCTCGCATTGCGACAACAGGTCGACGACCATGGCCGGGCCGGACGGCAACCGGTCCAGGTGGCTGCCAACCATGTCGGTGATGCTCTGCGAGACGGCCAGGTCGCCGTCCCACATCCACACCCCGGCCACCCGGCGCAGACGTTTGCCGTCGATCTGGTCTTTGAGCACCTGCTGCAGATACAGCGCGTTGCCGCCGGTGAGCTTCCAGAACCGTCGCGCGCTGCGGCTGTCGACGGGCCCGTCGAGCGTCGACTCGATGAACGCGCGCGTGGCCTCGACCGAGAGTGGCTCCAAGTCCAGCCGGGCCAGCAGGCCGTCCTTCCACAGGGCGATGACGGCATCGGGAGCGGTACCGCCGGTCCGGGCGGTGACCACCAATCGCACCCCGCGAGTCTGGGCCAGCTGATGCAGCACGTGGGCGGACAGCTCGTCGAGCAGGTGGGCGTCATCGACACCGATGATGCTGCGCCGTTGGTGTTGTTGGGCGACAAAGGAATCGATCAGCCTACGAACGCTGGGCAGCGGGTCGCACATGTCCTGGCTGATGGCCCCCGTGAAGGCACCCAGAGGCAGCGAGCGGGCGGATTCGGTGCCGACGAACCAGCTGGTCCGGTCGCCGGTGGTGGCGGCCTGGCTGAGCACCTGGCGGGCCAGGGCGGTCTTGCCCACACCTGCGGGGCCGACGATCATCACCCCGCAATGCTTGCTGCCGTGCAGCACTCGACGGATGGCGCCGAGCTCATCGCTGCGTCCCGTCAGCCTCATACCGCCCCTCGCAAACCGGGTTTCCCGAGGTCAGGATAGGGCGCAAAACGCTCACAGGGACCGTTATCGACCCACCACTCGATACCGCCGAGCATCTGCGGCGATGACGCCTGGCGTCGCCAACGGCTCGCCGCCGGTCACCGGGATGGAGCGAGCTCCCGGCGATCGTCGCCTCCGTGTTGCGTGGCCAGCAACCGCTGCGTGCAATCCAGGAGCACCTGCTGCAGGTCGGCGTCACCGACGTCGCTGAGCTTGGGATCGGTTGCACTGCCGTAGATCCCGGATGCCAGCAGGGAGACGACGATCCGGGTGGTGATGTCGGGGTCATCGCCGAGCAGCATCACGGTGAGCTGCTCGATGATCTCGCCCAGGTCGGCCCGGCTGTTGACCAAATTATCGATGGCCGGGTCACCGTGGAACACGGCGGTCACCCTGCGGTGGCGTACTGCGAGTTCGACCATGCCGTTGATCGCGACCTCACGTCGCGCATCGGGTGTCGACATTGTCTCGGCGAGCCTGACCAGCCGGAACAAGTCGTCGAACACCGGCTGCACAACGGCCAGGACGATCTCGTCCTTGGAGTGGAATTGGTAGTAGACGGCTGCCTTGCTGACGCCGAGTTGGTCCGCGATCATCTGCAGGGACGTGCCGTTGACTCCGTGTTCTGCGAACAAAGCGAGCGCAGCTTCCAGCACCCGTTCACGCGCGAACCCGCGCGGTGCCACGGCTTTCGCCACACTCGTCCCTTCGTCGTCAGGAGCCTACCCAAGGGCGTCTCGCGTCACACCACCAATAACCCAACCGACTTGATTGAAGTTAGCCGACTGTATAGGTTTCACTTGTCGTACGGCAAGGACAGCTGGCCTCGCACCCGAAAGGCTGAGCGAACATGAAGCTCTTGAGACGGTTCTGGATTCCGGTGCTCATCGTGGTGGTGGTGGCGATCGGGACGTTCACCGTGATGCGGGTCCGTACCTTCTTCGGAGCCGGTGACGGCTCAGGGATCGCCAGCGCGAAAGTCGACGACACCAAGCCGTTCGACCCCAAGGTCGTGGTCTACGAGATCACCGGGGAACCCGGCGCCACCGCCGACGTCAACTACCTCGACCTCGACGCCCAACCACAACGCATCGACGGGGTGTCCCTGCCCTGGACACTGCGCCTGCAGAGCACCGCACCATCGGTGTTTCCCAACATCGTGGCCCAAGGCAACGGTGACATGATCAGCTGCCGGATCACCGTCGACGACGAACTCAAAGATCAACGCACCTCCACCGGCGTCAACGCCCAAACTTTCTGCTTGGTGAAATCTGCATGAGCACCCCCACCCACGACACTCCGACAGAGACCGTGCCGGCAGGGTCGCCATCCGACCGCAGCGGTATCGCCAAGTGGATCCGGCGCCTGGCACTGCCGATCATCCTCGGCTGGATCGCCGTCATCGTGGTACTCAACGTGATCGTCCCCCAGCTCGAAGAGGTGGGGAAAATGCGCTCGGTGTCGATGACCCCCGACGACGCCCCATCGATGATCGCGATGAAACGCGTCGGCCAGGTCTTCGACGAATTCAAGTCGAACAGCTCGGTCATGATCGTGCTGGAAAGCGACCATGCCCTCGACCAGGCCGCGCACGACTATTACGACCAGATCGTGGCCAAGCTGCGCGCGGACACCAAGCACATCGAACACGTCCAGGACTTCTGGGGCGACCCGCTGACCGCGTCGGGCGCGCAGAGCTCCGACGGCAAAGCCTCCTACGTGCAGGTCTACACCGCCGGCAACCAGGGCGAAGCACTGGCCAACGAATCGGTCCAAGCCGCCGAAAACATCGTCAAAAGCGTGCAAGCACCACCGGGCGTGCACGCGTATGTGACCGGCCCCGCGGCGATGTCGGCTGATCAGGAGCTCGCCGGTAACCGCAGCATGCAGATGATCGAAGCGATCACCTTCACGGTCATCATCACCATGCTGCTCCTGGTATACCGCTCGATCGTCACCGTGATCTTGACCTTGTTGATGGTCGTGATGTCACTGTCGGCCGCGCGCGGGATGATCGCGTTCCTGGGCTACTACAACATCATCGGGCTTTCGACATTCGCCACCAACCTGCTGGTGACCCTGGCGATCGCGGCGTCGACGGACTATGCGATCTTCCTCATCGGCCGATATCAAGAGGCCCGCAGCGTCGGCGAAGACCGAGAATCGGCCTACTACACCATGTTCCATGGCACCGCGCATGTGGTGCTGGGTTCGGGCCTGACCATCGCGGGTGCCACCTTCTGCCTGCACTTCACCCGATTGCCCTATTTCCAGACGCTGGGTATCCCGCTGGCCATCGGCATGGTCACGGTGGTCGTCGTCGCGCTCACGATGGGCCCGGCGATCATCACGGTGGCCACCAAATTCGGCAAAACCTTGGAACCCAAGCGCGCCATGCGCATCCGCGGCTGGCGCAAGATCGGCGCCGCGGTGGTGCGCTGGCCCGGGCCGATCCTGATCGCCACCATCGCACTCTCCCTCATCGGACTGCTGACCCTGCCGGGGTACCGCACGAACTACAACGACCGCAAATACATGCCCACAGATCTGCCGGCCAACACCGGGTATACGGTCGCCGACCGGCACTTCTCCCAGGCCCGGATGAACCCCGAGCTGCTGCTCATCGAGAGCGACCACGATCTGCGCAACCCGGCGGACTTCCTGGTGATCGAGCGGATCGCCAAACGTGTGGTGCAGGTGCCGGGCATATCGCGGGTTCAGGCGATCACCCGGCCACAGGGCTCGCCGATCGAGCACACCTCGATCCCGTTCAGCATCAGCATGCAGGGCACCACGCAGACCATGAACCAGAAGTACATGCAGGACCGCATGAAGGACATGGGTGTCCAGGCCGAGCAGATGCAGACCATGATCGACACGATGACTCGGATGATCGCTCTGATGACCGATATGTCGAAGACCATGAACAGCATGGTCGGCAAGATGCACGGCATGGTCGCCGACATCGAGGAATTGCGGGATCACATCGCGGATTTCGACGATTTCTTCCGGCCCATCCGCAACTACCTGTACTGGGAACCGCACTGCTACGACATCCCGATGTGTCAGGCCATGCGGTCGGTATTCGATGCGCTCGATGGCATCGACACCATGACCGACGACTTCAAGGACATCGTCCCCGACATGGATCACCTCAACGCGATGCTGCCGCAGATGCTCGCGTTGATGCCGCCCATGATCGCGACGATGACGTCGATGAAGACCATGATGGAGACCATGCAGGCCACCCAGGGTGGTTTGCAGGATCAGATGGCCGCCATGCAGGACAATTCCACCGCCATGGGTCAGGCGTTCGACAAAGCCAAGAACGACGATTCGTTCTATCTGCCCCCGGAAGCCTTCGACAACCCCGACTTCAAACGCGGCATGAAAATGTTCCTGTCCCCGGACGGGCATGCGGTGCGGTTCATCATCAGCCACGAAGGCGATCCGATGAGTCCCGAAGGCATCTCGCACGTCCAGCCGATCAAGCAGGCCGCCAAGGAAGCCATTAAAGGCACGCCGCTGGAGGGCTCGAAGATCTACCTCGGCGGCACCGCGGCCATGTTCAGCGACATGCAGGAGGGCGCCAACTACGACCTGCTGATCGCCGGCATCGCCTCACTGTGCCTGATCTTCATCATCATGCTCATCATCACCCGCAGCGTCGTCGCCGCCGCCGTCATCGTCGGCACCGTCGTCATCTCACTGGGCGCATCCTTCGGCCTCTCAGTACTCATCTGGCAACACCTCATCGGCCTGGAACTGCACTGGATGGTCCTGGCCATGTCCGTGATCATCCTGCTGGCCGTCGGCGCCGACTACAACCTGCTCCTGGTCTCCCGATTCAAAGAAGAAATCCACGCCGGCCTCAACACCGGCATCATCCGCGCCATGGGCGGCACCGGCTCAGTAGTCACCTCCGCCGGCCTCGTCTTCGCCTTCACCATGATGTCCATGGCCGTCAGCGAACTCGCCGTCATCGGCCAAGTCGGCACCACCATCGGCCTCGGCCTGCTCTTCGACACCCTCGTCATCCGATCCTTCATGACCCCATCCATCGCCGCCCTACTCGGAAAATGGTTCTGGTGGCCACAATTGGTACGTCAGCGACCGGTTCCGGCGCCATGGCCCAAGCCCGCGGAGAAGGAACCAGCGAACGCCCCCGCCTAGGCTCCGCGAGCGTGCGCGTCTGCTGCCCGGCACACCGCGAATCAGCAGCAGTTCACGCACGCTCGCGCCGGTCCAGCGCTCAACTGACACGAGCGCTCAACTGATGACGGCGACGGCGAACCCGTCCCACCCCTTGGCGCCGACGGTCTGAATCGCCGCCGTGTCCAACCGGGGATGATTGCCCATCATCTCCAGCATGTCGCGTACCGCGCGGGCCTGATGGTCGTCGGCGGCCGGGGCCAGCACGCGGCCGAACCGAGTTACGTTGTCCACCACGATGATCGACCCGGGATGGCCCAGCTTGACGGCCCATTCGACGTAGGCGACGTTGTTCTCCTTGTCGGCGTCGATGAAGATGAAGTCGAAGGTCTGCGTGGAGCCCCAGCCCCGCTCGGCCAACCGAGGCAGAGTGTCCAACGCGGCCCCGACGACCACGTCGACCCGCTCGGCTACCCCGGCGCGCTGCAGGTTGGTCCGGGCCACTTCGGCATGCCGGGGGTCATATTCGAGGGTGACGACGCTGCCCTCCTCGCCGACAGCACGGGCCAGGTTGATGGTGCTGTAGCCCGCCAGCGTGCCGATCTCCAGTACCCGGCGCGCCCCTGACACTCTGGCCAACAGCGACAACAACTTTCCGTGCTGAGCAGACACCTCGATCGCGGGCATGCCGGCGGTCGTCGCAGATTCTCTCGCGGCGATCAGCGCGTCGTCCTCAGTGTGCAGCAGCTGGGTGAACATGGCGTCGACGTCTGCGGGCTCGGTCATGTTCGCCACGCTAGATCAACGCACGCCTTCTTTGGCATAGACCATCCGCAGGACCAGGCCGACCTCCGGTCCCATGATGGTCTCGCACAGTTCGCAGTAGGTGGCGACGAAGGCCGGCCCGTGCGGCGGCGGTACGGGGCTCAGGTGGTGGGCCAACTCGTGCAACACCACGAGTTCACGCAGCGCCCACGTCGAATTCCGTTCAGGTACCGCGATGACGGCCGCACCGTCGACGAGCTCGTAATGTGCGGCCGCGGCGCCGCGGCGGGGTCGAACGCTCACCGGCGGGGCACCGATACGGACGAGCACGTCGTCGACATAGCGCTGCACTGACTCGACCGAGCCGAACTTTGCCTCCGGCGGCAGCGTCAGCGAGGTACCGAAGAAGTCGATGGCGCGTGAACTATGTTGTGCGGCACGGTCGAACATGGTGCGCACGAACTGTTCCGCGGCATACACCTTGGCCCGCTGGGTGTCCCTGGCCGTCACTGCTCCAATGCGCCGCGTGCGCCCGACAACTCTGGATTCGGCCCCAGTCGGGCGCGCTGTCCGGCCCGGTCGCCGGCCCGGCGCGCTGCCGAAGAATAGCCCGCCGACGCGCTGGTCGCCCGCCACGTTCCGCGCGCCTGCGAGGCTTGCCGGTAGAAGCTCTTCAATTCGATGTCCTTGTCTCGCAAGGCGAGAGCCGTACCGGGCCGGTCGTTGCGGTCGGCCTCCTGCTTGGCCTCCTCTCGGGCGTGCGTCAGCCGCTGCCCGATGCGGGAACCGAAGGCCAGCTGGAAGTTCAGCCGGGCGGTGATGGTGGGGGTGGGCCGGTGCGCTCCGGAGGCGATGTAGGACTCCGACGCCTTGACCATCTGCAGCACCAGGCTGGTGTAGAGCGCATGGGTGGCGTCGATGTCCTCGGCGAATCCGTAGGCGTAGACGAACGTCGAGTTGGACGCGACATCGCATTTCACGTCGTTGGCCAGCCCGATCATCACGAACAGCTGCACATAGGTGCGCAGACCCTTGGCGCCGGCCTGCCCGATGGTCACCGTGCGCTGCACCGGCTGCTGGGCCTTGGTGCGCTGGGTTGAATGCGACCGGGCCAACGCCAAGTCGATCGCGGTGGCCGTGGCCAGCCGCTGCGCCGCGGCCATGAACGCCTCGGCCTCATGCTGGTTGTCGGTGCCCTCCGCCTGACGCAACAGCGCGGCGATGCGCCCCAGCATCTTGTCGTCACTCATCGCGCGATCCGCTTCGCTACTCGCTTGCCGCTCACGGCACGATCCTAGAAAACACCTCTGACATCACTTACCGGAGAAGTCCTTCAGCGCGTCCCGCACCTGCTGCGACAGCGATCCGGGCTTGCCGTAGTTCGCGATGCTGTCGGTCGGGTCGTCGCGCAGGATGTGGTTGACGCCCTTGAGCTCGACGACCTTGAGCGCGGTGTGGTGCAGCGCGTCGATCAGCGGGCGTTCGGCGTCACAGCTGGCCTGGGCGTCGGAATCTGAGCACGTCAGCAGGACCGGCATCCCGTCGGGCAGCGCCGCCGCCAGCGCCACCGGGTCGATCTTGTCGGCCTCCATGATGGCGTTCAGATTGCCCTTGTTGACGATCGCACTCAGGCCCTCGGGCAGATTGTCCGGAACCGTGCCCTTGGTGCGAATCTGGTCGACGGCGCCCAGCCAGGCGTTGAGCACCTCCGGCGTCGACCCTGAGCGCACCCGGTTGGTGATGATGTCCAGATACCGGCCCGCCAGCGGCTGCAACAGCCCCAGCGAGTGCACTTTCGGATCGCCGCGGCCGGCCAGCGTCATGGCATGAACGGCGCCCTCGCCGACCGCGTAGATCGACAATCGATCCTTGTCGGTGTGGGACTGGCCGCCCAGAAACTTCAGTGCGGCGGCCGCGCCGGTGGTGTAGACGGCACTGACCACCTCCGTCGGCTTCTGCTGATACGGGCCCAGCTTGGTCTTGCCGGTACCGATCTTGTCGTAGCGCAGCGTGGCCACACCGTCGTCCGACAGCGCCTCGGCGATCTGGCGCATGTTGCCGATGGGGCCGACGACCTTGTTGTCGCCGTTGCGGTCGGTCGGCCCGCTCTCGGAGATCAGCAGCGCGGCCGGACCGGACCTGCCGTTGGTGCGGTAAGTGCCGAAGATGGTCAGGCCGTCGGAGTCGAAGCTGACATCCTGGTCCACCCATTTGGCCGGCTGCCCGGATCCGCAACCGGCGAGCGTCAGCACCGTCAGCAGTGCCGCGGCGATTCGTCTCACAGATGCGCCTCGATCCACGACGTGACGTCGTCGAGCACCAGCGCCTGCTCGGGCTCGTTGAACACCTCGTGGTACAGGCCCGGGTACACCTTGAGGTGGACGTCTTCGGCGGCCACACACTCGACGAGACGGTGGCTGCCTTCGACTGGCACCAGCCGGTCTTTTTCACCGTGCACCACCAGCAGGGGCGCGGCCAGTGCGGAGGCCCGCTGCGGCATCGTCTCGCCCACGAGGATCAGCGCCCGGGCGATCCCCGCAGGCACCTTGCCGTGCCATACCAGCGGGTCGGCGTTGTACGCGGCGACCACGGCCGGATCTCGGGAGATCGCCGTCACGTCGAGTTCTTCGACAGGTAAGCCCGGGGCGATCTTGCCCAGCAACTTGGCCACCACGACCAGCATCGGCGAGAGAGAGGCCTGCGCTGCGACCGCAGGCCCCGAGAGCACCATCGCGGTGTACTCGTCGGGGTATTCGACGCCGTAGCTGAACACGATGCCGCCACCCATACTGTGGCCGAGCACGATGCGGGTGAGGTCGGGATGCTCAGCGGCGGCGACGCCGACCAGCGTGTGGAAGTCGCCGACGTACTCCGACATCTCCCGCAGGTACACCCGCTTGCCACCGGAACGCCCGTGGCCACGATGGTCGAGGGCGTAGACGATCAAGCCGGCCTCGCCGAAGCGCTGAGCCACATGGTGGTAGCGGCCTGCGTACTCCCCCAGCCCGTGCGACAGCACGATGACTCCGCGCGGCGCGGTCTCCGGGCTCCACACGTCGTAGACAATGCGCACCCCACCGACGCCATCGAAGGTCCGTTCGGCACGGGTACTGGTCATCAGGCGAGCGTAGCGGGGTGGCGATCAGCGGTTAATGCAGCACCGCCATGCCGAGGACGAACACACCGACCATCGCCGCGGCGGCAACGAACGGCCACACGATGACGATCTTTTCGCGGGTCAGGCCATAGAACATCACCGCTCCGGTCGCCACGAGCACGACGACCAGCCCGACACCGACCGTGAGGATCGCGGCATTTTCGTGATAGCCGGCGTCGCAGGCAGCGTCGTGGCAGCCGTCGGTGGCCATTCCGAAGCCGAGCGCACCCATCATGAACTCGATGAAGGCCGCCGGAATCAGCAGGATATACAGCACGAATGCCACGATGTTCCAGCGTTCGACCCCCCGGCGCGCCATTTTTCGATCGTAGTTGTCGGTGGGCGTGCGTAGGCTCGACGACGTGACTGTGCTCGCACCTTCACCCGACGCCACCGCACGCAAGAACGCAAGTTCGGCTGACGCCTTCCTCGCCGATGCCCAGCGCTACCGCCGAGAACTGCTCGCACACTGCTACCGGATGACCGGTTCTCTACACGACGCCGAGGATCTGGTGCAGGAGACGTATCTGCGCGCGTGGAAGTCCTACGAGGGCTTCGAAGGCAAATCCTCGGTGCGAACCTGGCTGTACCGGATCGCCACCAACACGTGCCTGACAGCCCTGGAGAGCCGCCAGCGCCGGCCCCTGCCGTCAGGCCTGGGCACTTCGAGTTCAGCCGGCGCCGACGCGATCACCGAGCATCCCGAGGTGCCCTGGTTGGAGCCGCTGCCCGATGAGTCTTCCGACCCGGTGAACATCGTCGGCGACCGCGAGTCGGTGCGGCTGGCATTCGTGGCAGCGCTGCAGCACCTGTCCCCCCGCCAGCGTGCGGTGTTGGTGATGCGCGAGGTGCTGCAGTGGAAGGCCTCGGAAGTCGCCGGCGCAATAGGGTCTTCGACGGCCGCCGTCAACAGCCTGCTGCAGCGGGCACGGGCGCAGCTCGAAGCCGCGAACCCCCAGCGGGACGGCCCGATCGTCGCACCCGAATCGCCCGCGGCACAGCACATGCTGAGCCGCTACATCGCCGCGTTCGAGGCTTACGACATCGACAAACTCGTCGAGCTGTTCACGGCCGAGGCCATCTGGGAGATGCCGCCGTTCGACAGTTGGTATCGCGGTCCGCAGGCCATCGGTGACCTGTCTCGGCACAAGTGCCCAGCCGAGAAGGCCGGCGACATGCGGTTCATCCGCACGACCGCCAACGATCAGCCGGCCGCCGCGCTGTACATGCGCAATGCGGAGACGGGCGTGCACGAGGCGTTCCAGTTGCACGTTTTGGCCATCGGCGCTGACGGCATTTCCCATGTTGTGGCGTTCATGGAGCCGTCGTTGTTCGAGAAGTTCGGGCTCCCGGCTTCTCTTTAGCCCCTTTAGCCGCCGAGTGGCCAGTTACGCCACGCGATCACCCAAAACCCGTGCAATAACTGGCCATTCGGCGCCGGCAGCCCGCAACGCGGCACAGACGCGGGCGACGAGAACCCATGGTCTGCGGTGCAGCAGGTCAGCCCCGACTCGGACGATCGACCAGCCCAGCGCGGCCAATTCTGCATAGCGGTCGATATCGTTGGCACGGACCCGCGGATCTGTCCAATGCTGTGCGCCCTCATACTCGACACCTACCTTGAACTCCTTGTAGCCCATGTCAATTCGTGCATGACTTCTGCCGCCGAAGTCTCCCGGCACCACGATCTGCGTGTCCGGCTTGGGCAGTCCAGTATTGACGAGAACCAGCCGGGTGCGGGTTTCCTGTGGGGATTCGGCGCCGCCGTCCATCAGGGCCAGCACGTCACGCAGTTGGACCAGCCCACGGACGCCGGGATGGCGCTGCACCAGAGGGCTGACGTCAGCGGCCGTCACAAACGTCGCCTGTGCGAGCGCATCCAACCGCATGACCGCCTCGTCCACGCCGCGGCGCCGGCCCAGGTCGAACGCCGTACGCGCCGGCGTCGTCACCGGGATCCCGGCGAACAGTCGAGTCTCGTCGTCCAGCAGTTCGTCGCGGTGGACCAGAATCCCGGCGACGGGCTTGCCATTGCGGCGATACAGCTCGGCAGGCTCGGCCGGGTCGATCCAACGCGTGCCGTACACCGCGGCCGCCGACAAGCCCGCCAATGTCGCCTGTCGTCCGGAGAACAGCCAGGCCGCCTCGGCTCGATACGCAGCTGTCAACTCCATACCCTTGGCCAAATAGACGTTGCGGTAGATCGCGTCATACCGGCTCGCCAGGGCTCGTCGGGTCATCGCCCGCGCGGCAAGCGCCTCGGACCCGAGAATCGGTCTCACCATGTGCCCACGGTGTCGGCGAGAGCCGACGAGATGGCCGACCGAGCCGCCCGTGGTGCCCGGACCTGTGGATGAACCTCGGTCTGGGGACAACCCGACCGCCTCCAGTGGCCAGTTACGCCACGCAAAACTGTCGATCGCGCGCATTAACTGGCCGCTCGCCAGCGGCGGCAAAGTTACTTGGGTGGCATCCGGATACCGCCGTCGACGCGAACCACCTCAGCGTTCATGTAGGAGTTGGTGATCAGCTCGATGACCATCGAGGCCAGCTCCTCGGGCTTGCCCAGGCGGTGCGGGAACAGCACGGACTCGCCGAGCTTGGCTTTGAAGGCTTCGGATGCTTCTCCTTCCCCGTAGATCGGGGTGTCGATGAGGCCCGGCGCCACGGTGTTGACGCGGACACCCACCGCGGCCAGGTCGCGCGCGACCGGCAGGGTCAGGCCGACGACGCCGCCTTTCGACGACGAGTACGCGGCCTGGCCGATCTGGCCGTCGAACGCCGCGACGCTGGTCATGTTCACGATCGCGCCGCGCTCGCCGCTCTCGGTGGGGTCCAACCGGCTCATCGCGGTCGCGGCCAGGCGGATGGCGTCGAAGGTGCCGACAAGGTTGATCGCGAGCACCTTCTTGTAGACGTCCAGACTGTGCGCCGACGCGAACTCGCCGTCCTTACCGATGGTGCGCTGGGCCCAACCGATGCCTGCCGAGTTGACCAAGACGCGCAGCGGGCCCAGTTCGGTGGCCCTGTTGACCGCGGCCTCGATCTGCGCGGTGTCGGTGACGTCGACGCTGACGAACACACCGCCGAGTTCTTTGGCGAGCGCCTCGCCCTTCTCAGCCTGCAGGTCGGCGATGACGACCTTGGCTCCCTTGGCGGCCAACTGGCGGGCAGTTGCCGCCCCGATACCTGATGCACCGCCGGTGACGATGGCGCTAACTCCGTTGATATCCACGCCGACAGAGTAAGCCGATCCACCGGTCGGTTGGCAGTAGGCTTGGCGCATGCCCCCGATCGTCGACATCCGGCGCGCCGACGACCGTGGTCTCACCACGACCGACTGGCTGCAGTCGCGGCATTCGTTCTCGTTCGGCGACTACTACGATCCGGCCAACACCCACCATGGGTTGCTGCTGGTCAACAACGACGACATCGTCGCCCCTGCCTCCGGCTTTGACACCCACCCGCACCGGGACATGGAGATCGTCACCTGGGTGCTGGAAGGCGAACTGGCCCACAAGGATTCGATGGGCAACTCCGGGGTGATCTATCCCGGTCTGGCACAACGCATGTCGGCAGGCAGCGGGGTGCAGCACTCCGAGCAGAACGGATCCGATGACGCGCCTGTGCATTTCGTGCAGATGTGGGTGCTGCCCGACGAGGCCAGCGTGACGCCGGGCTATCAACAGCAGGAGATCCAGCTCGGCAACGCCCTGACACCCATCGCTTCCGGCGCCACCGACGCGGCCGTCACCCTGCACAACCGCAACGCCACGCTGCACGGCGCCCGGCTGCAATTCGGCGAGGCACTGGACCTGCCGCAGGCACCGTACGTGCACCTGTTCGTCGCGCGGGGTGCGGTGACACTCGAGGATGCCGGCGAGCTGACGACGGGCGACGCGGCCCGGCTGACCGCGTGCGGTGGCCGGCGGGTGACGGCGACAGCCGGCGCCGAGATCCTGGTGTGGGAGATGCATGCGGGCCTGGGCGGCGCGTAGCGCCATCGCGGCGGTCGTGGTCGCGACAGCGGCCTGCAGCTCCACGTCGACACCAGCACCAGCACCAACCCCTCCGACCGTGCCTGCTGGCCTGTCCACGGTCACCGTCGAAGTGCCCGACGCCCTCGCGCAAGCCCCGTTCGACCGGCCCCGCCACGCTCAAGTGCCCGCCGGCTGGACGCTGACGGTCGTCGCGCGCGTACCGAGGGCCCGGATGGCCGCCTGGAGCCCGGACGGCAGGCTGCTCGTCTCGACACCGGGCACCGGCCGGGTTCTGCAGGTGCTGCCCAGCCGCCAAGTTCTACTCGACGGACTGGACCAGCCGCACGGCCTGACCTTCGTGGGCTCCACGCTGTATGTCGCCGAGAGTGACCAGATCGATGCCTACGACTATGCCGACGGCCGGGCCACCAATCCTCGTACCGTTGCCGGTGGCCTCCCCGACGCCAAGAGCCCGGACCTGCACGGTGCCTACGCCCACGCCCTCAAGAGCGTGGTCGTGGGACGTGATGGCGCGGTGTACTTCTCGATCGGTTCGACGGGCAACATCTCCGCCGAGGACCGCACCGCCACCCCGCCACGGGCCACCATCATGCGCGTGCCGCCGGGCGGCGGGCCGGCCCAACCGTTCGCGACCGGCGTACGCAACGGCACCGGGCTGGCCTTGGCCCCCGACGGCTCGCTGTGGACGGCGGTGAACAATCGCGACAATGTCGCCAATCCCGAGGGCAAGGTGGACCAGGCCTACGTAGACAACCATCCGCCCGAGTCGGTCGCGAAGCTCACGCAGGGACGCGAATTGGGTTGGCCCTACTGCAATCCCGACGGCACCGCACCTGCGGGGTTCATCCGCGACATGCAGACCAACGCCGACGGCACCAAGCTGGACTGTGCGGCACTGCCGCCGGTGGAGCAGACCATGCCCGCGCACTCGGCTCCGCTGGGCATGAGCTTCGCCGACCTGCCACAGTTCGGTGCCGGCGCGCTGGTGGGTGTGCACGGATCGTGGAACCGGGCGCACCCGCAGGCACCCGAGGTGTCGTTCTTCGGTTGGCGCGACGGCACATTGGGCCCCCAGCAGACGCTGGTCGGCGGCTTCCAGGCCGATGACGGTTCACGGTGGGGCCGACCGGTGTCCGCAGTCATGGGACCTGACGGCGCGGTGTACATCACCGACGACGATGCCGGGGCGGTGTATCGGCTGTCGCCGAGCTGACGGCAGGGACAACACAGCTAACTGCAGTTTCTGAATCCCCGGCCGCGGGCATCGTCGGGCATCCACCCGGAGGAGTACCTCGGTCACGGGTGAAGTCGCACGTCCGGTACCCAATCGAGACTCCAATGTTACCAATGTTGACAGAGTTTCCTGTGTGGTTATTGTGTACATCGTGCCTGCGCTGGCAAAACTGAAACAACGTGTGGTAGCAGGTGCGACCACGTTCGTCTTGTGCGCCGTGTTGGGTGTCGGCAGCATGCCGACCGCGCAGGCCGAGGACGCCAAGGCGCTGCTGCTCGGCGCGATCGCCAACACCAAGGGCTCGTACCTCGTCTACAACTTCGGCGGCCAGTTCGCCGCACCGTTCACCTCGGCCTCGGGCAACCAGTACACGCTGAACAACGGCGGGCACTTGATGACCATCAAGAACGCATCCTCGCGGCTCAGCCCGCGGCTGCTCGTCGACAGCCATCAGGGCTATCAGTCCCGGTGTGAACGCAACCCGGGTGCGCGTACCGGCGAAGGTCTCTGGCAGGCATCGGAAACCTATGCGCCACTGCAGGCTTGGCAGGCCCTCGGGCAACCGACCATCGCCATCAACGCCAACTTCTTCGACGTGCGCGGGCAGAAGGGCGGCTCGTGGCGCGACACCGGCTGCAGCTCACCGCTGGGCGCATACGTCGACAACACCCGCGGGCAGGGCCGGGCCAACACGGCCGTGACCGGCACATTGGCCTACGCCGGCAAGCAGGGCCTCTCGGGCGGTGACGAACGCTGGACGGCGCTGGCCACGATGATCCTCCCGACCGGCGGTGCCCCGTACGTCGTGATGCCCAAGGGACGCGACGACTACGACTCGGCCACCCCGGTGATCCAGCGGCTGTTCGACCAGAACGCCCGGTTCGTCGCGGTCTCCGGCATCGGCCTGCTGGCCCCGGGCGACACCGATCAGCTCAACGACAACGGCCCCAGCGCAGCTCGCACGGCGCTGGGCTACAACCGGGCCGCCGATCAGTTCTACGTGTTCCAGGGCGGCAGCTACACGCCGGACAACATGCAGGATCTGTTCCGCGGGCTGGGTGCTGACAACGCGCTGCTGCTCGACGGCGGTGGCTCATCGGCCATCGTGCTGCGCCGCGACACCGGCGGCATGTGGAGCGGCGCGGGCTCACCGCGCGGCAACTGCGACACCCGCGCCGTGCTGTGCGATTCGCGCGAACGCTCCCTGCCGAGCTGGCTCGGATTCAACTAGCTGCGCATCAGGTTTGCTGACCGATGCTCAGGCGGTCAGCCACAAATCGACGCCCTCACCCGTGAAGACGTTCAGCAGCGTGCTCCAGGCGTCCTGCCCGAGCGCTGTCTTCACATGCTTGTAGTCGGTCAGGACGAACCTGAACTTGCTGTTCTCGGGCGTGCCGAAGCCACCGCGCAGGCAATCGGCCAGCGCGTCGAAGTTGGCGCCGAAGTAGCCACCGTCTCCATTGACGGCACGTCCGATCTCGGTGAACAGGTCGGCTTTGGATCCGACCGCGGCACCGTCGATCCGATAGGTCTTCACATGCCTCCGATCCGACAGAAGCTCTGGTAGTGGTCGCCGGTGTAATAGAACTCCGGCGGATGGTCGAGCGGCTGCCCGCCGGTGACGATACGGCGGGTGCCGCGGGTTTTCGCGCCGGGCGTGGGCACCGTGTACTCGTGGTAATAGCCCCGTTCACGCTGGGGCAGCGCGCGTTCGTAATTACCGAAGACGATGCCGTCGTTGCGCGGGTACGGGAACGGGCCACCGGATTCGATGAGCTTGACGGTCTGCACGGTCTGTGGCGGCAGCCCGCCTAGATCGCACATACCGTCGGCAGCCTTCACTGCGGTCGCCGAGGTCACCGTCGCCGACTTGACGGCTGTAGAGGCGCTGTGCCCACAACCAGCCAGCAGCCCGACCATCATCACCACTGTCGCTACCCGCCGCACCGCCACGACGCTAGCAACAAATCCCCGGATACCGCAGAACCTCGTGGCACGATCGTTACTCGAGTGAGCACAACGTCCCCTTCAGAGCAGTCCGCAGCCCGCCGCGTCGCACCCGTGAGCGGACGGAAGGCCCTGTCCGCCAAGCAATTCCGCCCTGATATCGAGGGCCTGCGCGCGGTCGCGGTACTGGCTGTCGTGCTCTACCACGCCGGCGTACCTGGGATGGGCGGCGGATTCGTCGGCGTCGACATGTTCTTCGTGGTATCAGGTTTCCTGATCACGGGGCTGCTGTGGCGGGAAGCCGGCCGGACCGGGACGGTGCGGCTGGCGTCGTTCTACGCCGCGCGGGCGCGGCGGTTGCTGCCCGCCGCCGCGGTGGTGCTGGTGGCGACGTCCATCGGCGCGGTGGCGCTGCTGCCGCCACTGCAGGCCCGCAGTGTGCTCGGCGACGCGATCGCCAGCGCACTCTACGTCGGTAATTACCGGTTCGCCGTGGACGGTACCGACTACCTGGCCGCCGACACCACCCCCTCGCCGCTGCAGCACTACTGGTCCCTCGGAGTCGAGGAACAGTTCTACCTGCTGTGGCCGGCGCTGATCATCGGGGTCGCATGGCTGTTGACGCGGTCCGGCCGGGGCACGCGCTCGGCCGTCCCGTACGCGCTGGTGCTGCTTGCCGTGACGGGTGGCTCGCTGGCACTGTCATTGGCCTGGACGCAGACGATGCCGCCGTGGGCGTTCTTCTCACTGCCCACCCGCGCGTGGGAGTTGGCCCTCGGCGGCCTGGTCGCCTTGACCGCCGCGAGTTGGCGGGCGCTGCCGCCGGGATGCGCGGCCATCGCGGGCTGGGGCGGGCTGGCGCTGATCCTGGTGACGTGCACGCAGATCGGGGGTTCGGGGCCCTACCCCGGCACCGCCGCGTTGCTGCCGACGCTGGGCACCGCGCTCGTGATCGGCGCTGGGTGCGCGATGCCCGATCTGGGTGCGGGACGGCTGCTGGCCCTGCCGGTGATGCGCGGTATCGGCCGGGTGTCCTACTCGTGGTACCTGTGGCACTGGCCGCTGCTGTTGTTGGCGCCCGCGCTGTTCGGTGGGCCGCTGGGGCTGGGCGGCAGGGTGCTCATGGTCCTGACGTCGCTGGGGCTGGCGATCCTGACGCTGCACCTCATCGAGGATCCGGCTCGGTTCGCCGCGGCCCTGCGTGCCTCCGCATGGCGGAGCCTGGCGGTCGGCGCGACTGCCACGGGAGTTGCGGTGTGCGCCGGGCTGGTTCTGCTGGCCGTGCGTCCGGTGCCGACGGGTTCGGGGCCCGCGGCGATTCCGGTCGCAGCCGTGCAGTCCCCCGTTCCCGGGCCAACACCTCGGATGCTGACGCCGGCCGAGCAGCTGCGGGCCGCCGTGGCGGCGGCGGTGAACCTACAGGCCGTGCCGTCGAATCTGTCGCCGGCGCTGGGGAACATCACCAAACCGGAGGTGTTCCTCAACGGCTGCGTGTTGTCGTGGAAAGACGTCACCCTGCCGGAATGTGCTGCCGGTCAGACGAATTCGAAAACCACGGTGGCACTGATCGGCGATTCGCATGCGGGTATGTGGTATCCGGCATTGGAACCGATTGCGCACCAGCGTGGTTGGCGGCTGGAAACGATGGCCAAGGTCACCTGTCCGGTGTTGAAGCTGCCGATCGTCAGTCCCTATCTGGGCCGTGAATACACCGAGTGCAAGCAGTGGCGGGCCACCGTGCTCGCTCGGGTGCAACAGGAACGCCCGGCGCTGGTCGTGGTCGACATGGTGCGCCGCTACGGCGCCGACTTCGGTTTCACCAGCTACGACCGGGTCTGGCTGGATGCGCTGACCCGGTTGGTTTCGCAGTTGCGGGGCATGGGCGCCAAGGTGCTGGTGCTCGGCCCTGTTCCCGATCCTCACGGCACCGTGCCGACGTGCCTCTCGGCGCACATCAACGATGTCGGAACCTGCACGCCGCAGCGATCGATCGCCATGAACGACACCGGTATTGCCGCCGAGACTGCGGCCGTGCAAGCCGGGGGCGGGCAGTACGCGAACCTCGCCGAATTCTTCTGTACGGCCGACCGCTGCCCTGTCATCATCGGCAACACCATGGTGTTCCGCGACGACAACCACATCACCACCGAGTACGCCCGACTACTGAGCCCCATCGTGGGCGGGCTGGCCGAGGGCGCGCTGGCGCGGAACTGAAACCCGGCTCGTGGCGCCGTCAGCTGCTGGCGCGCAGCAGTTTCGCAACGACTGCAGCGACCTGACCCGCATAGCCGCCGCCGAAGAGCACCACATGCGCCAACAGCGGGTAGAGCTGATGCAGCCCGACGCGACCTTGCCAGCCATCCCGCAAGGGACATACCGATTGGTAGCCGGCCAGCACCTCGCCGAGATGTGGACAACCGAACAACGTCAGCATCGCGAGATCGGTCTCGCGGTGCCCACCGTGCGCGGCCGGGTCGATCAACACCACACCCTCGGCCGTCCACATCACGTTGCCGCTCCACATGTCGCCGTGCAGCCGAGCCGGGCCGTCATCGTCGTCGAACCGGCCCGCCCGGCACAACGCCGCCACCTCGGCCAGGCCGTGACGGGCGGTCGCGTCGAGCCGTCCCGCGGCCAACGCACCCATCGGCTCCAGGCGCTCCTGCGCATAGAACTCGCCCCAAGAATTGTGGTGGGTCAACGACATCGGAAGCGGTTGCGTCATCGGCCCGAAAAACGCTGCACCGCGGTAGCCGTCGGGTCCGGCGCCGAACGCCGGGGCGCCCGCATTGTGGGTCACCGCCAGCATGCGACCGAACTCGTGTGCGGCCCGCACCGACGGGGCAACCGATTGCAGCCGTTGCAGCGTCAGCGATGTCGCGTCATATGCCAGAACCCGAGCGCACGGCACACCACCGTCGACCGTCAACCACTGCAGCCCCGCGGCTTCGGCCGCGAAAAACCCTTGCGGCGCCGCCGGATTGCGTTTGACGAAATAGTCCATCAGACCAGGCGGTGGAACCGCCGCCTTCCGCGGGATGGACTTCTTCATAGGGCGAGGGTACTGCGCGCCGTCGCTGGAACCAGCCGATAACCTGCCCCGCGCGAGGGTTTCCGTGTTCGGCAGAGTCAGCTGGGTTCGAGGTCGATCCTGATTGTCAATCTGTCGGTTCCCGCAGCCCGCACAGCAAGGCTGTTGAGACCACCGAGCTCATCGAGTCGTTTCTGGGTGTCGTCATCGGGGAGCAGTGTGGCGGTGCCGGTATGCCATCGCCCTTTGAGCCGTAACCGCACGCGGGGGTTGGCTTGAATGTTGCGGACATAGTCGGATCGGTATCCGTGTTCGGACACCAGCCAGAAACTGTTGCCCTGGCGCCGGCCGCCGATCGGCGTGACCCGCGGCAGACCGCTCTTGCGGCCGGTGGTCTCCAGCATGGTCAGCCGCGATGAGCGCCGTGCCAGCGGGTTGACGACGAGGCGCTGACCTGTATGGATGAGTCGGAATTTCAAAAGGTTTCGGTCCACCATGTCATGTCCCTCTCGTCAGATGGTGTGTCAATTCCCAGCGGCTCCAAGCATCGAACTGCCTTGCCTCGAAGAGCTACGTCAACTACATGTTGCATCATCGATATGGCGCGTCATCGACTTTCGCGCATCGTATTCACGACTTCGAGTTCACCCGTCTGCTCTGTAGACAATCCCGTTCGGGGGCGCGGACTTTCGCGAGGCGCTCACCGCGGTGGAGACACTCGGCCGACAATCGCATCCTCAAACGTTGCCATAGTCCGCTTTGAAGACAACCGCCAATCTGCTGAAGGCCACTGCCCCAGCATCATTCACACAGCTCATACATAGGTCGCACACATGCGTCCGGGTTGAGACTGCCACGCTGGCCATTCTCTGGGAGTTCGCTGCGGTTGTTCATGGACGACGTTTCGAAGCCGTCGACGGTGTCAATGTGGAGTCGTGTGCCCGCGGTGACATCACGGCGGGCGTGGTCGGGGAGAAAGAGGCACTATGACCGTGAAACGCATAGCCGGTACCGCGGCAGCGGCTGCGGGCATCGGCATGTCAGCACTGTTGGCGGCGGGACAAGCCGCGGCCGTTCCTCAGGCGCCGCCGCCTTGTGATCCAGCCAATACCGCCAACTGCCAGCCAGGGCCGGGCGGTGCCGGTGGTGCTCCTGGCGGCGCACCTCAGACGCCGAACAACGCACCACAGAGCCCGCGCGGTAATCCACCGCAAAACAACGGACCGCAGGGCCCACAGGGCAATGCGCCTCAAGGCCCGCACAACAATGGTTCGCAGAACGGGCCGCAGGGCGGTCCGCCTCAGAACGGGCCGCAGGGTCCGCAGAACAACGGACCAGAAGGCAACCCCCGTCCGAATGGCCCACAGGGCAACGGACCTCAGGGCAACGGCCCACAAAACAACGGGCCTCAGAACAACGGGCCCGACAACCATCCCAACGGTCAGCCGAACGCGCCTGCGGGCCGCTACAACCGCGGTAATGACCAGATCGGCGGACCGAGGGACGCACCGCACGGATTCAGCACCCCAGGCAACGGCGCGCCGCCGCCCCCACCGGAGCGGGGTCCAGGCTGGAATGACGGGCCTCCCCCCGGCGGTCCGCCGCCCAATTGGGACGGCCCCGCTCCTGCCGGTGGCTGGAACGGACCGCCGCCCCCCGGTGGCTGGAACCCTCGATATGAGGGCCCAGGCCGTGACATCACCCAAGCCCGAGTGGATTTCGGTCCGTTCAACTACAACGGCTACACCGCGATCCCGATCTTCAACCCCGTGTTCGGGGGCTGGGGTTTCTGGTTCTTCGGTGTGTGGATCCCGCTGTTCTGATCAGCACGACGCGGCGGCTCAGCTGCCGGAATCTACAACCTCTAAGGAGATGACATGGTCACACGCGTTGTGATGATCGGCGTAGCGAGCGCAGCGGTCGCGGCCTGCGCCATCACCGGATGCTCGAACGGTACGTCCAGCGACAACTCCAGCAAGCCTGCGTCGTCGGAGTCTGCGACGGCAGGCACTTCAGGGTCCGTTGGCGCTTCCAGCGCCACCGCAGTCCTCATCGACGGTCAGAATCAGAATGTGTCCGGGCCGGTGACATGTACTGCCGTGGAATCCGACATCAACGTCACGATCGGCGATTCGGCTTCCGGCATAGGCGCGGTCGTCAGCAACGACTCTCCGCCGAACGTCCACTCGGTGGGCCTCGGCACGGTCAACGGTATGGCACTCGGATATGCCGATGCCGCAGCGGGACACGGCGACGCGTCGGCCACCAAGACCGGCAATACGTACAAGATCACCGGCAACGCCGTCGGTTTCGACACCTCGACCCAAAAACAGGTGACGAAGTCCTTCGAGCTCGATTTCACCTGCCCATGACCGAGCATCCGGCACATCTGCCTACCGGCCAAACCCGATGTCCCGGTCCATAGCCTCGAACTCTCAAGAACCGAACCGGAAGATCAATGCGCTCGCCGCAATGACCAACGCCGCCAACGCGATCACCGGCGCCACGGCGACCAGGGTCAGCGACGCACCGACCATTGCGCCGCCCATCATGGTCGCCACCACGCCGTAGCGCAGCTTCTCCCGCTCACCGGTGCCACCGGCCAGACGGCTGTCGAGCCCGATGCCCACGATCGTCTGGGTGAGCACCGTGGTACTGAGTTCCTGGATGCCGAACTGCCGCGCGGTGGCGTTCTGGATACCGAAAGTGATGGCCAGGCCCGAGATGAGGATCAGCTTCCGGTTGTCCTGATAGTCGAGCACACCGACGCCGGCTAGGATCGAAAGCGTCAGCAATATAACGACTTCCACCGAATGCGTGACCGTCAGCCACGTCCGGGGACTGCTCTGGAGGTGCCGCGCGAACCGCCCACCCACCACCGTTCCCGCGACGAAGCTGACGAAGGCGACAACCGCCGCCGCAAGATCCACCCCGGAGTGCGGCACCAACCAGAACCCCAGAAAGATCACATTGCCGGTCATGTTCGCGACGAACACATGGCCGAGCACCAGCACGCTGACCGCATCGACGACGCCGGTCGCGAAGGTGAGCAAAAGTAACGCGGTAACGGTAAGTCGGTCGGATACCGGTGACTGAATGGCCATTGCCTGATTTCCCGGTTACAGCTGCGGCGAGAGATCCAGCTTGGTCAACGCGGGCATCTGCGTGATCCGCCAAGTGTCACCGTCACGCTTGAGCGTCAGCCGGTAGGACAGGTAGCGCAGCGACGGGATGTTCTTGGTGACCGGGCTGGTCGACACCGAGTTGGTGTAGACGATCGCAGTCGCTTCGTCGGGCCCGATGGTCTCCACCGCCGTACCCATCACCTGGGTATTGCTGGAAACTTGCGCCTGCTTGTTAGTCGGCACGATCGAGTCGACGAATGTGCGGTACTGCGCGGCGAAATCGCCCGACAAGTATTGGGACGCGCGCTGCGGCAGGGAATCGATGTTGTCCGGCGTGTAGGTCCACAGCGTGGTGATCGCGTCGGCCGCCGTCTCGGCGACCTTCAGCTTGGTCGCGACCTGTGCCTGATCCGCCAGGTACGGCTGCACCATGGCACCCGCAAAGGCTCCGGCCGCCACGAACAACGCCGCGGCCCCGGCCGCCACATACGTCAACCGCTTACCCGCCGGGCGGAACGGCACCATGACGGTTCCGGCGTCCTGGTCTTCGTTTTCGTCTTCGTCTTCGTCTTCGGGTTCCGGTTCGGCTGGCTCCTCGGAATCCGTCGAATCATCCGAATCTATTGGTACTTCACCAGATTCACCGTCCACCGCAGCGTCCTCAGCCTTACCGGCCTCCACGCGACGACCTTTACCGACCGGCGTCCGCGATTTGGTGCCGGCCTCCGGCGAGGGCGCGCCCGCCGAGGACTCGTCAGACTCCGGCTCGTCAGTTGCCGCCTCATCGGACGACTCGGTCTCCGACTCGGCGTCGGTATCGACGGGCGGCTCTTCGACCTTGCGCTGCCACGGCATCCGCAGGCGGCGACGCGGCTTGGCCGAATTCTCCGGGCCCGCCTGCTGCGACCGCTCGGTGGTCAGATCACCTGATTCAGCTGGCTGATCTTCCACTGCTGTCCCTCTCGAATCGTCGTGACCACCCAACGGTTTCCGCTCTCGATTATCGATTTCCCGTCGGGTGACCGGGTGCTCGTCTTGGCCGCGACCAGCACATCAGCGCTGCCGTTGTCGTTCCAGCGCTGGATGCCCGCGTCTTCGACGGTGCCCTGTGTCGGCTCCGCACGGGCCACCTGAACGACGATCTCATTCTCTTTTTCTTTGAACATTTTCGCGAAATCGCCAGTGGCCCACTTGTTCAGGATGTTATCGGCGTAAGGGTTCGCATGGTACGGATCGATCGTCATGTAATCGGCCATGAACTCGCGCGCCGCTCCCAGCGCCCCCGCGGCGTTCCCCTGCGCCCGATCGTCTGACACGTGGCGCACCAACATGAACGCGCTGCCGGCGATGGCCGCGGCGATCAGCAGAGTCGACAGCACCGCAACCACCGGAAGCCCCCATCGCGCGGGTGGGTTAGGTTGCACCGCAAAGTAATCCGCCTCCGCGGCGTCGATCTTGCGCCGTGGGCTCATCAACCCGCCCCGTTCATCTGTGGCTTCGTGAGCACAGTGAGGTTGTCCACCCGCCACTGCCCATCGATCTTGCGGAAGTCGACCCGCACCGTCGCGGTGAGGAACTTCAGGTTCTTCGGGTCGATGCCGCGCTGACCTTGCAACGCCAGCAACATCGTCCCCTCGGTCTTGGTCGACCCAGGTAGCACGGCGCTGCTCACGGCCCAGTACTCGTTGGTGTTTGGACCGGCCTTGCGAACCGCCGCCTGCTGCTCGGCCAGCTGCGTACGGTAGTTGTCGGTGGTCAGGGTCAGCGCCCTGGCGAAATCCTGGTCCATCGAGTCGATGCCGTAGCTCAGCAGTTGTTCGACGGTCCGCGGTCCCTGGTCGGCCAGCTGTGCGCGGGCCTGCTGGACCGTCAGCTCCTGGCGGTATGAGCTCCAATATCCCAGTCCTACCGCGGATCCACACAACAGCGCAGCCGCCAGCATGGCCACCGCGGCCCGCCGGCGGACACCGCGCACATGCTCTTCGGCGACAGCGACCCGGCGCACCTCGGTGCGGGCCAGCAGATCGGCGAACGTCCGATTGCGGCTGTCCCACAGCGGCCACAGCCAGCCGATGCACAGGGCGGCGGTATCCAGTAGATGCGCGAGCTCACGCAACGTCAACCGCACCAGCCCCGCGTCACCGCCGGCGGTCGCCACCCGGATACCGAACACCGACCGGCCCAGCGTCCAGCCGGTCGTCGCAGGCGCAACAACGCGGTTGAGCAGCATCGCGCCCCCCACCGCGACGGCCACGCCGACGTACACCCACCACAGCCAGCCGTGGGTCGGCGACGCCGCCGCCAGCACCCCCAGCGTCACGATCACGGCCAGCCCCAGCAGGACGTCGATGGCGAACGCGCCCGCACGCACCGGCCAAGACGCCAACGCCGGTTCCGGGGCGGCGGTTGCGGCCGGCGAGTCGACGGTGTCCGACGAGACGATGTCCAAGGAAGCGGTGTCCAATACCGTCGTCACGAGGTGACCTGGTCGAGCCTGGCCACTTTGTAGACACCCTCGTCGGGCGCCATCCTCACCCGAAGCCGGTAGCCCTGCTCCTCATTGGACTTCTCGCTGTTGCTGACGACTATGCGGACCGCGACCAACAGATCCATCGAGCCGTCGTCGTTGTGCTTCTCCACCGCGGCCCGCAGGTCCGAGACCTGAACCTTGACGTTTGCCGCCTGGTAGGCGTCCACCAGCATGCTGCTGTAAAGCACCGACTGCGCACCGAAATCGCCGGTCGAACAGTCGATGATCTTGGTCTGGGCCGCCGTCATTGCTGCCGTGTCGGGCGCTTGGGTCGCCGTTACACAATCCTTGGCCGCTTGCAGTGCCGCCGCCTCGTCGCGAGCGATCTGCTCGCTCTCGGCGTGCGACCGCAACGCGAGGTAGCCACCGGTACCGGCCAGCGCCGTCAGGACGAGCAACCCCGCACTGATCGCGGCCATCGCGCCCCGGCCCAGCCGGGACGGACGCCGCTCGATTTCAGCAGCCGGGGTAACTTCCGGCCCGCCGGACTGCTCTATGGCCTCCTCGGCACGAGGTTCTGGATGTTCGGTGTCCTGCTGGCCGGCGAGGTTCAGCTGGCTGGCGCCAGCATCTCCTTCCATCCGTCATCTCCTGGTCTATTCGAGTTGGTGACGGAGTACTTCACACCGTCCGGACCGACCACCTCACCGCTTGACGGGCTATAGATCGCCGTCGAACCTGCTGCCGGAGTGTAGATGCATGGATTCGGCTGCTGTCCACTGCAAGTGACGCTACCCCCTCGCGGTGCGGTCAGCGGATCGCTGGTCGGAGCCGATCCGCCCACTTCAGGGGGCGGTAACATACTCGCCGGCAACGGGTTCAACCCGGTGTTCACCGAGGGCGCGGGGATCACCCGGCCCGGATCCACAGGCTGGTCGCATCGCGCGGCCGGGGCCGGACAGTTGCGGACCTGGTTCGGGTCGCCGTACCACGGGTTGGTGCCGAGCGGCACGTACGGTTCATTGCTGCGGCACTCGGCCGGGGTGGCCGCGCGCTTGCCCGGCACATCGGCGCACGGGTAGTTACGCGCCCCACGGACCGCATTCGGCGCGTCCTTGGGGATCTTGCAGTACAGACCCGACGGCACCGGCGCCGTCGTGGTGTCGGCGGGACCCCGCCACTGCGATGCCGGCAAGAACCCCGTGAGGCACGGTGGCGGCGCGTTGATCCCGAGGCCGAGGTGAATCAGGGCTTCCGGATGAAAGGTCGTGAGTACCTGCGCGATCGAGCCGCCCTGCGGCAGCACCACCAACGCCTGCTCGACGTTCTTGTTGTAGCGCTTGAGCATGTCGATGACGATCTCGAGGTTCGCCAACGTCTGCGGCAGCGACTCCCGGACGTCCCCGAACACCGCGTTCAACTGATCCGCAGTCGGCGCGGCCTGCTGGATGCCGCTCCGTAGCACCGCATCATTCTGGGCAGTCTGGGCGGAAATCGTGTTCAGGTTCTTCGCCCAGCGCGAGATCGCGTCGCCCGAATTCACCTGACTGTCGATGATCGGCCCGGAGTTGGTCACGATGTCGTTCACCGGATCCAGGTTGTCCTTGAAATCGCTCGCGATCGCCTGTGTCGAATCGACCAGGCGCTGTAGTGATGGGCCCAAGCCGCCGACCGCTTTTGCGGTCTCGTCGAGCAGAAGGCCGATCTTCTCCTTGGGCAGCACCGACAGACCGTGCTCGGCGGCATCGAGCGCCGGCCCCACCTCAGCGGGCACGGTGCCCTTCCTGATGGTGTCGCCCGACGCGAAGTACGCATTCGACTCCCCGGAGGAGATCAGATCGATGAACTGCTCACCGACCGCCGACACCGAGTGCACGTTGGCCGTGGCGTCGGTGGGGATCTTGAACTGGTCATAGATGTTCATCTGGATCCGGGCACCGGTCTCGGTGGGCTCCACCGACGTGACCTTCCCAATGGTGGTACCGCGGTACGTGACGTTGGCGGTCTTGTACAGGCCGGCCGAGTTGGGCAACTCGGCGTTCAGGTTGTACATCCCCACGCCTGCCCAGGTCGGCAGGCGCAGGTACACCACGGCCAGCACCGCCAGCGCGACCAGCGTCAGCGTCAGGAAGATGACGAGCTGCATCTTGATGAAGCGGGTCAGCAGCATCTCATTCCCCCCTTTCCACCAGCGGGCCACCGGGCACATCGTGCGGGTTTGGGGTGAACCGGATGTCCGGGACCATCGTGTTCGGATCACGACCCCACGCCTGTTCCAGCGCCCGCAGCATGCCCGACACACCGGTGCCGGACAGGAACGCGTTATCGATCGCGCTCAGGGTCAGATCCAGGTCCAACGACACGTTGAAGTAGTCACCTCGAATGACCTTCGGGACGTTGTCGATGTTGAACGGGGCGGTGAGTATCAGCTTCAGCGCACCGACCAGATAGGGCGCGGCCCGGCTGAGCTGCTTGAGCGGACGCTGCAGGTTTTCCAGATTGGTGTGCAGATTCGCATTGGTCCCCGACAGCGTCTCGTCAGCCGCGGCCGAGAGCCGGCCCAGCGCGGTCACCGCATCGGCGAACAGATCGCGGGTGTCGGCGAAATGTTGGATCAGCGGCGGGAACTCCGTCAGCACTCGATCCAGCGTGTCGTTGCGCTGGGCGACGATGTTGAGCAGTTTATTCGTCGAATCGATGGCCCGGGTGATGTCGTCGCGCTGCTGGTTGAGCTCATTGGTGAAGGTGTCCAACCGGCCCAGGAACTCCCGGATCTGATCGGCGCGACCGTTGAGGATGTTGAACACCTCGGTCTGGATCACCTCGAGGTTGGGGATGCCACCGCCGGTCAGAATCCCGGAGATCCCGGCCAGCGTCCGCTCGATCGTCGGATACGCCGAGGACTGCGCCAGTGGGATGGTGTCGCCGCTGCGCAGCATCTCCTTGGACGGATTCTTATCCGGCGGGTTGAGCTCGATGTGCTGCGAACCCAGCAAGCTGGTCTGGCCAATCTTGGCCAGCGTGTTCTTCGGCAGCTCGATGCCCGGCTGCAGGTCGAGAGTCAACGTGGGCACCCAGTTGACCAGCTCGATGCTGCGCACCCGGCCGACGAACACGTCGCGAACCCGCACCCGGCTGTTGGCGTTGAGGGCCAGCGTTTCCGGCATCTGCACGTACAGCGTGGTGTGGCCACGTTCGGTGCCCGGGCCACCTGGCAATGGAACGTTCGCGATGCCACGCCACTGACCGCACGAGGTCAGCAGCAGCGTCGCGGCCGCCAGCGCCGCCAGTCGCAGACCCACCTTTTTGGCGGCCAGTTTCTTCGGCAACCTCGTCCAACGCATTACGGCCCTCCTGCCTCGGCTGGCAGCGGCGGTCCACCTGGTGCGGGTGCCGGGGCGACGGCTGACACCGGATCTCCGGCAACGACGCCTGGCGCCGGTCCGGGCGGTGGCCCTGGCTGTGGATACCACGGAGGCGGCAACGGAGTGTTCTCGCTGTAGGCATTCGGCGGGCCGGGCAAGTTGCCGCCCGGCGGCACCCCGAATGCCGGCGGAGCCGGCGGAGCCACGATGTCGGGACCACCCATCAGCTCGGCCAACGACTCCGGAGTCAGCATGTTCTGGGTGAACGGCTGCACCTGGACACCCTGCATGCCCGGTGCGACAGTCCAACCCGGCTCGTGGTTGCCGTGCGAGAACAAGGTGTCCCGTGCCCAGATACCGGGCACAGTGGTGTCCTTGTACCCCGGCGGCGGCTGCAGCCGCGGCTCCGAGTACGCGATCTGCTTGGGCAGCGTCATCGCGGTGCTGGCCAGGTTCATGCCGAACGGCAGGTAGTTGGACTTGATCGCGTCCAGGATCGGCGCCAGGTACTGCGCGCACAACTCGGCCGAATCCTGGTAGCCCAGACGGCTTCCCGCCTGGATCGAGCTGCAGACGAACTGCAAGGGATTGGCGAAGCTGGTCAGGCCCGGCAGCACCGGCAGACCGATGATGCCACCCTGGTTGGGCGCGACGATGTTGACGAAGTTCGCGGCGAGGTTCGGGTAGGCGTGCAGACCCGTCTCCAGCCCGTTGCGCGGCTCCGGCTGCAGGATCGCCGTGGTGGCCTCTTCGAGGTTGTTGACGTCGTGGGTCAGCACGCCGCCGTTGCGGTCCAGGAACTCGCGGGTGGTCTTGAGCACCCGATTGAGGTCCTGCAGCGCGTTGGACAGTTCCTGATCCTTGGAGAAGGAATTGGTGAACTGGACCAGATCGTTGTTGAGCGCCACGAACTGCTGATCGCTCTTGTGCAACGCATTGACGAACAGCGCCAGGCTCTTGACGATCGTGAAGAAGTCCCCGCGGCCCTGGTTGAGCGTGGTCAACGCCTCCGACAGACCATTCAGCGTGCGGTTGAGCTGTTCCCCCTTGCCGGCGAAGCCGTCTGCGAACGACTCGATGACGTCACCGAACGGACCCTTGGGCTGTTCGGGGGTCGGGCCCAGCTCGGCGAGCAGGCGGGTCACCTGGTTACGCAGCTCGTCGTACTCGATGGGGATCTGGGTGCGGTCGACCGGGATGACCGCGCCGTCCTGCATCTGCGGGCCGCCCGTGTAGGGCGGTGACAGCTGGATCACGCGGGACGCCACCAGGCTCGGGTTGAGCACCGAGGCACTGGCGTTCTCCGGCACCTTGTACCGGTTGTTGAAGTGGAACACCACCTTCATCTTGTCGCCGGCGGTTTCGATGCTGTCGATCGCGCCGACCCGGACACCCATGATGAGGACCTTGTCGCCGGGATACAGCGCAAGTACCTCGGGGAAGTAGGCCGTGACCGTGGTGTTGGTCAGCTTCTTGTACAGGCTGATGCCGAAATAGCCGACCACCAGCGCCAACACGACGGCCACCGCACCGAAGATCACCGCCAACCGCGACATGTGCGGCAGCTTCAGGTTCCGGATGTTGAAAATCGTTGACATAGCTCGACGTATCCCCCCTATCCCTGCGATCCGGGCGGAAGGAACGGCGGGTTACCCGGCAACGGGGCTGTACCCGCAGGAGGCAATTCCGGTCCGGGGCCGGGCGGTGCCGGCGGCGCGTTCAGCGGTGGCGGTATCGGCGCAAACCCGGGGACGAACTCGTCGGGTCCGGGTTGCGGGCTGACCGGCACCGTGCGGGCACCCGGCGGACCGGGGGCCAGCGGCACCGGCGCACCCGGCTGATCCGGCGGCATCTGACCCGGGATGGCCGCGCTGGGCACGCCCGGCGAATGCGCGACGCCATCCGGATTCGGCGCTGATGTGGCGACGTCCGGCGGGCTGTAGTTCGCGCCGTACGGGTTGTCGCCGAACGGTCCCGTGGTGTCGGCCGCACACGGCAGCGGGTTGCCCGGGGATGGGATGCCGTCGGCGGCAGGCGTGTACGAGCACGGAGAACCAGGCGGGACGGCCGGTCCCGGATGCTCGGGAGTGCCTTCCAGCGGGGTCGGGGCGGGCGGCGGTGCGCCGTTTTCGAATCGCTCGCCGTTGGGGTCCGGGAACCGGAACGACGGCAGGCCCGCGCTGCGCCAGAACTCCTCAGGATCGATACCGCGCTTCTTGAACGCAGCATCGACGAACGGTTGCAGAATCTGCGGCGGCAACAAGTTGACGAGCATGACCTTGAAGTACGGACCGGAGGCCAGCGCCTCGGCCAATGACGTGATGAACTTGCCCGCGATACTCAGCGTGTCGGCCAAGTCCTGCTTGCGCTGCACCAGGATGTCGCTGACCGTGCGGAGCTGCTCCAACACGTGGTTGAGGTTCGGGTTATCGCTGATCAAGCCCTCGACTTGCCTCGATACCGTCGACACCCGTTCCAACAGCATGCTGACTGCCTGGCCGCGCTGGTTGACCGCGGCCAACAGGGTCTGCGCGTTCACCAGCAGCTGGTTGACCTGCGTGCTGCGGTCGCCGAGCACTGTGGCGATCTTGTTCGCGTTGGCCAGCAGTTGCCGAATTTGATCGTCACGCTTGCCGATGGTCTCGGAGAACCTGGCCACCCCGTCCAGCGCGGCACTCAGGTGTGGCGAGGTCTGATCCACCGTCTCCGACAACACATTCAGCGATTGACGAACCGACTTGGTGTCCCAGCCCGAGGCGTTGCGCGTGACGTCGAAGATGGCGTCGTAGATCTGGTAGGGCGTCGTCGTCTGGCCTACCGGCAGAATCCCGCGCGGGGCCAGGGCCTGGTTGCCGCGCGGCTGAATCTCGATGTTCTTGCGACCCAGGATGGTGTCAGTCCGGATCGCGGCCCGGCTCTCGGTGCCGATGGTGCGGCCGCCGAGCGTATAGCCGATCACCACCTTGTCGCCGTTGATGTCCATCGACTTGACGTCGCCGACGTCCATGCCGGCGATCCGCACTCGATCACCCAGGTTCAGACCACCGGTGTCGGTGAACTGCGCATAGTAGGTCGGCACAGCGAAGATCATCGGCACGCTGGTCAACGTCGAACCCACACCGATGATGAGCGCGACGACGGCCACACCCATCAGGCCCTTACGGGACCGGTCGGAACCCTGCAGTGTCCTCATTTCGGCGTGCACCTACCCGAGGGCTGCGACGTGATCCGTACGGTTCGGACCGGTCCGCCCGGCTGCAAACCGTTGAGCTTCAACGAGATGTCGCACGCGTAGAAGTTGAAGAAGTCACCATAGATGCCACCGGCACGGCCGATGATCTTCAATGCGCCCGGCATTTGCACCAGGATGTCGTTGACCTCCTGCTTCTGGTCGATCAAGGGTTTCTGGATGACGTCGAGATATCCGAGGGTGTCCTTGAGCAGCGGCCGGTTGTCGCTCAGCAGCTCGGCAAGGGAACCCGCCACGTTGCTGATGTTGGCCACCGAGGTGGCGATCGGGTCGGCCCGGTTCTTCAGCCCGGTGATCAGCGTCTCGAAGTTCTTCAGCGTGTCGTCGAACTGCTTCTGATGCTTGACGGTGGTGTCCAGCACGATATTGAGGTTCTTGACCACCTCACCGATGGCCTGATCCCGATCGGCGATCGTAGAAGTCAGCTGGGAGGTCTGGTCCAGGATGTCGTTGATGGTGCCGCCCTGGCCCTGGAAGACCGTGATCAACGACTTGGCAATGGTGTTGACCTTGTCCGGGGCCAGCGAGTTGAACAGCGGCCGGAAGCCACCCACCAAGGCGTCGAGGTCCAGCGCGGGCTGGGTGCGTTCCAGCGGGATGGTGCTGCCGGGGGGGATGATCTTGTTGCTCTCGCCGCGCTTGAGCTCGAGGTAGCGGTTGCCGATCAAGTCCTGGTAGCGCACTGCCGCAGTGGTCTGATCGAACAACGGCAACGACTTTTCGACGTTGAACGTGACCTCGGCCTGCTCACCGCCGTTGATCAGGTCGACCTTGGATACCTTGCCGACCTCGACGCCGGCGGCGCGGACGAACTGCCCGCTGCGCAGACCGCTGACGTTCTTGAAGATCGCCGAGTACTCGCTGGTGCTGTTGAACCGGATCTGGGCGAACACCACGAAGATGAGCGCGGTGAACGTGAGCAACACCAGGGAGAAGATCCCCAGCTTGATAATCGTGCCCTTGATGCTCATGCGGCTCCCTCGCAGGCTCGGGTTCCGCATGCCCTCTGCTTATTCGTTCCGCTAGCTTCACTCATGGGTTGATCGTGTTCTCCCCCACTTGGCGGCCCCAGACATACTCGGCCGTCAACGGCTGGCCGAGTTCGAAGTGGTTGTACGGCGCGATCGACGCACCGGTGTCCATCACCAGGTACGGCATCGGCCACAGATCACGCGTGATGGGCTGCCAGCAGCCGGGCCGGCCTTCAGGACCCCCCTTGGCGTTCACCCTGGGCAGGTTGTCCGGGTACACGTACGGGTTGGCCGCACCGACGAGTTCCGCGCGTTCCCGCAGCGAGTAGCCATTGCCGCCAAGCGACGCCGCGGCACTCGGCGCCGCATCGTGGAAGTTGCGGATGGTGCAGAACAACGCCGGGCTGTACTCGTCCAACAGAGCGGACGTCGGCAGGAGATCCCGCGCGCCGCGGACCAGGTACGGCCCGCCACGTTCGAAGATGTCGCCACCGGTGTTGCCGAACCCGACCGCGGCGACCAGCGCCTGGTCGAGGTTGCCGCGCTGCTCGTTGAGCGTGCGGGCAGTGGTCACCGCATTGGTCAGCCCGTCCCACAGATCCGGTGAGGCCTTGGCGTACACCTCACTCAGGTCGGCCAGCCCCGTGATGTCATGGCGGATCTGGGGCATCCGCGGGTTGAGGTCGGCCAGGATCGTGTTGCCGTTGACGATCGACTGGCCGAACTTGTCGCCGAGCCCATCGAGCGCCTGAGCCGTCGCGGTCAGGGTCTCGTTCAGCTTGATCGGATCGACCTGTTCGGAGATCTTCGTGATGGTTTCGAACAGCGTGTTGAACTCGGTCGTCACGCCCTGCGCCTGAATGGGCGTATCTGCGGAGACACGCTCGGCGGACGGATTCGCCGGCGAGATGAACGAGATGTACTTGTTGCCGAACACCGTGGTCGCCCGCAGCTCGGCGTCCACGTTCCGCGGGATCAGCTGCAAGTACTTCGGGTCGACGTCCAAAATCAGCTTGGCTTCCGGATTGTCGTTGACCTCGACGACGTTCACCGAGGCCAGCCGACCGATCGGCACGCCGTTGAAGGTGACCTTCGACCCCGGGTCCATCGACAACCCGGCCCGGCCGGACAGCACCGTCAGCTGTGTCTTGGGCTCGAACACCCCACGAAACTGTAACCAGGTCAGGCCGAGAATCAGCGCGGTGATCACGGCCAGGACGAGCCCCGCCAACTTGTACGGCGGGGTCCTCGGCTTGTTCAGGGGGGCGTCCGGCGCGGTCATGGCGCTACACCGTGAGATTGAAGTTGGGATTGGTGCCGTACAGCGCCAACGATGCCAGCAGAACCACCACCACGATCGCGATCAACGAGGTGCGCATCGACCTCCCCACTGCCTCACCGACACCGACAGCACCGCCACTGGCGAAATAGCCGAAGTAGCAGTGGTTCAGCATCACGATGATCGACATGATGATGACCTCGAGGAAGGACCACATCACATCGTCGACGCGCAGGAACGTGTGGAAGTAGTGCTCGTACGTTCCGACAGACTGTGCATAAAAAATGGTCGTCACCGTCTGCGCCGACAGGAACGACAGCAGGATCGCCATCGCGTACAGCGGGACGATGACGATGGCGCCGGCCATGAGCCGGGTGGACACCAGGTACGAAATCGACTTGATGCCCATGACTTCCAAAGCGTCGACCTCTTCGCTGATACGCATGGCGCCAAGTTCTGCGGTGGCGCCGGCGCCGACCGTGGAGGCCAGCGCTTGACCGGTGACCACCGGCGCGACGACGCGGATGTTGGCCAGCGCCGCGAAGAAGCCCGTAAATGCCTCGACGCCAATGTTGCCCAGGGATGCGAAGCCCTGGAT
This sequence comes from Mycobacterium sp. 155, assembly GCF_000373905.1. NCBI lineage: Bacteria > Bacillati > Actinomycetota > Actinomycetes > Mycobacteriales > Mycobacteriaceae > Mycobacterium > Mycobacterium sp. 155. Next base: position 3,643,073 of record NZ_KB892705.1, read on the forward strand.
GGCGATCAGTGAACCGGCCGAGAGGGTGACGAAGCCGATGATGGCGACGGTGCCGCCGATGACGGCCATAGCGCCGGTGCCCATGCCGATCTCGGCAACCAGCCTCAACGTCTCACGCCGGTAGTAGCGGAAGGCGTGCGGCACGTGACCCACCGCCTGCACCACGAACCATGCGACATGGCCCATGGTGTCGAGCAGCCGCGCCGGAGCAGCCGCCACCTCGGACGTTCGCGAGAACGCCCGAGGGAACCGGGAGCGAAGGACGGTTGCCGTACTCATCTCAGGTCTTCGTTCCGAACCGCACACCGATGGTGGTGAGCACGACGTTGACTGCGAAAAGAGCGATGACGCACAACACCAGGGTCTCGTTCACCGCGGTGCCAACACCTTTCGAACCACCCGCTGTCGTCAGCCCGCGGTAGCAGCCAACCAGTCCGGCGATCAGACCGAAGAGCGTGGCCTTGATGACCGAGATCATGACCTCGGGAAAACCGGTCAGCAGCGTCAGCGTGGAGACGTAGGCACCGGCCGAGACGTTCTGGATGTACACACCGAAGAAGAAGCCACCGACCAGGCCGATGATGATCACGGTGCCGTTGAGCAGGAAGGCGACGAACGTCGCGGCGACGACGCGGGGAACCACGAGGCGCTCGATCGGGTCGATTCCGAGCACCTCCATGGCGTCGATCTCCTCACGGACCGTCCGGGCGCCGAGGTCGGCACAGATGGCCGTCGACCCGGCACCCGCCACCACCAAAACCGTCACGAGGGGCCCGAGCTGCGTCACTGCGGCCAGGCCGGCACCGGCACCGGAGATGTCGGCTGCGCCGAATTCCGCGAGCAGGATGTTCAACGTGAAGATGATGAGCACGGTCAGCGGGATGGAAACCGCGAGAGTGGGCAGGAACGCGACGCGGATCAGAAACCAGCTCTGAAGGACGAACTCCTTCCATTGGAAGGGTCGAGTGAGAAGTGCCTTGCCGGTGAGTACAGTCATCTTGAAGAAGCCACCGACCATCGCCATCGGCTTTTCGAGCTGATCACGGACGTAGCCGACAACCGCGTTGGTCGATGCCGTCACCGGCGCGCCCCCTGGACCTGCCGCACGCCCCCTCCTTGGTTCAACCCCGTCTGTGTGATCGGAATCTCCCTACTCGTGGGTAGTAAGTGAGACCACAGGACTGTACCCGATACCAGCGGGGCCGTGTACCGCATCGGCTGGATTACGCCGCGATCCGTTAGCAAACCCCGACCCGGTTAATTGTTCTCCTTGATGACCAGCAGAAACCGTTGACGGAGAATAACTTTCGCTAACGTCAATCTGCGCGCGCACGCCGAACCGCTCACGTAGTTCGGCCACCGCCGCCATTGATCGCCAAGGCCGGGTGCGTGACTACGCCGACAGCTGCGCGGCCCTGGCGATCAGGCTGCTGGCCAGGTGCTCCAGGGTGTCACCGGCGAGCTTCTTCACCATCAGGCTCGGGACCGGCAGCTTGGTGTCGACCTCGACCTCGAGGTCGACCTGGAGCAGCGTGTTCGCGCCGAGTGGCACAACCGAGAATCTCTGCTCCTGCTTGGAGAAGTGGTCGCCCTGCTGCAGCACGGTGTAAATCTGGTTCTCGGCGGGGTAGTAGACGGCGGTGATGAAGACGGCGGACTGACCCTGAATCTCGACGTCCAGCCGCAGCTGGCTGGGCCGCCCGTCGTCGTAGCGGGCCAGGATCCAGCAACCCTTGATCTCCGGGTTCCATTGCGGATACGCCTCGAAGTCGGCGACGATTGCCATGATCGCCTCAGCGGGGGATTCGACTTCGACGGTCTTACTTACCAGCGGCATCCGCCGAGCATATCGACTCCAGCAGGGACCGGATCGCGTCGGGAATCGGTACCGGGCGCCGGGAGCCCCGCTCGACGTAGACATGCACCCAGTGACCCACCGCGGCGACCGGCCCGTCGGGCCGAAAGAGCCCCAGCCGGTAGGTGACACTGCTGTGGCCCAACTGAGTCACCGATAACCCCACCACCAGCCGATCCGGAAACTGCAACTCCGAGAGGAACCGGCAGCCCGACTCTGCCACCACCCCGAGCCAGGGTGCTGTCATCGGGTCGACATCGCAGTTGGTGTTGATCCATGCATTGATCGCGGTATCGAACAGCTCGTAGTACACCGCGTTGTTCAGGTGGCCGAACATATCGTTGTCGGTCCACCGGGTGAGCACCGGCCAGTGCAGTGGAAAGTCGGCAGAGGTGAGTGCGGCGGGGGCCTCGGTCATGGCTGAAGTCTTGCAGTCACGGCAGCCTCGTTGCCGGTGAGTTCCTCGACCACCCGACCCGACGTATAGTTGATTCAGTTTGTACTGAACGAACTATCTGGAGGACTGTTGTCACCGGAAGAGTCCGAATTCGTCGACCGCATCGGGCTGTTCATGGAGCTGCTCGGCGGGTCACGGACCATGGGCCGAGTCTTCGGCTGGCTAATGATCTGCGATCCTCCGGAGCAGTCGCTGACTGCGTTGGCCGACACGTTGTCGGTCAGCAAGGCCTCGGTGAGCACCGTCGCACGCCAACTGCGGGAGGGCGGCCTGATCGAGCGGCTGCCAAGCGCCGGGCGACAGCACCGGTACCGCGTGCGCCCGGGAGGTTTCACGAGCGTGCTCAGCCTGCAGCTGTCGCGCATGGGGCTCGGTATCGAGGCCGCCGATTTCGGTCTGGCATTGCTCGACGGGAACCGCCCCGACCAGCGCGAACGGCTCGAGGATTTCAAGCACTTCTGCGAGTTCTCCAGCCAGGCGTACCACGAGGAAATGCTCCGACTATGGGCCGAATACCGAGACTCCAATAGGAGAGAGTCATGACGACAAGCAAGGTGGACTTCAGCTCCGTGCGCTGGGGGTCGGTGGAATGGACCAACCTGTGCACGCTCTACCTGCGGGCATGTGAGAGCCGGTTGCCGCAACCGGTTCTCGGCGATCATGCGGCCGCCGAGGCGGTCGAGCGCATCGACTACGACTTCAAGCGCATGCACCGGGCCTCACTGCCGTGGGCCAATCAGTTCCTGGTCGGGTTGCGCGCCAAGCAACTCGACGACTGGACCGTCGACTTCCTCACGCGCCATCCCGACGCCGTCGTACTGCATCTCGGATGCGGGCTGGACACTCGGGCTTTCCGGGTGCAGCGCCCCGAAACCGTCGACTGGTTCGATGTGGATCAGCCCGGTGTCGTGGAGCTACGGCGCAAGCTCTACGCGGACGGGCCGGGCTACCGCATGATCGGCTCGTCGGTGACCGATTCCCGCTGGCTCGACGAGGTTCCCACCGATCGTCCCGCCCTTGTTGTCGCCGAAGGACTGCTGATGTATCTCGCGGAGAGCGACGTGCGGGAGCTGCTGCTACGCCTGACCGATCGGTTCGAGCACGGCGAGGTCGACTTCGACACGATCGCCCCGATCGGGCCCAAACTGTCCAGACTGTTCAGCAACGGGATGGTCAAGTGGGGCATCAGTGACGTGGGTGAGATCGAACGCTGGAATCCGCGCCTGCAGCTCGTCGACCGGGTTCCGGCGTACACCAACTACAAGACGATCCCGCTCACCGCACAGCGACTGCTGTTGGGTTTCCTCAACGCCACCGTCGCGGGTCGCTACGACGTGTTGAACCGGTTCCGGTTCTAGATTTCGACACCCAGCGGCGATTCGTTGCGGATCTTCTCGTCCCGGATGAGCCCGCGCAGCAGCGCGGTGCTGAACTCGACGGCGATCTCCTGCGCCGAACGCCGGCCGTGCGGCCGCAGCCACCGATAGGCGCCCAGGGTCATCCCGATGTAGCCCAGGGCCAACACGTGCGAGTCGCAGTCGTAGAACTCGCCGCTGGCGATGCCCCGGTCGATGACGTCGCGGACATGCTCGTAGACCTGAGTCTCGGCGCGTCGGATATAGGCAACCTGCTCCTCGGTGAACCACTCGGTGATGTAGGGCCCCTCTTGGAAGTACACCGCCGCCTTCTCCAGGTCGTTGGCGATGCCGACCATGAGCCGACGGGTGAAGTTGTAGATCGTTTCGCGGGCCGAGGCGGTGGGATCGTCATGAAGGGCCTCGACGGTGAAATCCGCGGTGCTCTTGTAGAGGTCGTAGAGGATGAGCGACTTGCTCGCGTAGTAGTGGTAGACCGTGGCCTTGTTCAGGCCGACGGCCTCGGCCACGTCATCCATCCGGGTGCCGTGGTAGCCGCGCGCGGCGAACAGTTTCGCGGCGACACCCAGCAGCTCGTCCCGCCGCGAGGTACCGTTGGCGGACGCGGCGCCGCGACCTCGCCCTGCTTCTGCATCGGATGCCATCTAAAACTCCGTACTCACCTATCAACTCGTTGGTTGAACAGTGTAGGCAATGCCTGTTCCGCGTGGGCGTTACCGGTCTAGACTTCGCGCATGGATCCGAATCCGGATTACGACGCCAGTGACGAGATCGAGTATTTCTTCAACTGGGTCCCGTGGGGCCTGCGCGGTGTGTACCCGCCCCCGGCATATCCCCCGGTGTAGTCCCACCCGTCGGTGACTATCCGACGAGGTTGATGACCAGGTTGATGGTGCACGCGATGATCACCGTGCCGTAGATGTAACTGAACAGGCAATGCTTGAGGACCTCACCGCGCAGCTGCGAGGTGGTGACGTCGGTATCGGACACCTGGTAAGTCATCCCGAGGTTGAACGAGAAGTAGTAGAAGTCGACATACCGGGGAGGGACGTCGGAATTGAAGTCGATGTCCCTCGGCTCGCTCTGGTAATAGATCCGGGCATAGCGCGCGGCGTACATGGTGTGCAACAGCGCCCACACCGCCAGAATCGCCACTAGCGACATACCCGCATATCGGGCCTTGTCGGCATTGTTGGCCGATGCCAGCAGGATGCCGATCGAGGCGAGACTGGCGGCGAGGATGAGCACCAGCACCAGGTCCCCGACATCACCTTTGACATCGGCATCGCTCGCATGATCCCGCGTCTGATCCGGATCCATCGGCCACAGCACTGCCAACGCCCACACCACACTGAGCCCCGCCGTGACGATGACCACCGTCAGCAGCCCGACAGGCCAGTGACCGGAAAGTGCCCCCGCGCCCGCGCCGACGGCCAGCCCAGTGGCCAGGCTGATCCAGAACCTGTTGGCCCCCGATATCGACGACCGATCGCTCACAGCTCCCCCCGATCGCTACCGATTCGGCTCACCAGAGCGTACCGGCAGCCGACCACCGCCACGGGCCGAGCGCTGACGATGGTTACCGCCGCGGATCGTGATTGACTCGACACCCATGACCCAGGTGCACGGCCGGATCTGGCGAGCCGGCGAGCCGGTCGACGGCTTCGTGTTCGACGAGATCTCGGACTACCTGACCGACGAGAACACCCTGATATGGGCTGACATCTACGATCCGGACCACGACACACTGCGGGATTTGGCCGAGGAACTCGGGCTCAACATCTGGGCCGTCGAGGACGCTATCGCGCCGATGGAACGCACCAAGGCGTCCGTGTACCACACCCATACGTTCTTCACGGTCTACGCGGTGCACCTGCGCATCCCTACCGACGACATCTCGACCACCCTGGTCAAACACCGCATCTCGGCGTTCGTACTGCCCCGCGGATTGATCACCGTGCGGTTGCCTCCCACCGAGTCGGAGGCCACCGACTTCGACGCCGAAGAGGTGTCCCGACGTTTCGACGAGCTCGGCGGACAGCAGTACGGCGTCGGTGCGCTGATCCACGGTCTGCTCGACGTCGTGGTCGACGGACATTTCGAGGCAGTGCAAGAACTCGACGACGCCATCGAGTCGCTCGAAGACGAGCTGTTCGACGACGGCGGGCCGCGACGGGGACTGCAGCGACGCACCTTCCGGCTCCGCAAAGATCTGGTTCAGCTGCGGCGCGTGGTCCTGCCTATGCGCGAGGTGGTCAGCACCATCCAGCATCGCCGGATGGATTCGCAGATCTCCCCCGATCTCGACCCGCTCTACGCCGATCTCTACGACCATGTGCTGCGGGCCTCGGAGTGGACCGAGTCTCTGCGGGACATGGTCACCACCGTTTTCGAGACCAACCTGTCTCTGCAGGACGCACGGCTCAACACCGTCATGAAGAAGCTGACCGGTTGGGCCGCGATCATCGCCGTGCCGACGGCCATCACCGGCTTCTACGGCCAGAACGTCACCTACCCGGGGATCAACACCGTGGTGGGCTTCATCGCCAGCTCGACTCTGATCGTCGTGCTGGTCGTCCTGCTGTACGTGATGTTCAAACGCCGAGATTGGCTGTAGCGATTCAGTGATGGGCGCACCACTTCACCCCCTCAAGAGGGATGCGTGGTCCCACGGTGCAAATGGGAGACTCGAATCGATGCCCAATCAACAGATCGGACAGAACTAGATGATCATTGGGATACCACGGGAGTCTCAGCCAGGGGAAACGCGTGTTGCCGCCACTCCGCAGACCGTCGGACAGATCATCAAGCTCGGCTACACAGTCGTCGTCGAATCCGGCGCCGGTGCGGCCTCCAGCTTCGCCGACAGTGCATACGTAGCGGCCGGCGCCGAGATCGGGCAGCCGTGGGACGCCGACGTGGTGTTGAAGGTGAACGCGCCCAGCGACAACGAGATCGCCGAACTGCGCGACGGCGCGATACTGGTCAGCCTGATCTCGCCCGCACTGAAACCCGAGCTGGTCGAGAAACTGTCCGCCCGACCGATCACGGTGTTGGCGATGGACGCGGTACCGCGGATCTCGCGGGCTCAGTCGCTGGACGTGCTGTCCTCGATGGCCAACGTCGCGGGCTACCGCGCAGTGATCGAGGCGGCTCATGAGTTCGGCCGATTCTTCACGGGCCAGGTGACCGCGGCGGGCAAGGTGCCGCCCGCGAAGGTGCTCGTGGTGGGTGCGGGGGTGGCCGGGCTGGCCGCGATCGGTGCGGCCGGCAGCCTCGGAGCAATCGTGCGGGCCACCGACCCCCGGCCCGAGGTGGCCGATCAGGTCGCGTCGCTGGGCGCGGAGTACCTCTCGGTCGCCGACCCCGCGGCCGCGGAAAATGAGGTGTCGGCCACCGGCTACGCCAAGGAGATGGGTGACGACTACAAGGCCCGCGAGGCCGCGCTGTACGCCGAGCAGTGCAAAGACATCGACATCATCATCACCACGGCACTGATCCCCGGTAGGCCCGCGCCGCGCATCATCACCGCCGACATGGTCGCGTCGATGAAGTCGGGCAGCGTGATCGTCGACATGGCCGCGACCAACGGCGGCAACGTCGAGGGCACCGTCAAAAACCAGGTGACCGTCACGGACAACGGCGTGACCATCATCGGCTACACCGACCTCGCCGGCCAGCTGCCCACCCAGGCCTCCCAGCTGTACGGCACCAACCTGGTGAATCTGCTCAAGCTGCTGACCCCCGAGAAGGACGGAAAAGTCGTCCTCGACTTTGACGACGTGGTGCAGCGATCGATAACGGTCGTCCGCGACGGCGAGATCACCTGGCCGCCACCACCGGTGCAGGTCTCCGCCGCGCCGGTCGCCCAGCCGGCTGCCGCCGCACCAGCGGCAAAGCCAGAGAAGCACCCGATGTCGATTGGGCGCCGGCTCGGGGTCACCTTTGCCGTCGCGGCCGTCGTCTTCGCGCTGATCGCGTTATCACCCTCGGCGCTGCAGGTGCACCTCACCGTATTCGCGCTGGCGATCGTCATCGGCTACTACGTGATCGGCAACGTGCACCACGCGCTGCACACCCCGCTGATGTCGGTGACCAACGCGATCTCCGGGATCATCGTGGTGGGCGCCCTGCTGCAGATCGGCCAGCACAACCTGCCGGTCACCGTGCTGGCCTGCCTGGCGATTCTGCTCGCAAGCATCAACGTATTCGGCGGATTCGCGGTGACGCGCCGCATGCTCGCCATGTTCTCCCGCAGCTAGTGCCCACAGAAACTTCGGAGCGGATTCCATGCTCACTTTAGAAAACATCGCCACGGCGGCCTACGTCGTTGCCGCGCTGCTGTTCATCCTCGCACTGGCCGGGCTCTCCAAACACGAGACATCCAGGGCCGGAAACACTTTCGGCATGGTCGGGATGGCGGTCGCCCTGACCGCGACCATCGCGCTCGCGTTCGACCGCAAGATCGAACCGATAGGCGTGGCGCTGCTGGTCGGCGCGATGATCGTCGGCGCCGCGATAGGCCTGTGGCGCGCCCGAGTGGTCGACATGACGGGCATGCCCGAGCTGATCGCCCTGCTGCACTCCTTCGTGGGTCTGGCTGCGGTGCTCGTCGGTTGGAACGGCTACTTGCACGTCGAGCACGACCTGGCCGGTGCCGAAGCCGCGAAACTGACCGGCGAACACATGCTCGGCATCCACTCGGCCGAGGTGTTCGTCGGCGTCTTCATCGGCGCTGTCACCTTCACCGGATCGATCGTGGCCAATCTCAAGCTCTCGGCCCGTATCAAGTCCGCACCCCTGATGCTGCCCGGCAAGAACTTTCTCAACGTCGGGGCGTTGGTGGTCTTCTCCGCGCTCACCGTGTGGTTCGTCATCGAACCCCACCTGTGGCTACTGGCGGTGGTCACCGTGCTCGCGCTACTGCTGGGCCTGCACCTGGTGGCCTCCATCGGCGGCGGCGACATGCCCGTGGTGGTGTCGATGCTCAACAGCTACTCCGGGTGGGCCGCGGCCGCTTCGGGTTTCCTGCTCGGTAACGACCTGCTGATCATCACCGGCGCACTCGTCGGCTCCTCTGGTGCCTACCTGTCCTACATCATGTGCAAGGCCATGAACCGGTCGTTCATCTCTGTCATCGCCGGCGGGTTCGGGATCGAGGCCGGCCCCGCCGAGGACAAGGACTACGGCGAACCCCGTGAGATCACCGCCGATGCCGCGGCCGAGCTGCTCAGCCACGCCGACTCGGTCATCATCACCCCCGGCTACGGCATGGCCGTGGCGCAGGCTCAGTACGGTGTCGCCGACCTGGCCCGCAAGCTGCGCGAGCGCGGCGTCAACGTCCGCTTCGGCATCCACCCCGTCGCCGGCCGCCTGCCCGGTCACATGAACGTGCTGCTGGCCGAGGCCAAGGTGCCCTACGACATCGTGCTCGAGATGGACGAGATCAACGACGATTTCGACGGCACCTCCGTCGTGCTCGTGATCGGCGCCAACGACACCGTGAACCCGGCGGCGGCCGAGGACCCGGGCAGTCCGATCGCGGGCATGCCGGTGCTGACGGTGTGGAACGCCGACAACGTCATCGTGTTCAAGCGGTCCATGGCCTCCGGCTATGCCGGCGTGCAGAACCCGCTGTTCTTCCGTGAGAACACCCAGATGTTGTTCGGCGACGCCCGCGACCGGGTGAACGACATCCTCGCCGCCCTGCCCGCCGCACAGCGCGTGTAACCATCCGAACTGAGCAGGAAACTAGGATGTGCAAGTATGCCGGTCGACCGCTTGCTGCCATCCGATGAGGCACGCGAACTTATCGCCCTGACCTGCGATATCGCCGACAAGGTGCTGGATCCGATCGTCGACGAATATGAGCGGCACGAAAAGTATCCGGAAGGGGTCTTCGCCCGGTTGGGGGATGCGGGGCTGCTGACCCTGCCCCAGCCCGCGGAATGGGGTGGCGGCGGTCAGCCCTACGAGGTGTACCTGCAGGTGCTCGAGGAGATCGCCGCCCGGTGGGCCGCCATAGCGGTCGCGGTCAGCGTGAACAGCCTGTCATCGCATCCGCTGCTGGTGTTCGGGAGCGACGAGCAAAAGCGGCGCTGGCTGCCCGGCACGCTCTCGGGCAGCCAGATCGGCGCGTACAGCCTGTCGGAGCCCGGGGCGGGCTCGGATGCCGCGGCGCTGCGCTGTGCGGCCAAGCGCTTCGGTGACAGCTACGTGCTCAACGGTTCCAAGGCGTGGATCACCCATGGCGGCAAGGCCGACTTCTATACGTTGTTCGCGCGCACGGGCGAGGGTTCCCGCGGAGTGTCATGCTTCCTGGTGCCCGGGGATCTCGAAGGCCTGACCTTCGGGAAGCCCGAGGAGAAGATGGGCCTGCACGCGGTGCCCACCACCTCGGCGTTCTACGACAACGCCGTCATCGAAGCCGAGCGGCTCATCGGTGCCGAGGGCCAGGGTCTGTCCATCGCGTTCTCGGCCCTGGATTCGGGACGCTTGGGCATCGCCGCGGTAGCCGTGGGTATCGCCCAGGCCGCGCTCGACGAGGCCGTGCGCTACGCCAACGAGCGCAGCACGTTCGGCCGCAAGATCATCGACCATCAGGGCTTGGGGTTCCTGCTGGCCGACATGGCCGCCGCTGTGATCAGCGCCCGGGCCACCTACGTCGACGCCGCTCGCCGCCGCGACGCCGGACTGCCGTATTCGACGCAGGCCAGCGTGGCCAAGCTCACCGCCACCGATGCCGCGATGAAAGTGACGACCGACGCCGTACAGGTCTTCGGCGGGGTCGGCTACACGCGCGACTACCGCGTGGAACGTTTCATGCGGGAAGCCAAGATCACCCAGATCTTCGAAGGCACCAACCAGATTCAGCGGCTGGTGATCGCGCGGGGGTTGAGATCCTGACAGGCCGCATAATGGCAGGTAGCCCCATAATGACAGGCGACTATGACACAGCCCGCGCATGCGCACCATTCCGCTCGGCACCGGATGGACCGCCGAGCACCACGCCGCGGTCTTCGGGTTGCCCGCAGGGTGATCGTCGGGCTGGCCGCGACAGCCGTGCTGGCGGGCACGGGCATGGCCTGGGCCGGCTATCACGGCGCGCTCAACGGCATCACTACGTCCAATGCGCTGGCGGGCGGTCCCGCGTCGTCGGGTAACACCGAGAACATCCTCATCATGGGACTGGACAGCCGGCTCGATCAGCACGGCAATCCGCTGCCGCAGGACATCTACGATGCTCTGCACGCCGGCGATGAGACGGTCGGGGGCTATAACGCCAACGTGCTGATCGTCGTTCACCTGCCGGGCGACGGGAGCCCGGCCACGGCGTTCTCCATCCCGCGCGACGACTATGTACAGCTGGCCGGATGCCCGTCGGGCACCTGCAAGGGCAAGATCAAGCAGGCCTACGGGCTGGCCTACCAGCATGCGATGGACAGCCTGGAGTCGGAATCCGACAACGCGGCCGTCCACGAGCAGCAAGCCCGCGAGGCGGGACGCAAAGCCGAGATCGCCACGGTGCGCAATCTGCTGGGTATCCCGATCGATCACTTCGTCGAGGTCACCCTTGGCGCGTTCTTCCAGATCGCCAAGGCTGTCCAGCCGATCACCGTATGCCTCAACGCCGACACGTCGGATCCCTACTCAGGAGCCAACTTTCGCAAGGGCGTCCAGGAGATCGACGCCGCTCAGGCCATGGCGTTCGTGCGGCAGCGCCGTGACGTCAACGACGAGAACTTCACCGACCTCGACCGCACCCGGCGCCAGCAGGCATTCATCGCGGCGCTGGTGTCCGCGCTGGGTCACAACGGCGGGCTGAACGACGCCAGCACGCTGCACAACCTACTGAACGTCGCCAAGCAGAACGTGGCCCTGGACTCCGGTTTCGATCTCGCCGAATTCACCAGGCGCGCATCGGCTCTCACCGATCATCCGCCGTCGCTGTACACCTTGCCGATCAAGGAGTTCGGGCGGGACTCCCTGGGCGAGGACGTCAACATCATCGACGTACCCACCGTCCGCAAGATCGTGCACGACCTGGTCTCCGGACCCGATTCCGGTTCCACGCCGACCAGTACGCCGGCGAAAGAGTCGAAACTCGACGGTCACGGTGCTGTACTCGACGTAGTCAACGCGTCGTCCTACAGCGGACTGGCCACACATCTGGAGTCCACCTTCACCGCAAAGGGATTCACCGAGGGGCAGATCAGTGACGCACCGGCGTTGTCGGCGACCACCACGCTCGAGTTCGGGCAGGGCGCCGACGCGGCGGCGCACGCATTGGCCGACGAACTGGGACTGACGGCCGCGCCGGCCACCGGTGTCACTCCCGGCGCCGTGCAGTTGACCATCGGCACCGACTTCCCCGCGGACGAGTACCTCGGCCAGGGCGCCGACGCGATGTCGGGCAGCCAGACGTCGTCTGGAACTTCGTGGTCGACGACAACCGCGTCGACTACCGCGAGCGCACCCGTGACCACCGTGGCCGCCACCGCGACCGGTAGCTACACACCCGCGCCGACGGACCTGACCCAGATGAAGGTTTCAGGTATTCCGTGCGTGAAATAGGCTGCTAGAGCACCACTGTCACGCGGGTACCCACTCCCGGCCGGGTGTCGACGTTGATGGTGCCGCCGTTGGCTTCGACCCGGACCTGCAACGACGCCAAGCCGATGTGCCCGCTTGCGACGGATGTCGTCACCCTCGCCGGGTCGAAGCCGACGCCGTCATCGGCCACCACCAACACGATCCGATCCCCTTTGCAATGCAGGCCGACGGTCACCTCGGTGGCGCGGGCGTGCTTGTTCACATTCGCCAGCAGTTCGCGGGCCACCCGGTACAGCAGGGCCTGCGACGCCGGCTGGCCGACGTCCCCGATGTCGGCGGTGATCACCAGATCGCGATTATCGTACTGGCGCAACAATTCCCGCACCGCCGCGGCAAGTCCGAGCTGCGCGAGCACTTGCGGGTGCAGTTCGGTGACCGTCAAGCGCAACCCGGCAGCGGTCTCCTGCAGCGCCGCGCGCACCCGATCCAGCGCTGGATCCGGAATGCGTTCGCGGATCTCGTCGAGATCCAGCCGCGCGGCCAGCAGAGTCTGCAACGGCCCGTCGTGCAGGTGCTCTGCGAGTTCGGCATTGCGGATGTCGTCGGCGCGCGCGGATTCCGACACCAATCGGCGGCGTACTTCCAGCAGCGACCGCACCCGCGCCGACCGGCGCACCAGCACCAGGGACAACGCGGTGGTCGCCACCGCAAGCCAGACCAGGAAGCCCACGTTCATGTAAACGACGTTGGGCAGCCCGACGTTGTCGTCACGCTTGGAGTAGAAAATCCACACCACCAAGTAGCCGAGCGCGGTCGCAGCGCCGAGCAGCGCGGTGAGCATCGGACGGTCTTGGAACGCGATGGAGATCGGCAGCAGGAAGAACACCGGCAGCAGCGCTGCCGTGGCGCCGCCCGAGACCGCGCACAGCGCCACCAGCACCAGCACGTCCACGGCCGTCGACGCCCATTCCACCCAGCGCGGCATCGGCCCGCGCAGCACCACCACCAGCCAGAGCACCGCCGCTATGGCGTACACACCGATGATCACCGCGTAGACCTCGGGCAGCCAGTGGTCCACTTCCCACACCGAGACCAGCATGAGGATCAACACGATCAACGGGATCCGCAATATCGCCGATACCCGCACGGGTTGCGAGGCAAAGAAGTCGACGGTCCGTTGAAACGGCATATCAGTCCAGCAGCTTGCGCCGCATCGCCTCGGCGACCGCGGCGGCACGGTCACCGACCCCGAGCTTCTCGTAGAGCCGCTGCACATGCGTCTTGACCGTCGACGGCGCGAGGTAGAGCTCCTTGGCCATGGCCGGAATGCTGCGTCCCTTGGCGATGAGATCGAGCACCTCGCGCTCACGCGGGCTGAGCACCGGGGTGTCGGGATCGTTGCGCCGCCGGATTTCGCCGGCCAGCCCGGCGGCCAGGTTCGGGTCGATCACGTCGCGACCCTTCGCACAGGACAACACCGCGTTGACCAGCTCGCTGCGGGTCGACTCCTTGGACAAGAACCCCGCCGCGCCCTGCTGCAGGGCCGTGTACACGATGGCTGACTCGTCATGCGCCGAGATCAACAACACCCGGGTCCCAAGTTCGTCGCGACTGACCGCGGCCGCCACTTGCGCGCCGTCGAGTTGCGGCATGCGGTAGTCCAGCAGAGCCACCTGGGGGCGATGGGTCTTGATGAGCTCCAGTGCGTCCGCGCCGTTGTCGGCCTCGGCGACGACGTCGATCTCACCACTGGAGGTCAATGCCCGCACTACACCTTCGCGGAACATCGGATGGTCATCGCCCACTACCACCCGCACCTTGTCGACCATGGGGCACAGCATCCCACAGCGTCGCTCTTCACCGGGCCGGAAAACCCCTTGGTTCTGCCGCTGGAACGGACCCGGGACAATCACCACATGCACCTGGACGAGCTGCACTGGTTCGTCGTGCTCGCCGAGACCGAGCACGTCACCGACGCCGCGGCCGAGCTGCACATCAGCCAGCCCACGCTGTCGCGCGCGCTGGCCCGGTTGGAGGACGAGGTGGGCACACCGTTGTTCGACCGGGTCGGGCGCCGGCTACGGCTCAACGCCTACGGTGAGATCCTGCTCGAGCATGCGCGCCGGAGTTTGGCCGAAATGCGTTCTGCCACTGAGCGAATTGCCGCCCTGCACGATCCCGACACCGGAACCGTCCGGCTGGCATTCCTGCACTCACAGGCCAGCTGGTTCGTTCCGGATCTGCTGCGCCGGTTCCGCGCCGAGGCTCCGCGCGTGCAGTTCGGCCTGATCCAGGGTGCCGCCCACGAGATCGTCGAAGCGCTCGCCGGGGGCCGGGTGGACCTGGCCATCACCTCGCCCCGCCCGGAGGGATACCGGTGGCGCGGGCTGTACCTGGAACGGTTGTGCCTGGCTGTGCCGCGCGGACACCGGCTCGCCGGGCGGACCCGGATCCGCCTGGCCGACGCCGGCGCCGAGCCGTTCGTCGCGCTGGCACCCGGGTTCGGGCTGCGTCAGCTCACCGATGAATTGTGCGCGGAGGCCGGGATCGAGCCGCAGGTGGTGTTCGAGGCCATGGAGATCCCGACCATGGAGGGTTTGGTTGCAGCCGGTTTCGGTGTCGCGGTGGTGCCGGTTCCGCGGCCCGAGCGGGCCGAGCCGGGGGCCGTCTACATCCCGTTGTCGCAGACCTCGGCCAAGCGCCATCTGGGTCTGGCCTGGTCCGCGGACCGTCCGTTGCCGCCCGCTGCCGAGAGGTTCGCTCAGTTCGTCATACGTGAATCGCATGAAGAGCACTAAATCTATGCATTGGACACATCGGATGTAGCTGCCTAACGTCGACGGGGTGACTGCTGCTCCTGTGATCTCCGTTGACTGGCAAGGGCACACGCGCGGCTCCGCCGACTACCGGCGGTTGCTCGCCGCGTTGTTCTGCGCCGGAGTCGCGACCTTCGCGCAACTGTATTCCCCACAGGCCGTGCTGCCCCTGATCGCGCGCGACCTGGGTACCGGCGCTGCCGGCACCGCTCTGGCCATCTCGACGGCGACCATCGGTCTGGCGGTCGGAGTGATCCCGTGGGCGGCGCTGGCAGACCGCATCGGCCGCGTCCAGGCGATGACGATATCCGTCACGGCTGCCGCGGTTCTCGGGCTACTGGTGCCGCTGTCACCGACTTTCCACCTGCTGCTGACCGGCCGTTTTCTGGAGGGGTTGGCGGTGGCCGGAGTGCCGGCAATCGCGGTCGCGTACCTGACCGAGGAGATCAACGCCGGACATGCGGCCCGGGCTGCAGGCACCTACGTCGCAGGCACGACGATCGGCGGGCTGTCCGGCCGACTGGTAACAGGGCCCGTCGCCGAACACTTCGGCTGGCGCATCGGCGTGCTGACGGTGGCCGTGCTGTGCGGACTGGCTGCGTTTGCGTTCGCCAAACTGGCCCCGCCGGCGCAGGGATTCACCCCCGCCCGCAGCCACCGCGAGCTGGGCCCGCGGCTGTGGGCCAACCTGCGCTCACCGCGTCAGCTGGTGCTGTACGCCCAGGGTTTCCTGCTGATGGGCGGGTTCATCGCGATCTACAACTTCCTGGGCTTCCGGCTGATGGCTGCGCCGTTCCATCTGCCCCAGACCGCGGTAAGCCTGGTGTTCCTGGCCTACCTGGCGGGCACCTGGGCGTCGGCGCGGGCCGGGGCCGAAGCCACTCGGTTCGGCAGGCGGACAGTACTGCTCGCCTCGATCGCGACGATGGTCGTCGGCGTCGCCATCACGCTGAGCGACAACCTCGCGGCGGTGCTGGCGGGCCTGGTGATCGCTACCGCAGGGTTCTTCGGGGCGCACGCCGTAGTTTCAGGTTGGGTCGGCACCGCCGCAGCTCCCGAGGGCAAGGCGCAGGCCTCCTCGCTGTACAACCTCTTCTACTACGGCGGGTCCAGTGCGGTGGGCTGGTTCGGCGGCGTTGCGTTTGATGCGGTCGGCTGGCCTGCCGTGGCGGCGCTGGTCATCGCCCTGGCGGTGGTAGCGGGGTTGCTGGCGTGCACGCTCAAACACCACAGCGGCGGGCCGCTCAAACACCACAGCGGCGGGCCGCTCAACTACCAGAGTTCGATATCGCGGCCGTATTCCGACTCCGGACGCGGACCGAAGTAGCGCCGCTGCGATTCGTCGATGAGAACGTCGTTGATGCTGGCTTCACGCCGCGCCATCAGCCCGTCATCGGTGAACTGCCACAGCTCGTTGCCGTAGCTGCGGTACCACTGCCCGTCGGCGTCGTGCCATTCGTACTGGAACCGCACCGCCATCCGGTTCTCCCGGAAGCCCCACAGGCTCTTGCGCAGCACGTAGTCCAGCTCGCGCTCCCATTTGCGGGTCAGGAACGCCACGATCTGCTCCCGGCCGACGATGTGTTCGGCACGGTTGCGCCAGTGGGAATCCGGCGTGTAGGCCAGGCTGACGCGTTGCGGATCGCGGGTATTCCAGGCGTCTTCGGCGGCTTGGACTTTCTGAGCAGCCGTCTCCTGAGTGAACGGCGGGAACGGGGGGCGAGGTCCGGTCATGTCACCTTTCTACCTGTCTAACCATGTGTCATATCGTGGCTTGCATGGACTTCGCGATGTCGGCCAAGGCGACTGATCACCACAAGCGGCTCACCGACTTCATGACCGAGCATGTCTTCCCGGCAGAGGCGTCCTACGACGCCTATCGAGAAGAGAAAGGTCCGAAAGACCACACGGTGCCGCCGGTGATCGAGGAGCTCAAGGCCAAGGCGAAGGCCGCCGGGCTGTGGAATCTGTTCCTGCCCTCGGAGTCGGGGCTGACCAACCTGGAGTACGCGCCGCTCGCCGAGATCTCGGGCTGGAGCCCGGAGATCGCCCCCGAGGCGATCAACTGTCAGGCCCCCGATACCGGCAACATGGAGACCCTGCACCTGTTTGCCACCGAGGCGCAGCGCAAGCAGTGGCTCGAGCCGCTGCTGGCCGGTGCCATCCGCAGCGCGTTCGCGATGACAGAACCCGCCGTGGCCTCCTCCGATGCCCGCAACATCGAGACCACGATGCTGCGCGACGGGGCCGACTACGTGATCAACGGCCACAAGTGGTGGATCAGCGGGGCCGCCGACCCACGCTGCAAGATCCTGATCGTCATGGGCCGCACCAACCCCGACGCAGCCTCGCACGCTCAGCAGTCGATGATCCTGGTGCCGATCGATACGGCGGGGGTTACCGTCCGTCGTTCCTTGCCGGTGTTCGGTTGGCAGGACCAGCACGGGCACAGCGAGATCGTGTTCGACAACGTGCGGGTGCCGGCCGAGAACTTGCTGCACGCGGAGGGCAGCGGGTTCGCCATCGCTCAGGCCCGGCTGGGTCCGGGCCGCATCCACCACTGCATGCGCGCGCTCGGGGCTGCCGAGCGAGCGTTGGCGCTGATGGTCGACCGGGCGCAGAAGCGTGTCGCGTTCGGTAAGCCGTTAGCCGATCAGGGTGTGGTGCGCGAGTCGATTGCCAAGTCCCGCAACGAGATCGACCAAGCCCGGCTGCTGTGCGAGAAGGCTGCGTGGACCATCGACCAGCAGGGCAACAAGGCCGCACATGTGCTGGTGTCCCAGATCAAGTCGGTGGCCCCGCAGGTGGCGTGCACGGTCATCGACCGAGCTATCCAGGTACACGGCGCGGCCGGGATCAGCGACGATTTCCCGTTGGCGCGGCTGTATGGCTGGCACCGTGCGATGCGGTTGTTCGACGGGCCCGACGAGGTGCATATGCGCACCATCGCGCGCGCGGAACTCGGTCGCCAGAAGTCTCCGCTGGCAACGGCGGCGTGCCGCCAATCGAATACGGCGGTGACGGCACAGTGACCGTCGGGCTAGGGGAACTGTCGGGGGCGTGGAACTTCCGGGATGTCGCGGAGTCCACCGGGATTCGGCCGGGGCGGCTTTACCGGTCCAGTGAGCTGAGCGCGCTCTCCGACGCGGGGCGCGACCGGTTCGTCGATCTCGCCATCACCGACGTCGCTGACCTGCGCTCGCACCGCGAGGTGCAACGCTGGGGCCCGGGCCTGGTTCCCGACGGCGTCGAGATACACATGCTGCCGTTCCACTTCCAGGACGACTCCGATCAGGACGCACCACACGAGTCGACGTTCCAGCGGGTGATGTCCGAATCACCGGGCATTGAGAATATGGTGGACGCCGCCAAGCGGTACATGGTCGAGGTGTACCAGGAGTTCCCGACGCTGCCCGGCGCGCATATCGCAGTGCGACAAGTGATCTCGTTGCTGGCCGCGGGACGGCCGGTGCTCGCCCACTGCTTCGCCGGCAAAGACCGCACCGGGTTCACCGTGGCGACCGTGCTCAATGCCGTCGGCGTGCCGAGAGACGCCGTGATGGCCGACTTCCTCCGCAGCAACGATGCCATAGGAGCGCTGCGTGAGCACATCCTGGAGTCGGTGCGGGTCCGGTCTGCGGAGCGCTCCGAGATGTTGTCCTTCGCCGAAGCCCGGTTGACCGACGAGGTGCTAGGGGTGCGCGAGGAGTACCTCGACGCAGCTTGGCGCACGCTGGAGGACCGCTATGGTTCGGAGGTCGGCTTCCTGCAGGCCGCTGGGGTGACCGAGACGGACCTCGTCGGCCTACGGGCGACGCTCCTCGGCTAGTTCACCGGCTTCGCCGCTGTCGTCACGATGATCAACTGTCACACTGGTCACCGAGCCGAACACTTGGTCGTTCGGCCCGGCTGTTCGCGACTTTGTCGCTCAAATCGCCACACCCGACCGTCTAGATATCATCAGCCCCACTGGCAATAACCTCAATTGACACTTATATCACTTCAGCATGTTCAGCCATCAGCTGTCACATGCCGCGTTGACTCATCAAAAATGTCCGTTTCGTTGATTCGTTGCCTCATGTGACAGTGCCCGGTTGCGGCGTGTCGTTGCGGTGGTGGGGTGGGGGTGGGTTAGCGCCGGGGGATGGGGTTGACGTTGACGGAGCGCACGGCGGTGACCAGGGCGATCGCGGTGCGGTATGTGCAGGCGAGTCGGGACGAGAAGTCCCGGATTCTCGATGAGTTGTGTGCCACGACGGGCTGGCATCGCGATCATGCCCGCAAGGCGTTGCGGGGTGCGCTGCGGCCGCGGGTGGTGCGGGCGCGGCGGCCCCGGCCCCCGACCTATGGCCCGGAAGTCATTGAGGCCCTGGTGTTGTGCTGGAAGGTGGTGGGGATGCCGGCCGGTAAGCGGTTGGCGGAGGTCTTGGGTGAGTTGGTGGTGGTACTGCGCCGGTGCGGGGAGTTGGTCATCGACGATGCCACGGCAGGGTTGTTGGCGGGGATGTCGGCGGCCACCATTGATCGTCGACTGGCTCCGGAACGGAAGAAACACCAGCTTAAGGGTCGTTGCCGGACGAAACCGGGCACGTTGCTCAAGAGTCAGATCCCGGTGCGCACTTGGGCGGCGTGGGACGATGCGGTGCCGGGGTTCGTCGAGATCGACCTGGTCAGCCATGACGGTGGGGTGGTCACCGGGGTGCATGCCTACACGTTGACGGTCACCGACATCGCCACCGGTTGGACCGAGACCCGCAGCGTGTTGGGCAAAGGCGAGAAACGGGTGATGGTCGCGTTGAGTGAGATCGCGGCGGGGATGCCGTTCCCGATCCGGGGGGTGGATTCGGACAATGGGTCGGAGTTC
The DNA here is from genome assembly GCF_000373905.1 of Mycobacterium sp. 155. Lineage (NCBI taxonomy): Bacteria > Bacillati > Actinomycetota > Actinomycetes > Mycobacteriales > Mycobacteriaceae > Mycobacterium > Mycobacterium sp. 155. The sequence continues at coordinate 3,662,994 of NZ_KB892705.1, forward strand.
ATCAACTTCACCCTGTTGGAGTGGTGCCGAACGCGGCATATCACCTTCACTCGGTCGCGGGTGGGCAACAAGAACGATGGTTGTCACGTCGAGCAGAAGAACTGGACCACGGTGCGGGTCCTGGTGGGCTATCACCGCTACGACACGGCCGCAGAGGTGGTGTTACTCAACAAGATCTGGGTATTGCAGTCGTTGTTGGGCAACTATTTCTCCCCGCAGCAGAAACTCAAGTCGAAGGTCCGTCGGGGTTCCAAGGTGACCAAGAGGTATCACAAGGCCGCCACCCCGTACCGTCGGGCCCAGGCCCATGCGGTGGTCACCGCCGAGGAGGTCAAACACCTGGCCGAGATCTACGCCGGGCTCAATCCCGCCGCCCTGCAACGTCACATTCAAGCGTTGTGCGCTGAGCTGCTCACGGTGACCACCAGCAAAGCCGGTCCCCGACCGATCGCCCGCCTGGGGCGGGCACCGGTGGCTGAGGCAACGAATATTTCCACCCCCAACGCCTGAACCCGGACACCACCAATTGAGGCAACGATCACCGCCGGGCATTGTCCAATTGAGGCAACGAATCCCCCCGCGGGCATATTGACATGAGGCAACAGGCATGCCCGACTATCGGCGACTTTGTCGCTCGCAGAAGACCGCTACCACCGCCACAGACGGCGCCGCCGCGGTTCTTGCACTAACTCCTCGCCTACGTATGCGGAACCCGCCAGGATCGTGCCGCGACCGCGAATGCCGTTGCTGCCCAAAGACATCCACTTGTCCACCACCGAGCGACTTTGTCGCAAATAGTCGGGCACACCCATTTTCGATGCCGCCGGGGCCGACGATGCTGGAGTGCCTCAAGTGACTCGCCCCTCGGCAACAGAAGTGAATGATGGTGTCTACGAGTCGAATTGAGCGACTTTGTCGCAAACAGTCGGGCACACTGACACTGCCCTGGATTCTGTTACTAATGCGACAGCAGGCTAACCGTGGGTCGCCTTCAACGTCACCCGCACCTCGTCGGCCACCTTCATCGCGCCCATCAACATCGAATACTGTTTGATGCCGCAGCCGGTATGTCGCACAACCGCCTCACCCGAGATGCGCCAATCCGAACCGTCGCGCACCACGTGGACATCGACGGTCTGTTCGCTGCGGCGGCCGCCGATCTCCAGGGTTCCGACGAGCCGCAACGCGTCAGCGACCTTTTCGATCGAGGACGAGCGGAATATCGCCCTAGAAAACCTGTTGGCCTGCAACGCTTTCAGTGCATTGGCCCGCACCAGCTTCTTCTCGGCTCCGGACAGCGGCGTCACACCGCCCTCGCCCGTCAGCACGTCCAGGGAATCGAGATCGATCGTCACCTCGACCGCCGACGGGTCGTCCCCGTGCCAGTCCACCGTCGCCTGCCACGACCTCATCGCGATGGTCAACCGGTGACCCATGCGGGCCGCAGTTCCGGTGACGCCCGTGTGCAGGAGCAACTCACCGTCGGACGCGTCGAGAATCCATTGCGGAGAAGTCAACTGCTGAGCACCAATCCCGTCACCCACGCGATAGTAGCCAGCAGCGCACCGATCAGCTCCACCCCGACCGACAGGGCCACGCCCTTGACCGCGTGCACAGTCGACGCCCAGGCCCGGCGGCGGTCCCGCCGCAACGACAACTCCGCCAGGTACACCCCGATGACGAAACCGAGCAGCAGACCCAGCACCGGGATGACGAAGAACCCGATGACGCCCAGCACGCCGCCGGCCACCAGACTCCAGGTGCGGACGTCGGCGGCCCGCATGCGGCGCACCGGCCACAGGTACTTGACCACCTCGGTGGCGATGAACAATGCCGCGACGACGCCAAGGGTGACCCACGAGACGGCGGTGTGCTCGACGATTGCCCACACCGCGATCGCGGCGAACACGAGCAGGCCGCCCGGCAGGATCGGCACCACGATGCCGATGAGGCCGACGGCGATGGCCAACGCGACAAAAATGACTCCAACAGTGCTCACGGCTTCTGGCCGCGCACCCACTGAATGGAGCCGATGCTCTTGGTGCGTACCCGGATCAGACCGAGCTGCTCGAACCGGTCGCCGATCTCGTCCTGACCGAAGAACCGCGCGCCGCCCTTCGACAGCAGGCGCACGGGGCCTCGTCCGGCGGTGGGCACCATGACGGCTATGCGGCGGCTCGGCCGCAGCACGCGCACCATCTCGGATAACGCGGCTTCGGCATCGGGGATCAGCTGGACGACGGCGATGGAGGTCACCGCGTCGAAACACTCGTCGCGGAACGGCAGCCGTTGCGCGTCGGCCCGCACGAACCCCACCTGAGGTCCGGCCTCGGCTTTCACCGCGCGAGCCAGCATGGCCTCGGAGATGTCGACGCCGACGGCCAGCCCGTCGGAACCGGCAGCGCGTGCCAGTGCCGCAGTGATGTTCCCGGGGCCGCTACCGACGTCCAAAGCGGTTCCGCCGGGCGGGATGCTCAGCCATTCGGTCGGCTCCTGCCACGCCGTCAACAGTTTGCGAGCCAGCACCTGGGCGCGGTCGTAGAGCATCGAGCCCCTCGGCGACGCCCACAACTTCTGGATCGCCCCGGAGTTCTTCGGGGTGTCGCCGCCGGCCGCGCCGAGCAGATCGAGATACCCCTTGCTGATGTCGGGTTCGGCCGGCGGATCGATGAGAAGATCCAGTGCCCTGCGCAATGCCCCACTCGATACGGTGTCCACAACTCCACGCTACGTGCCGAACTCGCTCGGCTGAGGCCACTTCAGAGCTTGAAGCTGGCCTGCTGCGCCTTGGACAGGTCGGTGATCTTGTCCCACTTGGCGGCAATGTCATCGACCGACGGCACCTGGGTGAAGGTTGTGCCGTCGTTCTGGAAGAGTGCTGCCCGCTGTATTTTGCCGCCGCCGACGATGAAGATCGAGTCGGTGTCGGCCAGTTCCTCGGTCATCAGGTACGCCACCACCGGGGCGACGTACTCCGGGGTGAGCTTCTCGAACACCTCGGGTGGCAGGATGTCCTGCGTCATCCGGGTGGCGGCGATCGGCGCGACGGCGTTGGTCTTGATGTTGTACTTGGCGCCTTCCAGGGCCAGCGTGTTGATCAAGCCGACCAGGCCGAGCTTGGCGGCGCCGTAGTTGGCCTGGCCGAAATTGCCGAACAGGCCGCTGGTGGAGGTGGCGACGACGACGCGGCCGAAGCTCTGCTCGCGGAAGTGCGGCCATGCCGCGCGGATGACGTTGTAGCCGCCGTACAGGTGCACCTTGAGCACAGCGTCCCAGTTCTGATAAGTCATTTTGTGAAAGGTGCCGTCGCGCAGGATGCCGGCGTTGCTGATGACGCCGTCGACCTTGCCGAACTCGTCGATCGCGGTTTTGACGATGTTCTCTGCGCCCTCGGGCTCGGCCACGCTGTCGTAGTTGGCGACGGCACGACCGCCGGCCTCTTTGATCTCGCTGACCACCTGGTCGGCCATGCTGTGTCCGGCACCGGTACCGTCGCGGGCGCCTCCGAGGTCGTTGACGACGACGCTGGCACCTTCGCGCGCCATCGTCAGGGCGTATTCACGTCCCAGACCACCACCGGCTCCGGTGACGACGACAACACGGTCTTGCACACCCGGCATGAGGGTCCTCTCTTTCACAAAGGGGGCTTCGCGTATCGGTCCCTCCCCTGTATACGGCGGTCAACTCAGCTCCGCTGAGCCGGGTCCGCAAAGCACTCGGTCGATTCTGCCAACCGCCGATCAATTGCTGCCAAAGCCGTGCGAGCCGAAATCACCGCGTATCGCTTTCGGTTGAACGGGTCAGGAAAACAAAAAAGGAAGAGGCGAAAGAATGAAGAAGTTCGGATTCACCGCAGTCATCGCAAGCGGACTGGCCGCAGCCGTTCTGGGGCTGGCCGGGCCGGCTTCAGCAGGGGTGGACCACCACAGCTGGCTGGACCAGATCGGTCCGCACGTGAGCGTGCCGCAGGTCGACACCTCCGCCCACCAGAGCCGCTGACGACATAGAAAGCGGGGCACCGGAGAATATCCGGCGCCCCGCTTTTTGTTGCGCTGCTGCTACGAGCGTTCGCCCGTCACGAACGTCGAGAACGCGTCATCGTCGAGCGGATGCTCCAATTCGACGGACCGGTTCAGCCGGCGCATCTCGGCCAGCGAATGCAGGCCGTGCGCCCGCCAGCCATGCTCGTTGAGCCACTTGGTGACATCGGCCCGGTCCGGATCGTCGTAGATCAGGTTCTGGATATCGAGGGCCTGGCCCAGGTTGAACTGGGCCGCGAACCGTGCGAACCGTTGCCGCATCTCCTCGCGCCGCTCCTCGGCCGTACGTCCCGCGGTCTCGGCCGCGATCCGGCTGCCCGGCGCCGACAGTTCGGTGATCTGCTCGAAGAGGCGGTCCTGGGCGTCGGCGGGCAGATACATCAGCAAGCCCTCGGCCAGCCAAGCCGTGGGCTTGGCCGCGTCGAAACCAGCCTCCCGCAACGCCTTCGGCCAGTCGAAACGAAGGTCCATGGCCACCTCATGCCGCTCGGCCGACGGCTGTGCACCATGGTCGGCCAGGGTGACCGTCTTATACTCCAGCACCTTGGGCTGGTCGATCTCGTACACCGTCGTGCCCGCGGGCCACTCCAACCGATACGCCCGCGAATCCAGGCCAGAGGCCAGGATGACGACCTGACGGATACCGGCCCGCACAGCGTCGGCGAAGTACGCGTCGAAGAAGTGGGTACGCACCGCCTGGTAGTTGCCCATGTGCTCGAAGATCGCTGCGGCCTCAGTATCGACCGACTCGATCTTGGCGGCAAAATCCTTATCCAACAAAGTTTCCCAGATGCCGGTGCCGGCTCCTGTGACCAGTACGCGGGCGTACGGGTCGGTGATCAGCGGATCCTCGCGCTCGGTTTCCACGGCGCGGGCCGCGGCCACCATGACGGCCGTGGCACCGACGCTGGTGGCGATGTCCCAGGTGTCGTCGTGACTACGCAGTGAGCTCATCTGACCGATGCTACTCAGCAAGTTAGGCAGGCTACGGGCTGCCGTGGCTCAGCTCACATGTCAGTCGCGCAGCCGCCAGAGCTTGTTGGCCATCAGCAGTTCGAACTTGTCGACGACGACTGCGAGTTCATCAGCGTTACCGACATAGCCGGCGTAGAAACCCATGCCCCACATCACCGCGATCAACATCTCCACGATCGCCGGGATGTCGGTGTCGGCGCTCAGTTCGCCACATTCGACGGCGTCGTTGACCGCCCACGACACGAACGCTCTCGAACCCTTCAACGCATCGTGTTCTTCAGAGATCAGATCGGGGTGCCGCTGGGCCTCCAACACCGAGGTGACCAGGAACGCCGCTGTCGACCGGTCGGCCGAATCGGCGTCCATCGCGGCGGAGAAAAAGGCCGACAACCGGCCGAGCAGCCTCGAGGACTCGTTTGCTCTGGCAATGCCCGCGGCAATCACCGATGTATTTGTCTGCTCAACCACTTCGCGGTACAGCACGCTCTTGCTGCCGAAGTAATGATTGATCGCCGGACGGGTCAGATCGGCCCGGATCGCTATCGCCTGGAAAGTGGCAGCGTCGTATCCGAGTTCGCTGAACACCTCACGAGCAGCACGCAAGATGCGCTCACGGGTCTCTGCAGCCTTAGCTGCGGGGGGACGTCCCGGCCCCCGGCTCGCGGTATGCGCCACATGACAAAGTGTGCCACAACACACCGGGCGCTGGCCGCAACGGCCGCCGCCGCGACGCCGCCTCAGACCTGCCCAGCAAACATCAGGTGGGGAATTGCCCGACCGAGAAACGATGATGTCCTGGCTGGCCGGCGGCGTCTCCCGAGAGCCGTGCTGCGGCGCCCAAGATCAATCACCCGGCTAGCATCGGCAGTCATGCTGAACCCGGGCGAGCTCTGGCACCGGGCAGTAGATCGGATCCATGACCGCGACCCCGAACACGACGCACTGCGCCGCGCAGCACGAGCGGCCATTGTGCTGCCCATCGCGGCGGCCATCGGCTTCATCGTCGGGCCCGGTTCGCAGACCCCGCTCTTCAGCATCTTCGGCGCCGTCTCGCTGCTGATCACCGCCGACTTCCCCGGCAACCGGGCCGCCCGCGCCCTGGCCTACTGCGGCCTCGCGTTCAACGGCGCCGTGCTGATCACATTGGGCACGCTGCTGGCGCCGCACCCGTGGTTGAGCGTCGCGGCGATGTTCATCGTGGGCGTGGTGGTGTCGTTCTCCGGGGTGCTCAGCGAGATCGTCGCGGCCGGCCAGCGCGCCACCCTGCTGATGTTCGTGCTGCCAGTATGTACACCGGTCGGCCCGATTCCCGACCGATTACTGGGCTGGCTCATCGCCCTGGTGGTCTGTGTGCCCGCGGCCTTGTTCCTGTTCCCGCCACGTCATCACGATGAATTGCGCCGCAATGCGGCCAAGGTGTGCCAGCTGCTCGCCGACCGACTGGAGGGCACCGCGTCGGGCCGCGACGTCACCCGGGCGATGAATGCCCTGTACGCGAATTTTCTCGGCGCCGACTACCGGCCGGTGGCGCTCACCGCAGGCAGCCGCGCCCTGGTGCGGGTGGTCGACGATCTGGGCTGGCTGACCGACCAAGTCACCGGCGACACCGGGGACCTGCTGGGTCCGATGCGCGCTACGGCGGTGCGGGTGCTTCGCGACAGTGCGGCGGTGCTGAGCATCCACGACGTCGGCAAGCGGGCAGCTCATGGCGCGGACCTACATACGGCACTCGCCGAGCAGCGGACGGTGGCACAAGGCACCTACCGTGAGGACGTCATCGCAGTGCTCGACGCGCCCGACGACGAGACCGCCGTCGAAGTCGGCCGCACGCTGCTCAAGCGGCGCACCACCTCGGCCACCATCGCGGTGACCGGGCGCGTCATCGGCAACGCCGCGCTGGCCGACGCGCGGCCCGTATGGGCCCGGGTGCTGGGACTGCGGCTGCCGAAGACCGGCGCCGCGGACTGGGTGATGCCGGAGACCGTCGCGGTCGCGGCGATCGCCAGAGGATTTCTGGCCACGCGGGCGGTGGTGCTGCGCAACAGTCTGCGTACCGGAATCGGCCTGGCGGTCGCCGTCACGGTCACGCACGTGTTTCCGGTCCAGCACGGATTCTGGGTGGTGCTCGGCGCCATGTCCGTGCTGCGCAGCAGCGCGCTGGCCACCGGGACGCGGGTGTTGCGGGCAGTGGCCGGTACGGCGGTGGGTTTCGTGCTCGGTGCGATCGTGATCAAGCTGGTCGGCGTGGATCCGGTGGTGCTGTGGCTGCTGCTGCCGGTGGTGGCGTTCGGTTCGGCGTATGTGCCGGGGGTGGTGTCGTTCACGGCCGGCCAGGCCGCCTTCACCATGATGGTGCTGATCAACTTCAACCTGATCGTGCCGACCGGTTGGCGGGTGGGCCTGGTGCGGGTCGAGGACGTGGTGGTCGGCGCGTCGGTCGGCATCGTGGTTTCGCTGCTGTTGTGGCCGCGGGGCGCTTCCGCGTCGGTGGCCAAGGCGATCAACAACGCCCGGACGGTCGGGGCGAAGTTCCTGCGCGCCGCGGTGCTGCGGGCGACCCGGGGTGCGTCCGAGGAGGCGAACGATCGGGTGATCGCGCTCAGCTACGACGCGCTGCAGGCGACCCGGATATTGGATGACTCGGTGCGCCACTATCTTTCAGAAAACGGCGGGCCTTCTGACCTGCGCGCCCCGGTGGTGAAGGCGGCCAACCGGGCGATTCGGGTACGGGCTGCCGCGGAGCTGATCACCGACGTCGTACCGCCGCCACACGGCGCCTACCAGCAGACACGAGATGTGCTGGAGCTGCACGCACAGGCGATCTGTGCGCGACTGGTCGGCGGCGACACCCGCTCTCTGCCGCCAATCAGCGACAGTCTCGTGCGGTGCCTGCGCTCCGAGTCCACCGGTGACGATCTGGCGGTGTCGGCCGCGCTGCCGCTGGTGACGGTGGCCGCCAACCTCGGCGAGCTGGAACTGCTGTATCCACAGCCCGCCGAGACGATGCGGTAGCCGCGTCAGTTGAACGGCCGATGCGGCATCAGTGCGTTCGGCGGGATCTGGCCGAACCTGCCGGACTGATAGTCCTCCAGGGCCTGGATCAACTCCGCCTTGGAGTTCATCACGAACGGACCGTAGTGGAAGACCGGCTCCCGGATCGGCCGACCGCCCAGCAGCAGGATCTCCAGCGCTGGCCGGTTCGAATCCTGGGTGCCTTCGGCCGTCACCGTAATGCGGTCACCGGGCCCGAACACGGCCAGCTGACCCTGGTGGATGGGGTGTGCGACCGGGCCTACGCTGCCGCGCCCGCTCAGGACGTAGACCAGTGCGTTGAACTCGCGGTTCCACGGCAGGTTGAGCTGCGCGCCGGGTTCGATCGTGGCGTGGGCCATGGTGATCGGCGTGTGTGTAGTACCAGGACCGCGTGCGGGCCCGGTTTCACTTTCGATGTCGCCGGCGATGATGCGCACCAGCGAGCCGCCGTCCTGCGATGCCAACAGCCTGGCCTCATCGCCCTCGATGGCCTGGTATCTCGGCGTCGCGAACTTGTCCTTGCGGGGCAGGTTCACCCACAGCTGGATGCCGTGGAATGTTCCGCCGCTCTCGACGAGTTCGGCCGGTGGGGTCTCGATGTGCAGGATGCCGGCCCCGGCCGTCATCCACTGGGTGGCGCCATCGGTGATCAAGCCGCCGCCTCCGTGGGAATCCTGGTGGGCGAACCGGCCGTCGATCATGTACGTGACGGTTTCGAAGCCGCGGTGCGGGTGCCAGTCGGTGCCACGGGGCTCGCCCGGCTGGTACTCCACCTCACCCATCTGATCCATGTGGACGAACGGGTCGAGGTCGGCGGCGCTGACCCCGGCAAATGCGCGCACGACGGGGAATCCTTCGCCCTCGTAGCCGCGCGGGCCGGTGGTGATGGACCGAACGGGGCGTTCGGTGTCCGACGCCTTGGGTGCCGCGATGCGCGGCAGAGTCAGGGTGTCGGCGGTGATGGCTGGCATCTGTACCTCCTGGGGTATCTGAGCTGATACCCCTATAACCGGACTGCGGTCCGATTATTCCGCGCGGATGCTTTGCCCCTCGCCGCCCCTCAACGTCAGGAGAGGAGGGCCAGCGCGGCAGCCCGCGCCTCGGCGGCCGTCGCAGTCCCCAACACCGCGTCGGCGGCCGCGCGGCATTGCTCGAGGCTGACCTGCGCGAGCTTCGCGCCGACCGCAGCGACCGCCGCCGCGGCCGCCGACAGGGACGTGACACCGAGGCCCACCAGCACACAGGCCAACAGCGGGTCGGCAGCCGCCTCGCCGCACACACCCACCGGCTTTCCGACCGCCGCACCGGCCCGCACCGCCATCGCCACCAGCGCGAGTACCGCGGGTTGCCAGGGGTCGGTCAGCGTGGCCAGATCAGCAGACATCCGGTCGGCGGCCATCGTGTACTGCGTCAGGTCATTGGTGCCGATCGACAGGAAGTCGACGTGATCGAGGATCTTGTCGGCCAGCAGCGCCGCGGCGGGCACTTCGATCATCACGCCCGGCGTCAAACCGTAAGCACGAGCAGCGGCGGCAAAGCTTTCCGCTTCAGCCGCGGTCGAGATCATGGGCGCCATGACCCACGGCTGGTTACCCGACGCAACGCCCGCGGCGGCAATGGCCTCGAGCTGGCGGTGGAGCAACCCTGGATTTCCCTCGGCGATCCGGATGCCGCGCACTCCGAGTGCCGGGTTGGCCTCATCGGGATGTCCGGCGAACTTCAGCGGCTTGTCCGAACCGGCATCGAGCGTGCGGATCACCACCTTGTGGCCGACGAACGCGTCGAGCACCTCGCCGTAGATCTTGGCCTGCTCGTCGACCGTGGGCTCGGTGTCGCGGTTCAGAAAACACAGCTCAGTGCGAAACAGACCGATACCTTCGGCCGGGGTCTGACTGGCAGCGCGGGCCGCGGCGCCGTCCTGCACGTTCGCAAGGACGGCGACGACGTGACCGTCGGCGGTCGCACCCGGGCCGGTCCACCGCCGCGCCTGCTCGGCCGCGTGTTCAGCAGCGGTCACCGCGCTCGCCGCCTCGAGCGGGTCCGGATCGATGGTGAGAGTGCCCGACGTACCGTCCAGCAGCACCGACGTACCGATGGCGACATCATCGAGCCCACCGACCGCCACGACACACGGAATGCCCAGCTGGCGGGCAATGATCGCAGTGTGGCTGGTAGGGCCGCCCAGCGTGGTCGCCAGCCCGATCACCAGCGAGGGATCCAGGCCCGCGGTGTCGGCTGGCGCAAGGTCCTCGGCGCACAAGATCGACGGCACGTCCGGCAGCGGCACTCCCGGTTCCGGCAGACCGGACAGTTCGGCGACGACACGATCGCGGATGTCCCGCAGGTCGGTGACTCGCTCGGCCATCAATCCCCCCAGCTGGGTGAACAGCGCCACGAACTGGTCGACGGCCCCGTCGACCGCGCGCACTGCGGGCGCGCCGCCGGCGATGCGCTTCTCGGCAGCGCCCAGCCAGGCCCGGTCCTGCGCCAGTGTCGCGGTGGCGGCCAGCACCTCCGCGGCAGCTCCGGTGGCGTGCGCCGCCCGGTCGCGCAGGCGGTTGGCGACGGCTGTCGCAGCGGCGGTGAAGCGCGCGGCTTCCGCCGGCCGCTGGGGCTCATCGACGTCACCTGCCGGCGCGTCGATGACGGGCAGCCTGCCCGGACGGATCACGGGCCCACATTGCACCCCGCCCACCACGGGGACACCGCGTAGGACGACGTGTGAAGTAACGGGAGATGAAGTACTCATGTGAGACACATTACAAGAAACCGTTGACAAGTCAACACGAATAAGCGTAAAACAACATAGGTCAACATCTAATTACGATCTAACCCACACAAACGGGAGGGTCATGTACGCCGAAGAACGCCAGCAGGCCATCGCCACGCTGGTGATGAGCAGAGGCCGGGCCTCTGTTGCGGAACTCGCACAGACTTACGACGTCACCACCGAAACCGTGCGCCGCGACCTGGCCGTGCTCGACAAGGCCGGCCTGTTGCGCCGTGTCCACGGCGGCGCCGTCCCCGCCCGTACGCTTCACCTGGTCGAATCCGGAGTCGGCGAGCGCGATACCACCCGTGCGGAGCAAAAGGATGCGATTGCTGCCTCAGCCCTGGACTTCCTGCCCCTCAGTGGCGCCACAGTGCTGCTGGACGCCGGGACCACCACGGCGCGCCTCGCCGCCCAATTGCCCACCGACCGGGAATTGACCGTGGTGACCAACTCGGTGCCCATCGCGGCCCGACTGGCCGTCATCCCGACGGTCACGCTGCAACTGCTCGGTGGACGGGTACGCGGCCTGACTCAGGCCGCCGTCGGGGAGCAGGCCCTGTCCGTGCTCAGCACGCTGCGGGTGGACGTCGCATTCATGGGCACCAACGGCATCACCGCGCGGCACGGCCTGTCCACCCCGGACTCCGATGAGGCGGCAGTCAAACGCGCCATGGTCGCGGCCGCCAATTACGTTGTGGTGACCTCGGACTCATCGAAGGTGGGCCGGGAGAATTTCGTCAGCTTCGCCCCGATCGAGAAGGTCGACACCCTGATCACCGACGGTGATATCGCTCCGGCCGACCGCGCCGAACTGACCTCGCACGGCGTCGAAGTTGTGATTGCATGATCGTCACCGTGACCCCCAATCCGAGCCTCGACCGCACCGTCACACTGGCCAACCCGCTGACCCGCGGCGCGGTGCAGCGTGTCGACACCGTCACGGTCGAACCGGGTGGCAAAGGGATCAACGTCGCCCGCGCCCTCATCCTGGCCGACGTCGACGTGTTGGCCGTCCTGCCCGCCGCCGATGACGATCCGCTGCTGGGTGCACTGCGCACCCGCGGAGTTCCGTTCACCGCGGTGCCGATCGACGAGCCGGTCCGCACCAACCTTGCCATCACCGAAACTGACGGCACCACAACCAAACTCAACGAGCGCGGGGCACCACTCGACGAGGCGTCGCTGCGCGCCCTCACCGACTGCGTGGTGCAGCAGGCCCAGTCGGCATCGTGGGTCGTGCTGTCGGGATCGCTGCCCCCCGGAGCACCTGTCGATTGGTATGCCCGCGTCGCAGCGCAGCTCGCACCGCTCGACTGCCTGGTGGCGATCGACACCTCCGAAGCCCCGCTGGCGGCGCTGGCCGCGGCATTCGACGTCGCCGCACCCGACCTGATCAAACCCAATGCCGAGGAACTGGCCGACCTGGTCGGCGGCTCCGCCGAAGAACTGGAACACGCTGCCGCCCAGGGTGATCAAGCGCCGATCGTGGCAGCGGCCACGCAACTGATCGACCGCGGCGTCGGCGCAGTACTGGCCACGCTGGGCGCGGCGGGCGCCATACTCGTCAACCGGGTCGGCGCCTGGCACGCCTCGCCCCCTCCCATCACCCCGCGCAGCACCGTCGGCGCCGGCGACGCCTCTCTGGCCGGTTATCTGCGCGCCACAGTGGACGGTGCCGAGCCGCCGCAACGGCTGCGCATGGCAGTCGGTTACGGCAGCGCCGCCGCCGCCCTGCCCGGATCTGCCCTGCCCACCCCTGCCCAACTCGATCTCGAACCCATCCGTATCCACGCCATGAAGGTGCCGCTATGACCCAATCGATCATCACCCCAGATCTCGTCCTGCTCGACGTGGCCGTCGACGGCGACAAGGAAGCCGTCATCGGTCGCCTGGCGGGTGCACTCGCCACGGCGGGCCGTACCTCCGACACCGAAGGACTGATCGGTGCGGCACTAGCCCGCGAGGCGCAGTCCGCGACCGGACTGCCCGGGGGCATCGCCATCCCGCACTGCCGGTCGCCGTACGTCGACACGCCCACCATCGGGTTCGCCCGGCTGTCCCCCGGGGTCGACTTCGGTGCGCCCGACGGCCCGGCCGATCTCGCATTCCTCATCGCAGCGCCGGAATCCGGTGGTGCCGAACATATGAAACTGCTGTCCAGCCTGGCCCGGGCGTTGGTGCGCAAGGAATTTGTGGCGTCGCTGCGCAGCGCCGCATCCGCCGAGGACATCGTGACGCTCGTCGACGGTGTGGTGAACCCGGCGCCCGCCGCCGCACCTGCTCCTGCCGCAGCCGCCGCTCCGGCGTCAGCGACTCCGACGGCCGCGCCGAAGACCGTGTCCATCGTCGCAATCACCGCCTGCCCAACGGGAATCGCCCATACCTACATGGCGGCCGACGCGCTGAAGTTCGCGGCCCAGGAGGCCGGCGTGAACTTCACTGTGGAGACCCAGGGTTCGTCTGGCAGCACACCGTTGGCCGCTTCGACCATCGCCGAAGCCGACGCCGTCATCTTCGCCACCGACGTCGGGGTCAAGGACAAGCAGCGCTTCGCCGGTAAGCCCGTCATCGCATCCGGTGTGAAACGCGCCATCAACGAACCGGGCAAGATGATCGCCGAAGCCGTCAGTGCGGCAGGCGATCCCAATGCTGCACGGGTCGCCGGTGATGTCACCGCGGCGGCCACGCCGTCGACCGCCGGAGGGGTGGGCTGGGGCACCCGGCTGCGGCAGATCCTGCTCACCGGCGTGAGCTACATGATCCCGTTCGTCGCCGCCGGTGGTCTGCTGATCGCGCTCGGCTTCCTGTTCGGCGGATACGAGATCGCCAACAAGCCTGCCGGGCAGACGGATTCGCTGGCTCACATCATCGCCACCACCAACACGCTGACCAACCTGCCCAGCGGCGGCTTCACCCAGTACCTAGGGGCGGTGCTGTTCAGTCTCGGCGGGCTGGCCTTCGGGTTCCTGGTGCCCGCGCTGGCCGGCTACATCTCCTTTGCGATCGCCGACCGGCCCGGTATCGCACCGGGTTTCACGGCAGGAGCCGTGGCGGTCTTCGTCGGCGGCGGATTCATCGGCGGTATCGTGGGCGGTCTGATCGCCGGGTTCGCCGCGCTGTGGATCAGCTCCTTCAAGGTGCCGAAGTGGTTCCGCGGGCTGATGCCGGTCGTGGTGATTCCGCTCGGCGCGTCGCTCATCGTCGGCCTGCTGATGTTCATGCTGCTCGGCCGGCCGCTGGCCGCCATCACCTCGGGCCTGACGCACTGGCTCGGTGGACTCTCCGGCAGCTCGGTGGTCCTGCTCGGTGTCATCCTCGGTCTGATGATGTGCTTCGACCTCGGTGGGCCGGTCAACAAGGCCGCCTACGCGTTCGCCACCGCCGGGCTCAACGTCGCCGACCCTTCATCGCTGCGGATCATGGCCGCCGTGATGGCTGCCGGCATGGTGCCGCCGTTGGCCATGGCACTGGCAACCACGCTGCGGCCCGGGCTGTTCAGTGAGCCGGAGCGTGAAAATGGCCGCGCCGCCTGGCTGTTGGGGCTCTCGTTCATCTCCGAGGGTGCCATCCCGTTCGCCGCAGCCGACCCGTTCCGGGTCATCCCGTCGATGATGCTCGGTGGTGCGGTCACCGGTGGCCTCATCATGGCGTTCGACGTCACCTCGAAGGCCCCGCACGGCGGCATCTTCGTGTTCTTCGCGATCGGAAACCTGTTGTGGTTCCTGATCGCGCTCGCTGCCGGCGCCGTCGTCAGTGCCCTGGCCGTCATCGCGGCCAAGCAATTCGCCAAACCCACCGTCACCACGTCGGATGCCCCGGCGCTGGCCACCACCTAAGGAGAAGAATCAATGCCCAGCAAGACCGTCATCGTCGGCTCCGCCATCGGCCTGCACGCTCGGCCCGCCGCCGTCATCGCCGAAGCCGTCGTCAACGCCGGTGTACCCGTGACTCTTTCGGTCGACGGCGGCGAGCCGGTGGACGCCGGATCCGCCCTGATGATCATGACCCTCGGCGCCGGCAACGGAGCATCGGTCACCGTCGAATCCGACGACGCCGACGCTCTCGCCACTGTCGCCGGCCTCGTGGAGCAAGACCTCGACGCGTAAGTAGTTGTGTCCCAGCGACTCGCACCGTTCGTACTCGAACGGTGCGAGTCGTCATTTGGTCGGCCTGACAAGCCAGCCCGGCGTCATTGCCCCGCATCATCCGCCACGTACCCCGGCAAGAAAGCGTAATTCCGGCCTCTGGTACACCTTTATGATTGCCTGCGTGCAAATGGCCAGTCGGCTTGACGTAGGTGGATGCGGTTCGGGGCAGGCGAAGATTTGTTTGCTGCATGTGCACCAGCACACGGCAGACGAATCTACCGTCGAGGGGGTGCGTGAGGCGTGCAGCGGTTAGCCGTCGTGGTGCTTGCGGTGTTGCTGACGATGTTCAGTGCACCGCCGGCCTGGGCCATCGATCCGCCTGTGATCGATCCCGTCGCAGTTCCGCCAGATCAACTAGGTCCCGACGAGCCGACCGAGCAGCGCTACGAGTGCAAGGGCCCCACGGTCATGCCGAACTCGAACTTCGCAGATAAGCCGTGGGCGAACACCTACCTCCGGATCGCCGACGCGCAGAAGTTCGCAACGGGCGCCGGGGTAACTGTGGCCGTCATCGATACCGGCGTCAACGGTTCGCCACGCGTGCCCGCCCAACCCGGCGGTGATTTCGTCGACGCCGGCGGCAACGGCATGTCCGACTGCGATGCCCACGGAACCCTGACCGCGTCCATCATCGCCGGACGCCCGTCACCCACCGACGGTTTCGTCGGTGTCGCACCCGATGCCCGAATCCTGTCGCTGCGCCAGACCTCGGGGATGTTCCAGCCCAAGGGTGCTCAGCGGGACCTGAACAACCCGAACGACACCCCTACCGCCGGGTCGATCCGCAGCCTGGCCCGGTCCATCGTGCATGCCGCCAACATTGGGGCGCAGGTGATCAACATCAGTGAGGCCGCCTGCTACAAAGTCACCCGACGTATCGACGAGTCAACTCTGGGCGCCGCAATAAACTACGCGGTCAGTGTCAAGAATGTGGTGATCTTGGTGGCCGCCGGAAACACCGGCGGCGACTGCACGCAGAACCCGCCGCCAGACCCATCGGTTCCCTCCGATCCCCGGGGATGGGGGAAAGTTCAGACCATCGTCAGCCCCGCCTGGTATGACCCGATGGTCCTGACCGTCGGCAGCATCGCCGAGAACGGTCAGCCAAGCAACTTTTCGATGTCCGGTCCCTGGGTGGGTGCCGCAGCACCCGGTGAGAACCTCACCGCGCTCGGGTACGACGGTCAGCCGGTCAACGCCGTCGCCGACCAGGACGGTCCCAAACCCCTGTTCGGAACGTCGTTTTCGGTTGCCTACGTGTCAGGTCTAGCTGCACTGCTCAAGCAGCGCTTCCCGGATCTCACCGCCGCGCAGATCATCAACCGGATCACCGCCACTGCCCGGCATCCCGGCGGTGGCGTAGACAACTATGTCGGGGCCGGGGTCATCGACCCCGTCGCCGCGCTCACGTGGGAGATCCCCAGCGGCCCGGCCAATGCCCCCATGCAGGTCAAGGAAGTGCCGCCGCCGGTGCACATCCCACCGCCGGACCGTGGGCCGATAACGATCGTCGTCGCCATCGGTGTCGGCTTGGCCTTCGTCCTCGGCGTCGGCGCCATGGCTCGGCGCGCATTGAGGCGACGCCGATGAATATACTGCGCCAGTTCGGTTTTCGGTTCAGCACCGGCCACGCCATCTGGGCTGCGGCACTGATCCCCGCGTGCGTGGCGCTCTGCCTGCACTTCCACCTGCTGTGGTTGGGGATCACGCTCGCCGCGCTCGCCGCGGTGTTCTCAATGCTGACGATCCGCGGGCGACGGCTCACCGGTTGGGTCGCAGCCGTCGTCTCTTGGCGCCGGCGGCACCGCACCACCCCCGATCCGGCATCCGAGCCTGCGGTGGGCTCGACCGTGCTGCCCGGCGATCACGTCGCGGTGCGGTGGCAGGGCGAGTATCTGATCTCCGTGATCGAGCTGGTGCCACGGCCGTTCACCCCGACGGTGATCGTCAACGGCACAGCCGTTACCGATGACATCGTCAGCAGCAAGCTCGTCGAAGATCTGCTACTCGCGCACTGCCCTGACCTTGAGGCCGACATCGTATCGTCCGGCCATCGAGTGGGCCGCACAGCACCGGCCAGTCTGGTGGCGCTCTACGAGCAGGTGGTGGGGCCCTACCCTGCGCCAGCGAACCGGCGTACCTGGGTTGTGTTGCGCGCGAATCCCGATACGACGCAACGTTCTGCGCAGCGACGCGACTCGGGGGTGTCGGGCCTGGCGCGGTATCTGGTGGCGTCGACGACGCGAATCGCCGATCAACTGGCCAGCCATGGGATCGACGCCCAATGCTGCCGCAGCTTCGATGACTACGACAAGGCCACTGAAATCAGTTTCGAGCAGGAAGCCTGGTCGGTCATCAAGGGCCGCAGTACTTTTACCGCTGCCTACAGTGCTCCGGGTGGCCCTGACGTGTGGTGGTCGGCACGAGCCGATCACACCACCACGCGGGTGCGGGTCATTCCCGGCATGGCGCCGATCAACACGGTGCTGCTGACAACGTTGGCCAATCCCACCACTCCGCGCGGGTTTTCGTGTCTGTTCGGTGGCCAGCGGGCGGCGCTGCAGGGCATCAGCCCGGTGGCCGACAAGCACTACGAAATCCCGATCGGATCGGCCGGTGTGCTTATCGGCGAGACCGCCGACCGCTACCCGGTGTACATGCCGTTCGACAACATCGATGTCAGCATCAACCTCGGTGACGCGCGGCTCTTCACCCAGTTTTTGATCCGTTCGGCAGCCGCCGGTGCGGTGATCACACTCAGCCCACAGTTCCGCGAGTTCGCGTCGTTGATCAACGGCCGAGTCGGACGTGTGCCCCGGGTGGCCTGGCCCCATGCCACGACCTACCTCGGCCCGCATCAGGGAGTCGGACGAGTCATCTTGCGGCCCAACTTTATTGATACACCCCGGCACCGGCAGCTGCCGATCCAGCTGATCAATCCGCGTGAAGAGAGCCGTTATCAAATGGCGCTGGAACAGTAGGGGGATCGCCATGGCAGACGGCGGTCCGCAGCCGACACCCAACGATGGTGTCGCTGGAGCACCACAACGACGCCGCAAGGAAGACGGAAAGGAGTCCTCATGACCGACGGCATGCACCCCGAAGTCGCCGCAGTCCTACAAAAAGCACAACAACTGCAAGCCCTCATGGACGACCAACTACACAAAATGAACACCGAAACCTTCACCGCCGCAGACGAAACCAACACCGTCGAAGTGACATTGAACGGACATCACCACCTCAAATCCGTCTTCATCGAAGAAGGCCTCTTCCGCCTAGGCGCCGCCACCGTCGAACAACGCCTCAACGAAGCACTCCACAAAGCCACCACCCAAGCATCAGCCTCCATCACCGCCGACCGCGAACGACTCGACCACACAGTCGCCGCCCTCACCCAACACGAATAGCTCCAGCCGATCCGAGACTCCCTCCGGGGCGATACACCGTTATCAGCTGGCATTGCAACAGTCAGAGGGGATGCCATGACAAGCGAACAGTCATTCGTCAAAGTGACGCCAGAGACCCTGGACGCGAAAGCCAGTGCGCTAGAGGCGGACCTCCCGACCGTGCCGGAGATACCCAGCCTTGGGGACACACCGTGCGAACTCCAGATGGCGCGGAAAGCCATAGCAATCATTGCCGCTTCACTGGAGAACCTGAGAACTGCGGTTGCCGCCGGAAACGCCGAGGCGAAGCGACTTGCCGCGTGTCTTCATGCCACAGCTGATGCCTATCGGATAGTTGACGAGGCCAAAGCTCGATCGGTCGACAGTGGCGTTCCGACGGGTGTCGAATCGATCCAGCCGCGACCCCAATTCGATGCCGAGTCGGTTGCGATGACCTACGCCGGCACCGGCCTGCCGGCACCGGCCCCCGACGACGATCCCGACTGGGAACCCGCCGCCAAGGCCATCAACACCTCCGACGGTGGCCGAAGCCTGCTCGACTTGAAAGAACAGATTCAGAAGCTGCAGACCGCAATCGGCGAGCGCGCCCAGTTGTACAACCTGGACAACACCCACTGGGAGGGCGCCTCAGCCGAGGTGGCCGAGGCTGCTTTCCGCAAACATCAGTCGTGGCTGCTCGACACGCTGGCGCCGGCATGCGGCAAAGTAAACGATCAGATACAGAAGCTTGTCGACACGCATTACTCGGAACAGCCCAACCACCCGACCGAGATGGATGTCGAATCTGTCGAAAACGAACAAGACGGTGACTCCTGGAGTCGGCTCTACCAGATGAAACAGGAGCTATCCACCCAAACACTAACTCGGTACGCCAACGGCCTCGACATCTCTCCGATTCGACCAGAAGGACCCCCACAAGGCGGCTACTCAACACCTCCGGTGAAACCGGACGATGTTCCTCGCGGCAAACCGAGCGGGCAGACCGACAAGCCCGGAGGCAGCGAGGCCCACAAGACCGGCGGTGTTGGTGGCAGGAATTCGACTTCGCCCAATGAATCCGGCTCCGCCCGAGATACTGCGTCAGCCATGGCAGCACAGCAGCCGCAGTCGGCTGGTCCATCCGGGGCCGGCTCGCCATCCGGTGCAGGCGGGTCGCCCGCCGGCGGTGGTTCACCTGCGGGCACCGGCGGGTTTCCTGCCGGTGGGATGCCGGGTGGACTGGGAGACGCTGAGCCCCCGCTGCCGAAAGTTAAAGAGCCCGACCTGAAACCGGCCAGTCTCGGCGATGGCGGAGCAGGCGGTGGCGGTGCTGGTGGAGGCGGCGCGCCGTCGGCGCCGCTGGGAACAGCCCCGAGCGGCGTTGACGCCGCAGCAGCATCCGCCCGCGGCCCGGTGCCTGTTGGCACTGCTCCCACGAGTACCGCTGGTGGTGGTATGGGCGGCGGTGGCATGGGTGGCATGGGCCACGGCGGCGGCCACCAAGGTAAAGAAAAACGCCGCGACCCCAACCTGTCCCCCGACGAAGACCTCTACGTAGAAGACCACGCCTACACCGAACCAGTCATCGGACGCCAAAACCCACAACGACGCCGCAAGGAAGACGGAAAGGAGTCCTCATGACCGACGGCATGCACCCCGAAGTCGCCGCAGTCCTACAAAAAGCACAACAACTGCAAGCCCTCATGGACGACCAACTACACAAAATGAACACCGAAACCTTCACCGCCGCAGACGAAACCAACACCGTCGAAGTGACATTGAACGGACATCACCACCTCAAATCCGTCTTCATCGAAGAAGGCCTCCTCCGCCTAGGCGCCGCCACCGTCGAACAACGCCTCAACGAAGCACTCCACAAAGCCACCACCCAAGCATCAGCCTCCATCACCGCCGACCGCGAACGACTCGACCACACAGTCGCCGCCCTCACCCAACACGAATAGCTCCAGCCGATCCGAGATAGCCTCGGACACAACTAATTCGAGATTATCGATACGCTCAAGTTCCGAGCAGTGTTATCCCGCTGGCACCAAGCTATCGCTGATCAGCACACTGATGTGCTGCCAATACACCCAATCGGCGATCGCTGCACGCTGCTCGTCGGGACTGCTCGCTATGTGAGCGCGGTGCAACGCCAGTTCCCCCTGGTGATTGGCGTAATTGATGAAGGCCTCCAGATGCGCGACCTCGCGACCTTCGGTGGTGCGCATCAACGGCTTCTGGAGCTCACGCCACAACGACTGGGATTTATCGGCCGGTGCTGTGTCATCGGCAGGTCTCGGCGGCAACAGCTCGGTCAACCCACTGTCACTCGTTGCGGCCAACATCGCCGCTGCATCCGGTGCGATGATCTCCAACCGGCTGCGGCCCTGCATGCGGCCATCCTCCGGGATATCGCTTTCGTCCAGGACCATCTTGGTCACACCCGGATCGATACCCGTCAGCTGTTCCTGCGTACCGACGACCGCCTGCAATCGAACACCCTGATGCTGTGCCCAGTCCTGTAATGCCAGGAACGGGTAGGTCGCCCACTTCGCCCGATCCGATGCTGGAATCGACTCATCGGCACTGACCATGCGGACCTGTTCGGGCAGGTTCACCTCGTCGGGAATGTAGGCGATTCCATAGCTATTGGCGACGAGGATGCCGCCATCGACGGTCAGACCGGTAGCCCATACAAAGCCCCACCCGTACTTGGGAATTGACGGCGACGCGTTCAGGGCTGCCGCGATGCGCCGTGCGAGTTGCAACGGGTCATTGCCAGCCTGCTTGCGCCGCAAAGCATTCGCGGTTTGAGCAGCCGCGATAGCATCCCGTTCCGCCCGAGCTGCCGTCACGGGTACAGGTGCAGGCGCTACATTCGACGATGCGTTCGACGATGTCGATGCCGGCGCCACGGCAGGACCCATCGGCCCCGGTGCTGGCGTTCCTGCTGTCGGCAGCGACGGCGCCGGACCCAACGGCATACTTGGCGTCGGTCCACTGGCCACGTTGAGATTCGAATTCACCGGCGGCGCAGACGGACTCGCTCCTCCACCGGATGGCGCAGCAGGTGCCGAATCCGCCGGTGCGGCCGGAGCAGAAGGTGGCGGCTGCAACGAGGCAGCCGGATTCACCGGCGCCGACGAGGGACCCAGCCCACCCGTCTGCGGCCCCGCGAATGGCTGATTCAGGGGCGCCTGCTGCGCTGCGTTGCTCATTGCCCTTGTGAAGTCGTTGAGCTGCTGCTGTGGAGTCAACGGCTGCCCTGTACTGCCCATCATCTGAGGGGTTATCTGTGAAGGAATACCGGGCGAGCCAGGGCTGTCCAGTCTCGGTACGCCGGGCGCTCCCGCAGGTCCTGGTACTGGGGAACCAGTCGCGGGAGTAGGTGGCGGAGGCGGCGTTCTGCCTGCGCCTGGCACGGAAGGAATTTGTGGCGTGGTTGCAACCGGCTCAGGAAAGACATTGGCGGCTGGCAATGCTGGCTCACCAGGCACCGGTGCAACCGGAGCAGGATTCTTGCCTGGGTTGGTTGCACTTGGGTTAGGCGGAGTACCAGCAATGTTGCTCACAGGCAACGCCGGCTCACCGTCGCCCGGCACTGCGGCGCCGGGCGATGGATTTTTACCCGGGTTGGTTGCACTTGGGTTAGGCGGAGTACCAGCAATGTTGTTCACGGGCAACGTCGGGGCGCCGTTATTCATGAGGTTGTTCACGCGGGTAATATTTCTACTGCCCTGGTCGCGCTTGACCTCGTAATGAGCAAGATCTGGTTTGGATTGTGCCCCCGAAATAAACTTCGCCTCTGCTTGAATCAGAGCAATATTAGTATTTTTGGTATCTTGAATTTTCTGTTGGATATAGCGTTTCTTATCGTCGTCCTCTATATTCTCGTCACCTTTGACTGAGCCAATATCTTCGTTGGCGCTCTCCACGTTGTTAGATATCTGTTTCTTGGCGTCTTTAACCGCTTCACTGCAGGCGTGGAGCAAATCGCAAGCGGCTTGAAGCTCAGTCGCCAAATTCTGGAGATCAGTTATGCGTTGACCGAGAGCACTGTGCGCGGCGCCTGCAGCTGCACCGGACCACAGTGCAGCACCAGCAAACATCATTGCTTGCTCGTGCTGGGTGGATTCCACCTGTCTCCGAACAGTGCTTGCCGCGTTCTTAAAGGTCTGCGACAGAGTTTCGAGCGCATCTTCGTCGGCTTCTGGCCACGCAGGTGGAGCAGCCATACCGTACGGATCGTCCGGCTTCTGGATGCTCATATCAAGTACGTCACCGTCCTTTATCCTATGCCCCGAACGAGCGGCACGCCTGGACTGTGATCTGCGATAACCGTTTGCCGACCTGAGCTAGGTAAAAATCCGCCTTTACGTATGCCGGCAACGCCGCAACGTAAGCACGCCAATACTGCGCGGCCAACACTGAGAAGTCCGCAATCGTCGGGTTACTACTGCTGCGCCCCAAACTCTCTATATCGTCCGCATATTTCTTCATGACAGGAACAACCGCATCAATAATTGTGCGCTCATCAGAATCCCAATTCTCAGCGGTATGGTTTGGATCTAAGTTGCCCCACGCCTTCGTATCTGCATCGAATGCATCCGATAGCGATTGCCACTCGGAGCAAGTCTCGTCGCGTGACTTCATGAAGCGCTGCGGGCTTTGGGGATCGACTGCCTTGGAAACCTCAGTCGGTGGCGCTGGATCCGGGACAAGCGGGGCGCGTGAGGCAGCCGCCTTGTAGCTGATTGCCTCGCATATGTACAGTATGGCAACACCTGAATGGACTGCGATATTAGCCAAATAATTATCTGCAGCGGTATAGTTGGTCAGCGAATTGGCAAATGCTCGTGCGTAGGCGATATACTGTTCGTATAGCTCTCGCATCACACGATGGGGCGTCTTTTTCGCTAACGCAATTGCCTGGTCGGCAGAGGTGCTCATCGCCCTACTGACCGTCTCGTACTTTTCACGCAGTTCGGGAGTCCAATCGGCAGACGGAATCGTGTGGTCGTGATCGGCCCAACCAGCCCTTGTTTCGGCCGCCGATTCAGCGTTGCTTATCGGTCCCCATGCCGCACAAGTAGGGTCTTCCGTAATGATGGTCGCGGGGCCGGTGTCGTTCGCGCTGGCGATGTCGGAATTCGACGCGGTCGGTGATTGCGACGCACCAGATGTCGGGGGTTGAGTGGTCTTGCCGCCATCCTCATTGCCCTTGACCACCGAGATGGATATCGCAGCGGTCACACCAATGATCGCAAGAAGAGCTACCCCGCCGAGACCCCACTTCCAGCCGTTACCCCGCTTCTTCGGTGGTAGTCCCGGCTGCTGTGCACCAGGATTGGGCGCCCACGCTGGCGGCTGCTGTTGCGGGGGCTGCCACTGTGGCGCCTGGTACTGCGGCGCTCCGAACGGATCACCGCCCCCGAATTGAGGCGGCGGCCCGGGGTTACCCGATGGTGGCGGTGGCAACGTCATTCAGCGTCCCCTCGAAGCACTCGATACATCAACAACGACTTCACACATCACGCGCTGGATCCGCAGCATTCCGCGGTGGCGCAGCCGGAGACGGATTAACCGGCGCTCGTTCACCAGCACTGGGTCCTGGGGCGGGCGCAGCCTGCGAATGCTGCACGGGAGCTTTCGCCTCGCCAGTCCCGCCATGCGCGCCGGCCGACGGCGACGCCGCCTGACCAGAGTCGTTGCCCTTGTGCTCGGCATCGGGTCCCTGCTTGTCCTGCCTGGCGCCTTGACCGGCGTCGGCCTTATCGGCATCCTGACCGTCGCCCCGGCTCCTGGCCGCCTCCACGATCTGCTGCACACCCTGCGTGACCTGCTGTGGCAACTGACTCACGCTGCCCAACATTTGCCCGGGAACCTGCGCAGCCTGCTGAGCCATCTGCATCATCTGGCCTATTTGGCCCATC
Organism: Mycobacterium sp. 155; assembly: GCF_000373905.1. Taxonomy (NCBI): domain Bacteria; kingdom Bacillati; phylum Actinomycetota; class Actinomycetes; order Mycobacteriales; family Mycobacteriaceae; genus Mycobacterium; species Mycobacterium sp. 155. The sequence continues at coordinate 3,687,285 of NZ_KB892705.1, forward strand.
CCCTGGTCGCCGGCAGCAGGCCAAGCACCCTGCGCGAGTGTTGCCGGATCGGCCGCGCTGTGAGCCGAAGCTGGCATACCAGGAGCGCTTCCTGAGGGGTGGGAGCTGCTGGACTCATCTCCCAGGACTCCCAGCTTCCGCTTGATGTCCTGAGAAATCTGCTCATCCGTAGTCTGATACGTCGACGCTGCACTCGTCACGTTGCCCGAATACGCCGCAAACGCGTCCTTGACCTCGGGCAGCTGCGTCAACACCGGGTCAACCACTTTCGTGATCTGACTCGAAATGGTGGTCGACAATTCGTCTGCACCTGTCACTGGGGTAACTGTCGGCGGCGACGGAATTTGTCCCGCAATAGCCGACAACCGATTGCCGGCGTCCCTTACCAAATCCGTATCGATCCGCAAGGTCTCAGTCACACGCCACCCACCTCACCCGGCCGGCCCTGCACATGACATTCCCATGCAAAAACCCACCCGTCCTCAAATCCCTGCGGTGGATGCTACCGGAGCAACGCCACCCCCGATGACGCCAAATTCGAGACCGTGTGCCCAATAGAAAGGTCCTGGCATCAGGTCACCGCCACCACAGTCATGGAGATCAACGAAAACGTTGTCATTGCACCAGGATTACAACACTTTCGTCGATTTCGAGGCAGCAACCACCCCTGCGACCAAGTCGCCACAGAACTACCTCCGCGGCGCACGAATTCTCAACAGGCCGGCAAAAAGTGACAAGCCCTCAGTGCAGCCGCAGATTCCGCAGCAGGTCGTACACGCCGGCGATCCACAGCAGCAGCGGAATAACTGCCGCGATCGCGGCTCCGTCGATGAGTTCGAGGATGCGCTTGGTGACCGGGGAAACTCGGCGCACGCCGTCTGTGGCACCCACGGCAATCAAGGCGACGACACCCACAATGGTGTAGATCGCCAGCACCAGCCAGGCACTCTCGGGGTACCACAGGCACAGCCGCACCATCACGCCCGTCGGGGCGATCACGGCAGCCGCCAGAAGGGCCCAGGAGCACCATCTTTCGGCGTACAGCCGAGACCGGAAGCCGCAGACGAGCGACACCAGGCCGGCCACGATCAGGCTGTGGATGAAGAAATGCCCCTGCACCACAACCGCAACGGCGCCGACCGACAACACCAGAGCGCCCGCGGACAGGAAACCGATCAGCAACTGACGGGTCAGCAGGCTGCGTTCCTGAAGGCGTGCAGCCGATTCCGGCACCGAAGCGATGATTGCCTGCCAGGTGGAGGTTTCTTCCTCGGCCGCGTCCGGTCCAACAACCGGGTCGAGCAGCTCGTCGTTGGAGACGACTTCACCGGGAGCTGGGATAGGTGGCAATGCAATACGGGCTACGGCCACGGTCAGTTTCGCGGCGTTGGTCACCACGATGAGTCCGAATGCGATCGCGCCCACCGGCACCCAGTTGCTCGAACCGTAGCCGTACGCAACAGCGGCCCCCGTGATAGCGAGGGCCAATATTGCCAGGAACGAGGCGACTTCCGCCCGGCCTCGCGGGCCGCCGCGGGTGGCCAAAGTCAACAACAGCACGACAGCGCCGGCCCCAGCGACCTGCGGAGCTCCCAAACCGGTGACGCCGTCGGGGAGCGGGACCGCCAACGCGGCGGCGCCGGCCAGTGCCGGCACTGCGCCGAGCAGCAGACTCTCGGCCAGGTTGGTGTTGTCGTAGTTGTTCTGCGCGAACACACTTCCGCCCAAGAACCCCAGACCGAAGATCGCGAGCGCCAACGGCCACCACCAACCGTGGCTGGTCAGGCTCCACGTCACCACCGACATCACCGTGATCGCCAGCCCGACCACCGGGATCGCAACCCCGACGAAACGGTACAGCGACTCGCGGCCGAACACCGGCGACTCATCGAGTACAGCGATCGCATCGATCACGTCCTCGACCAGCGGCCGGTACCGCTCGGTGCGGCTCACCGACACCAGAGTCAGCAGCGACCCGTCGACCACGCCGGAATCGTCCAAGGACTCATCGGCTTTCAGCGGCGGCGCCCCTGGCCGCGCAAACGCCCAAGAACCCTGTGCTTTGAAATCGAACCCGGCCAACACGTCTTTCGGGGTGTCCTCCAGCAGATCAGCCAGGACACTTACGGTTTCGTCGATGTATGTCTCGATAGGCGCCGCAGCAGGCAACACCAGGTCGGTCATTCGCTTACCCGTGAGGACAGTGACCCGCGTTGTCGCCGGGCGCCCGGGCGTCACACTGGAGGTGTCTGAGGCAGCGGCGGTGGCGGTCAACGGCGTTCGAGCCTGTCGAAGTCATCGGACAGGGCCGCGGCCAGCTCGGTGATCCGACGCTGGTACGTATCGCCGAGCAGGCCCAGCTGAATCTCGGTGCCCTGGGCGATGTGTTTGTCCCACGGCAACACGATGACCCGACCCGGCGGCACATGCCGCTCGAACTGCTGCACAAGGTCATCGACATCGACGTTCGGCCGGCCGGGGGTGACGTGGTTGATGACCACACACGAGCGCCCGAGCAGATCCTGATATCCGTTCTGGCGCAGCCAGTCCATCGTGATGGCCGCCTGCCGGGCACCGTCGATGGACGCGCTCGCGACGATCACCATGCCCGACACCGTCGAGAGCACGCCACGCGATGCCCTCTGGAACAGGCCCGCACCACAGTCCGCCAGAACCAGGTTGTAATACCGCGACACGATCGAGGTCGCACCCTGCCAGTCGTCGTCGTTGAACTCGCGGGGAGCGCCGCTGTACTCCTCGGAGGACAGCACCTCCAGGTTGGACGAGTTCATGCTGGTATACGCACGAATGTCGTTGTAGCGCGACAACTCCTGATCGGACAGCAGATCGGAGATGGTCGCCGCGGACTGCCGACCGGCACGGTCGGCGAGGTTGCCTCCATCGGGATCGGCGTCGATGGCCAGGATGCGGTCACCGCGGATCTTCGCCATCGCGGACCCGAGCGCAACCGTGACCGCAGTCTTGCCGACACCGCCCTTGAGACCAAAAATGCCGATCTGGTAGGAATCTCGCGCGTTACGGCGAATCCGGTTATTCAGGTCCAGCTCATAGACCTCGTCAGGCGACAGCCCGAGATTGATGCGGGTCATGAGGTAGAGCCAGTGCCGCCAGCCCCGTTGCGACGGCATCTTCACGCCAGTCTTCACCCCGACGTGCGACAACGCGTCGATCGCGCGGTGATTGCCCATGGTTGCGGCGGAAGTTTGGGCGGGCTGGGCGGGTACTGGAATAGCCTGTCCCGCACGCCATGCCCCACTGATCTCGGGGTCGTAGTCGGGGAACTGCGACGGCGCCGGTCCCGGCACCATGTGGGCGGGCGGCCCAGGCAGCGTGTACGGCTGCTCGTAGCGAGCACCCGCCGGCATCTGCTGCTGCGGTGCACGCAACATCGCGTTCTGCGGCCATTGCGGTGCTGACGGCGGCGGCATCTGCGGCATGGGCGGCGGCGCTTCAGCGTGCCGCTGAGGCGGAGCCGAGGCCTGCATCTGCGTCTGCGGTGGTGCCACCGGCATCGACGCCGACGGTGAATCGCTGGATCCGGAATCCCCGGTCGGCATCGGCGGCGGTGTCGCCGTGGCCTTCAGAATGGCATCTCGGTCCACGGTGATCGTGGCATCGTCGACCGGTTCACCCGGGTTCGACGGGTGAAAGAGCCGGTCATAGTCGGCCGACATGGGGTCCCCTCAGAATAGTGCAAATAAAGATATTCAGCTGTCCGCACCGAGGCGCACGCAGTGGGCGGGTGAGGCCTGGCCTAGTCGGGCAGCCTACCCGCCCACAAACGCGTACATGGTTGTGCTAGGCAAACATGCCCGTGACGCCAGCCTCGGTCTGCGCCATGGTCGAGCTGGCCTCGCTGATGGTCTGCGCAAGGTTCTGCAGCGCTGTGTTCAACTCGTTTGAGGTGTTGTCCCAACGGGTCTGAACAGCCTGGTAGGCCTCCGAGCCCGAGCCACCCCACACCGAGGCGAGCGCGGCGAGTGAGCCCTTGCCCTCGTCGAGCAGTCCATGAGTGGTGCTGACGGCACCCTGGATCTCACCGACTCCGCCTTCGATACCGGCGAAATTCCAAACCTGTTCCGTCATGTCTGATTCTCCGTTTCTCTGTGGTCTCTAGGTCAGATGTTCATCGCCGCGGACAGCGAGGAAGCCTGGTCGTCATCGGTCGAGCTGTACTGGACACCCGACTGGTGGATGTTCTGCGAAATGTCGTTCAGCTCCTGGACCTGCCGTGCAGCGGCCTCGTGGAACCGTGCGAGCGCAGCCTGGGCTGCGGTACCGGCCTGCCCGACCATCTGGCTGGCCAGCATGCTGCCGGTCGACTCGACCTGCGCGATGACGCTCTGCAGCTCACCGGAGATACGTTCAAAATTGCCGGCCTCCTTGGCGAGGACGGCAACGTCTGTATTCATTGCCATGCTGGATACCCCTTATTTTCCTTGTGTCCCCACCATGGGTATGGCGAGTCTTCCGACCCGGTGGCCGGGAAGTCTTGTGGTGCAACCGTTCACCAGTCGTCGTCTTCGTCTTCCGACCGGTCGTATGTCAGCGGCGTCGCGGCGGTCAGACCCTGCTTCGTCGACTCGCCTTCCTTCTTTTCCTTGGCTGCGCCGATCATCGGGCCGACACCGCCACCGACCGGGGCCAAACCTCCTGTCGCGTTGGACGAGGCGCCTGTCGCGGCCGGGATCTTGGTCTCCTCGGTGGGCCCGAGCAGATCTGACAGCAGCGAGGTCCGCGGTGCGGTGCCACCGAGGCCCGGCAGCGAGGCGGCCCGGACAAGGCCCGCACCTGAACTCGGGCCTGTGCCTCCAGCCATCGGATGGTTCGAGAACGGCATCGCGTTCAGCAGCCCCATCTGGATGCCCTTGTCGTGGTCTCCGCCCATACTGCTGAACTGGCTGACCATCTGAGTCACCTGCTGCAGCGGCTGGGTAAGGCTCTGCATCGGGCTCTGGATCATCTGTGCGAACTGCTGCCGGAGCTGGGCGACCAGCGATCCCATCTGCATCGCCATCTGCATGCCTTGCTGCAGGCCCTGCTGCGCGGGTTGCTCACTCTGCTGAGTCTGCTGACCCGAATTCTGCGCATTCTGCGCGGCACCCACCGCGCGCTGCTCACCTTGATTTATCTGTGCTGCCGTGCGGCCGGTGATCAAACCGACCGACTCGATCATCGCAGTCGCGCCGGCCTGCTCGATCACCAAATTTCGCAGCGCACCCTCGGCGGCGCGGGGAGCCGTCGACGCCAACGCCGCGGCCGCGGCCGTCTCGCCCACTCCGGGCATGACGATCGGCGTCATCGGCGTCATCGGCTCGAAAAGCACGTTCATCGCCGTCTCGGCCTGGTAGGCGTCCATCGCGCCCGCCGCCTGGTTCCACATCCGCACGACGTAGTCCGTCTCGTTGGCGGCGATGGCTCCGGTGTTGACCCCGAAGAAATTGGTGGCATTGAGGACGACATTGGTGATGTGGTTTTCCTCGATCTCCGGAATAGGCGGAGTCGCGGCCAATGCGACCGAATATGCACTGGCCTGAGCCGAGGCCTGCAATGCCCGCTTCTGCGCTTGCAATGCGGTGGAGCGCAACCACATCACCATCGGCATTGTCGCCGCGACGGCACGTTCGCTGGCCACCCCACTCCACACCGAGGTGAGATTAGCCAGCGCCGCCGCCAACTCATCGGCCTGCGTCTCCAACAGCACCGCCATGGCTTCCCAGCCGGCCGCAGCCTGAAGCATCGGCACCGGGCCGGCACCGACCATCAACCGGCCCGTGTTCACCTCCGGTGGCATGCCATGCCACGTCGGTGGCGCAGGCAGTACCGGGACCATCGCTGGCTGAACCTATCTGTTGGAGACGAATGCCGAACGAGAGTTAGAGCGTGCTCGCCTGAGCCGAGTCGACAGCGTTGTAGATGCCCGAGGCCTCCGTGTACGCCGCACCAGCCCGGGTCAGCTCTTCCTGCGCGAACGTGTTCGCCGTCAGAGCCTCGACACCCTCGCTTGCGAAAGACATCGCAGCCAGGGCCGAAACCTCGTCGGCGCCCGCGGGCACCAGCGCGGTCACAGCGGCGGTGGCTGTGGTGCCACCGGCGAGACCACGAGCCGCATTTGCGATAACCTGCGCAGCGATGGCTTCGGCACCCGGATCGTGCGTCATCGGTTGCATTTGCTGTTCTCCCTTGTTCGATATGAATCGCAAGGACATGCCCCCCATGAACAGCCCGGCTGCAATTTGCCAGTCCGTTAAGGAATCCGTCCCCCGATTCCTTTGCTGGCGGCCTGCCGCCAGCGTTGCTAAATGCGTTGAATAAATACTAACCGCCCTGTAGGGGTGGTGCGAACACTTCTTCTTCCGGCGGATCTTCTTCCGGGGGATCAATGTATGCCGCCTGAATGACTTCTTTGGCGTCCGGAGAAACCATGAATGCCTGGCCAGGTGGCCTTTTCCTGACCGTGATCTCACGTGACGGGAAGTCGTTCTTCTCGCCCGAGAGGAACAGCGTCGGCGAACCTGCGCCATACGCGGCACCCACGAACTTGTCCATGGTGGCCTTGTGCGCCTGGCTCATCTGGCACGTCACCACAAGGTGCAGGCCGATGTCGGCGGCCGCCGGCAACAGCGGCGACAGGGGCATCATCGGCGACATCATGCCCGAGGCCGCGACGATCATGTGCCAGTCGTCGACCAGCAGCACGATGTCCGGCCCACTCCACCACGACCGGGCCCGCAGCTGCGCCGTGGTGAGATCCGGCGGAGGCAGACGCTTCTGCAGGTTCTGCGCCAGCGCCTTGATGGACTCCTCCAAAGACGCGTTGTTCCGGTTGATCGCACCGGCAGCGAGCAGGTGGCTCTGCGGCACCGCATCGAGCAGACCCGAGCGGTAGTCGGCCAGCATGAACCGCACCTGCTGCGGGCTGTTACGGCTGCAGATCGCCCGCGAAACCGCTTGCGCGATAGTCGTCTTACCCGACTTGGGTGCCCCGAAGATCAGCAGATGCGGCGTCACGTTCATGTGGTTGTAGGCCACCGCGAGATCCGATTCCCGCACTCCCACCGGCACCGTCCAGCGGGTCCGGTAATCCGAATCCGGCCCGGGTGGGTTCGGATCGAGCTGATGCAGATAGATCCGCTCGGGTAGCACCCGCACCTGGGGCGCCTGCTCGCTGTGGAGCTCGGACACGTGCTGCACGGCCGCCGAGATCGCCGCCACGAGACCTTCGGCGCTGTGCATATCGTCGAGCCGGGGCACGCCCATCATCAGATGGTGTTTCTCCACCGAGACCGCCCGGCCCGGCCGGTTGACCGGTATCTCCCGGGTGATCCGGTCGATCTGGGTTTCGTTCACATCGCCGAGGCGGAACTCGATCTTGGTACCGAGATAGTCGCGCACACGGGATTTGAGCTCAGTCCACCGCGGCGTCGAGATGATGACGTGCACGCCGAAGGCCAGACCCTGCCCGGCAAGGTCCTGGACCACCGGTTCCAGGTCGGGGAATTCGGCGACGAACGCCGGCCACCCGTCGATGACCAGGAACACGTCACCGAACGGGTCCTGATATGCGGCATGCTCGGGGTCCTGGCGCATCTCGCGGTAAGCGGCGATCGAGCCCACCCGATGCTGCTTGAACATCTGCTCGCGTGCCCGTAACACCGCCTTGACCTCGGCCACGACCCGGTTGACCCGGTCCGGTTCGGCACGGGTGGCCACACCGCCCACATGCGGCAGATCTTCCAGATACATCAGGCCACCACCACCGAGGTCGATGCAGTAGAACTGCACCTGCCGCGGCGAATGCGTGGCCCCGGCCGAAAGCATCAGCGTCTGCAGGAAGGTCGACTTGCCGGTCTGCGGCGCACCGCCGATCGCGATGTTCCCACCGGCCGCCGAAACGTCGACGCCCCACACTTCCTGTCGGTGCCGGCGCGGCTCGTCCATGATGCCCAGCGCGAAGCGCAGCGGTTGGCGCTGGTAATCACGTTCGATCAGCTCATTGACCGGCGTCGGATCGGCCAACGGGGGCAGCCACATCTTGTAGGCACGCGATTCGCCGGTGGCCAGCTGCCGAAGAACGACCTCGCGGAGGACCCTGGGTTCGGCGTCGGTACTCATCGCGCCGCTCCCGCCGCGTCGAGGATCGGTGCCGTCGTGAACTGACGGATCCGAATCGCCGCCTGCCGCTGGGCGCGCGGCTTGGCATCGCCGTCGCCGTTGTCTTGGTCTGCCGGCACGTAGTTGGCGCCGGTGTAGAGGCTGCGGAATTTCACCGGATCCTCCATACCGACCCGCAGAAAGCCCACACCGCTTTCCTTGTTGGTGATGAACTGCGCCTCGGGAGTACCGATCACGGCCTTCGATTCCGCAGAGCTGGTGGTACGCAAGGCGATTCGGTACGTCAGGTTCGGTTCGAGCTTGTCGATCCGGACGCCGCCGGTGTTCAGCGACTGGGTCGCCAACAGCAGGTGCACGCGCAGCGACCGACCGACGCGACAGATCCTGTCGAACAGCGCAATGAAGTCGGGGTGATTCTGCAGCAACTCGGCGAACTCGTCGACCACCACGAACAGCGTCGGCAACGGCGCCAGGTCGGCGCCACGCTCGCGGTGCTTCTCGTACTCGGCGACACCCGACAACGCACCGGCCGCCCCCACCTGGATCCCGGCCTGACGCAGGATCGACTGGCGGCGGTCGAGCTCGCCGGTGAGCACTTCACCCATACGGCTGACCAGTTCGGCTTCCTCTTCCATGTTGGTCACAACGGCCGCGGTGTGCGGCAGCGTCTCCATACCGAGGAACGTCGAACCGCCTTTGAAATCTGTCAGGAGGAGGTTCACTTGATCGGGGTCGTGGGTCGCCACGAGCGACAGGATCAACGTGCGAAGGAATTCCGACTTACCCGAGCCGGTGGTACCGATCAGCATGCCGTGCGGGCCTGCACCGAACTCGGCGCCTTCCTTGATGTCGAGGCTCATGATCTCGCCGGTCTTCAACTGGTGGCCGAACGGGATCTTGAGCCGGTCGCGGTCGGTGTCGGTGAACATCCGCCAGCGCGCCGGGGTGACCTCCTCCACCGACTGCGCACCCACCAGGTGGTGCCACTCGTTGGAGACCTTTTTCTGCACGCGCACGTTCTTGTCGATGATCGTTCCGGTGATCGACCAGCCGGCCAGCTTGCGCGCGACCCGGTTGGCCTGCGTGGGGGTCATCCGGTCCGTGACCCGAACCACCTCCCGGTAGGGCTGATTGGACAGCTTGTCCTCCGTCTCGCCGTCCGGAGAAACCCGCAGCCGGTACGCCGAGCCGCGGTGATTGCCCAGGGTGAGAACCGTGACGCCGGCCCGGCCGTCGACCGGGAACCCGGCCTTGCCACCGGTGAGATCGACGACGATGACGTACGGGCCGCCCGGTGCCGAGTCGGCGGTGTGCGGCCCGCGCGCGGTCAGGTCGGCAAGTCCGTCGGGGCGGGTGAACACCATCCGCGTGGAGCCTGCGGCATCGGTGTCGGTCTGGTGCTGCACGTGCGGCAACCACTTGAGCCACGACCACTTGGGATCCTCGGGATCCTCGGTGAGCACGCGGATCTGCAGCAGGTCCGGCGGGTGGAACACCGCCAGGTGGCAGATCATCGCAGTCAGCAGCGCAGCGGCGCCGGCCTCGTCACCACCCACGGCGATCGTCGGAAAGGTGCGCAGCTGAACGAGTTTCGGGCAATCGTGCACAAGGCCGTGGGTGCGCAGGAACTTGGTCACCCACATATGGCTGACGGGTTCGAGGTGCGGCGCAGGCGCCGCCTGGCCGCCGGACATCTCCCCGCTGGTATTCGGTTTGAGCAGCCGGTCGACGGCGATCTCGGCACCGATGCCCACCCGGGCGGCGGTGAAGAAATCGGGGTTGCCGTTGGTCTGCCGTGACCACTGCCGACTGGTGCCGATGATCGACAGCAGGTCTTCCGGGTGTGGGGCGTGGTAGCTGAAGAACGCGACCTGCGCTGATGCCGACGAAGTCACACGCGTACGCAGGCCCGCCAAGTAACGCAGGTACTCCTTACGGTCGGCGTTGACCTCGGGGACCTTCTTACCGCCCGAACCGCCGCCGGACATCATTGCGAATGCGCCCATGATCATCATCAGCGGCATCATCAGCATGTACGGCGACAGCTGCCGGAAGCCGGTGAAGGCCATGATCGCGATCATGCCGATCATGCAGGCGCCCATCACCCACGGCATTGCCTTCTGGAAACCAGAAGGCGGTATCTCGATGCCGAGGTCGTCGGGTGGTGCGACGTTGATCTCACCGGGTGTCAGGCGCGGACCACGCTTGATGGTCGGGGTGAATTTCCGTGTCGTCATGAGCCTGTCTTGTCCTTCACCTTGCGCGGTTTGGGATCCGACGGCAGGGTGTCGTGCTCCAACAGCGCCGCGTCCTTCGACAGCACCGGCCCCTCCACGAGGAGGCTCACCACGGGCCAGGGGGCGTTGACCGGCGCTCCCAAACCGAGATTTTTCGCGGCATCGGCGTTGGCCACCCCGTACCGCACACCCTGGGGATCGATGTAGAAAAGGCCCTCTCCGACTTTCGGATCGGGGGACTGCAGGCGGACGAACTGCCCGCCGTCGATGTACACCGTGGCGTCGCCTTCGATCTGTTTGACGCCGGTATCCCTCACAGACGACGAGACGGGTAGATGCCGCCCGGCGATCATCGTGGTCTTGGCGGACTGATCACCCGGTTCGCGCTGCCAGGCCCAGCACAGCACCGGGTCGTCCTGGCGCAGGAGAATAGTCATCGGTTCGGCGGGCAACGGCGAAACATACACCTGCTCAGGGATTTTCACGACCATGCTGGACTCGACGGTGGGCGGGGTGATCAGGCCGTAGGAGTTGCTCGCACGCAAGGCCGCTGCCGTGGTGTCGTTGACACGCGCGACCCCGTCCGGCAGCACGACATAATGCTGTTTGCCAGACTCCGTGGCGGTCTGAAACACCGAGCCGATGACCAGATTGTCCGGCAGCCCAACGGTATTCGGCGCGCCCGCGGCTATGATCTGCGGCAACTGCCACGGCCCCATGTTGGGCAGCGCATTGAACAGTCCTTCCGAGATCGGCGTGGCCTTGGCAGTGACCGGAATCCCGACGGCTGAGGTCACGGCACGGTCGGCCAGATCGATGGCGTGCCTGCCGATCTCGTTGACCAACCAGTTATCACCCTTGAACGACACCAGCATGCCCTGACTCGGACCGAGCGGCCCGACCGACATGTCGGTGACCAGCGACCGGATGAGGATGGACGTTTCCAGCTCTGGCGCAGCTCTTTCCGGCTTGGTCACGGTGTCGCACAGCGACCAGGTGGAAGCCGGTGTACCGGTAGGGGTGGCGTACGGTGCGCCCGGGATGCCGATCGGCTGACCCTTCGGCATACGATCCAGTTCCTCGGATTTGACCATCGCGGGCGCGTCGCCATGCCCCAGCGCCAACCTCGCCGAGGTCAGGTTGTACACGGGCCGCAGCAGATCGGAGCCGGGCAGCATCACATAGAGCTGGTTGGTGGTGCGGTCCACCACCAGGGTGTCACTCCCCCGCTTGCCGAGCGGCTTGAAGTAGGCCAGCGCCACTGCGCCGAGGCAGACCATGACTGCGATGACGACGCCGGTGGACACCGCGCGGCTGTAGAACTGCAGCGGATCGTCGAACATCCGGGTATCGCGGCGCACGATCGCATGCTCGACCCGGCGCAGCAGGAACCGCCAGCCGCTGACCTGGATCTTTGTGGTGAGTCGAAACCCTGCCATCGCCTGCTCTCGCCTATTCGTCGATGTTCAGCCGACTGTGCACAGATGAGATCGCCGATGCCATGTCTTCGCCGTTGATCTCGCTGAGCTGCTCAACGCCCAGGCTGTCGAAGTCCAAGGTGCGGGCCAGCCGCATGTCCCGGTTCTGCTCGCCGGCCTCGACCAGCTGCCGCGCGTAGCGCCCGTTGCCCGCGATGTCCAAGGCCGGCTTTCCGTTGAGCCTGCGCTGGCTCAACAACGCGGCCGCCTCGTACACCCGCTTGGCAGCGGTATCGTCAAGCTGTGAATCATTGGATTTGGCAATGACTTTCGCGATCTCGACGATGTCCTCAGGAGCGTAGGAGTCGAATTCGATACGAGTGGCGAAGCGCGATCGCAGACCGTCGTTGGCCTCCAGGAGCCGGTCGATGTCGTTGCTGTAGCCGGCGATGATGACCACGAGCCGGTCCCGGTCGTTCTCCATCCGGGCCAGCAGCGTGTCCAGCGCCTCAGTGCCGAACGGATCGGCCCGCCCGTCGCGCTCCTGCACCAGCGTGTAGGCCTCGTCGATGAACAGCACACCGCCGAGTGCCCGGTCGACGGTCTTGGCCGTCTTGACCGCCGATTGCCCCTCATACTCGGCGACGAAATCCTTACGTGACGTCTCGATCAGTTTCGGCTCGGCGATCACCCCGAGCCCGGCCAGGCTGTTGGCCACCACGCGCGCGATGGTCGTCTTACCGGTACCCGGAGGCCCGGCGAAGATCATGTGCTTGGACGTCTGGGCGACCTTCATACCCCGCGCGGCACGGATCCTGGCCATCTGCGTCGCGGCCCGGTAGGCCTCGATCTGTTCCTTGACCCGGCTCAGACCGATCTGACGGTCGAGTTCTGCCTGCGCCTCGGCAAGCAGCTTCTCCCGGCCGGAGGTATCGGCCACAACGCTGTTCGGATCCCACGGATCCTTGCGCGAGGAGATCGCCTCGGCCGTCGTGGTCGTCAGCCGGTAGGTTGGATCCCTAAGGGCAGCAGTTACTTTCGGCTCCGGAAAGTTGGCTTGCAGCCATTCCAACAGAACCCGGGCCGATTCCTCGTTGCCTTCGTTGCGTCGCGCCATCGCCAGATACCAGGCGATGGCAGGCGCGCACGCCTGGCCGGCCGGAGTGTCGTTGGCCTCGGTGAGCCTGCGGTCGGCCTCGGTGAACAAGCCGAGGTTGGCCGCCGCGACACCGTGCGCAACACCCGCCGCCGCGGTGAGGAACTTGTCCTGCCATGCGCTGGCACCGCGCACCTCGTCGATGACGTCCGTCCAGCGCTGCGCAGCGGCGTAAATGACCGCCTTGACCCACGCCACGAGGTACTCCGCGCCTCCAGCGGGCGCCGCTTCCATGACCTCCATCGCATCGGCGTAGTTGCCCTCGGCCGCCTCCTGCACGGCGAAGCCCATCGTGATCGCCAACGGCGAGTTGACCGGGTAGCTGATGTCCTTGCTGAACCCGCCTCCGATCGGGATCCGCGCACCCAGGCTGTTCATCGAGACTTCGGCGGCACCGGCGAGCTGGCCGAAGTTCGACCGGGAGTACCAGGCCCGGAACAACGTCACCCGGTCGGTGTCGCCACAGCGAATCCGACCGACCCAGGCGTCACACGCCGATTCCTCATAGTTGGTGATCTCGGTGAACAGCTCGAGGGCACGGGCCGGAGAACTGGCCAGCATCCCCACCGCACTGCCGAACATGCCTGCGAGATGGTCAGCCATTTTCTCCTCCGTAGCGGGTTGCGAAGATCTCGGCCCGAGCCGCATCGGACTGTTCGGGCGTCGGCAGGTTCAGATCACGGGTCAGGAAGTCACGCGTCGCGAAATCGTCATGCCCCTGTTCACGCATTCCTTCGAGCATGAACGAGTACTGGGCCGCGCGTGCGTCCTGCGTAGCCAGGTCAGCGATCACGAGAATTTCGTCGACGAGATCGGATTCGGTCATGTCGACGGCCCTGGGCGACAGGTCGATCTGCTGCACGCGGCCGTCCATGTACGCGGTGACCGTCACGGTTCCCGGCGGGTTGGTGACGCTGAAGATCGGCACATCAGGGTCCGACTCGTCGTCGGGTTGCTCCGGGTATGCGGAATCGAGCGCCGAAAGGATGTCCTGACCGTCGTCCTCATCGTGATCGTCGTATTCGTAGTCCCGGTCGTATGGCGGAGACTCACCCACCGTGGCGGCCTTTCTCAGTGAAGATAGGAGCTATCCGAATCGGTCTTGTCGAACCAGCCACCTGACGGCAGGAACTCCAGCAGACCGTCCAGGGCACGCTGCAGGTTGTCTTGCGTACCGGACAGGAAGCTGCCGTACAGCTCGCCGTTGACCTTGCGGGGGATCGAGACGATCCGGCCCGGGGCCGAGTCCAATACGCCTGCTGCGACGTCTGATTGGGCGGTGGTCCCACCGGGAAGGCGTTCGGACGCGACGATCTCGACCCAACTCTCGGGTTCGGAGATGATGCCCGCATACGCGCGGGCCGAGGTGGGCGGAATGCCGTAGCCGATCAGATCGTCAGCTGTACGGCATTTGGCCAGCTGGTCGGCGACGCCGGTCAACGGTTCGACGTTGGCGGGGTTACCGGTGCCGAGCACTGTCATCACCATTCCGGCCATTCCGACCTGGGGGGCTACCCGCTGCAGCACCAACATCTCGTTGTCCCGCGCACACACGACGTGTCGAGTCCCCTTACGACACACCACGAATCGGATCATCTTGCCACCGAGATTGCGACGCCACCAACGCCCTTCCAAGGCGCGATCCGCCCTGCTGAGGGTGTCGAGCATGGCAGCGACTTCAGGATGCGGGTTACCGAATACGTCCAGTACGCCCTGCGCGGTCAGATCACGCTCAACCTGCTCCCAGACGATCTGGCGCAGATCCACCTGCGGGATATTCAGCCGGATACCGAGTGACGGCGGGAAATCTGCCAGTCCCAATTTGTCGGCGATCACCAGCATGCCGTCGATGGTCACCTCGATCCCGACGACGTCGTCGTAATGCGGTGCGCCGCGATCAGCCCCGTGCACCGACGTCATCGGATTTGCTCCACAAGATGGTCGAAACAGTCGGTGTGCACCTTCAGACTGTCGGCCCGGTCCCCGTCGGTGTGGTCGTAACGCCGCGCAGCCGCGGACAGCTTCTCGCTCAAGTCCTCGGACAACCTGGCGATGCCATGGCCGGCGATCCGGCGAGCATTCTGGGCGACCTCGACCGCGCTGGCGGCGGACCACGAGATCGGTCCATGTGTCCAGCGCAGTGCGCTGTCGACGCCGGTCACGACGTCGGTTGCGGTGATCAATGCCCCGGCAGCACGCTCCTGCCTGGCGGACAGCTCGCGTAGGTGTGCGGTGGTGACACGCAAATCTCCCGACATGAATTCCCCCTCGATTCTTTTCCCGGATCTACGTCCTAGTCACGGCCGTAGATCCGGGAAGAGCTGCACCCAATCTAACTGCCGCAGGAACACTTAGCTGAGCCTCATCCTGTTCCACTTCGGCACGGGCCCCCGCACGGCCGTCACCACCGCTGAATTCACCCGATGCCAGATCTGGCGGCAACGTCTTGGCTGCGCCTTTGTCGGTTGGGCCTGCAGCGTCTGTGACGACGTCGCCGGTATCGAGCATGCCATTCTGGCCGCGCTCTTCAGTCTTGTCGGCAGTTGCCGTCGCCGCGGTCTCGTGGTTCTTCTCGTCTTTCGGGGACTTGTCGTCATTCTCCGACTTCTCCCTCTCGTCATCGCCTGCCGTGTCGGCTTTGTCGGCCAGTGTGTCCAGACCTGCTGACGATGGCTGCGCTTGGCCGACGGCCTGGGTGGCGCCTTGGGCGGCTTGCGCGGCGGTCGCTACCGCCGCCTGCAGCGCCTGAGATGCGGCCTGGGTGATACCGCCCAGGATGCCGCCGAGCGGACCGAGGATTGAGCCGATCGCGGTGCCCGCCGTCACCTCCGGCGTGGCACCCATAGCGGCCTGTTGCGTGGCTTCAGGTCGTTCCACTGGTACAGCGGCCCCGGCAGCCGGGTCCGGCTGGGCCGATTCGTCCCTGCGTGGCTGCGCCGGGGCCGAGGCGCCGCAGTCTGTCTCGCGGGGTTCGGTACTGGGCCCGGCGTCACGCGCGATGTCCGCATACTTCGCGACGGCGTTCCGCAGCTCGGCGGCATTGACCTCGACGTTCTGCCCCATGGTCAGTATCTGATCGGTGGACACCCCAAGTGCCTTCGCCACCATCGCGATCTCGGTTGCGGTCTGCGAGGCCTTGCCGACATACGGGATACCGGCGATGGCGGCCGTGACCGGGCTCATGTCGGCCAGCCAGTCCGATTGGCCATCGAGGTTCTGCCGCGTCGTGCAGATCTGGTCCGATTCGCGCGCGAGCACGGCCGCGACCGCACGATCGGCCTCCAGCATCGCTGCGGTGCGGCTCAGCTGCTCAGTATTGCGTGCGCTGTAGGCGACGGATCCGCTGCTTGTCCACGAGTCATCGGGAAACGCCGACTTCAGCGTGTCGCCGGCCTCACCGAGCTGCTCGGCTCCGGTGCCGAAAGCGCCGCCGTTGTCGGGTGCACCAGTGCCCGTGGTGACCTTCATGTCTTCGATGACGTTCCGGCCGGCGCCGAGGATCCCCTCGCGCTGCTCGATCAGTTCACTACCGGTCTTAGCAATATCGCCCATCAACCCCATGCGCAGATCCCCCTCGGCGCGAGACGTTACCAGCGCCAAAGGGCCCGCCTGAGCACCAAATTCGACCCAAATATGTTGTCTTGCGACCCCTTGGGCAGCGGGTATGGGATTGACGACGACGGGCCATCGCCCGCGCCCCGCGGCCGCGAAGGACAGGGGCCGTCACCAGCGGGTGCGGTGAGGTGGTGCCGTAGTCGATACTTGAGGCCGGTCGAAATAGCCGTCGCGTGACTACCTGAGGAGATTCCGTCGTGACCGACCCCGACGACACCCTGCATGGAGAGCTTGGCTGGACGGGGTCGGAAGACACCGATTTCGAATCGGACACCGGGCCGACGCCCCAGCCAGGGCCGCGCGCCGGGCACCATGAGGCCGTCGAACCGCCGCAGGCTCCCCCAGCGGAGCAGGCACGCAGCAGCTTCCGCGAACCAGCTCAGCACCCGGTACCTCCCGCACCCCCACCGCACGACGGTCGTCAGGTGCCCTCGGCACCGAGCAGGTTCGACAGCAGCCACTGGGAACAGCAGCCCGGCTGGCCGGTGCACCAACAGCGACCTCAGGCGCCGATCGTGCACCCGCATCCCATCCCTTCGGCGCCGCCGACACCAACGGGGCCCGGGCCGCAACCGCCTCAGTCGTTCGTGCCATCACCCGGGTCGCCGTGGCCTGCCGAGGGTGGATTCGCGCCGCATGGCACCGGCCAGCCGGCGCCGCAGACGGTTCCGGGGTCCTACGCCGACCGGATCCGGGTCAACGACCTGGTGCCGCCACGCCGCGAGCCGCCGGCCGGCGGTTGGCGACTGCTGCTCTACAAGGCGACTTTCGGGCTGTTCAACCCCGGACCGTCCCCAGAGGACACGCGCCAGGCTGAGCTGGAGGCCAAGATCAGGGGCGTCCTGCGCGGCCACTACAAGGTCGGTGTCATGGGTAAGGGCGGCGTCGGCAAGACCACCGTCTCGGCAAGCATCGGCTCGGTGTTCGCCGAGTTGCGCCAGGACGACCGTGTGGTGGCGATCGACGCCGACACCGCGTTCGGCAAGCTGGGCAGCCGCGTCGACCCTCGAGCCCAGGGCTCGTACTGGGAACTGGCCTCCGACAAGCACCTCGACACCTTCGCCGACGTGCGTAGCCGGGTCGGCAACAACGCCGCGGGTCTGTTCGTCCTCGCCGGCGAGGCGACCCCCGCCCGGCGTCGCGTCCTCGACGCCGCGATCTACCGCGAGGCGACAACCCGGCTCGACCGGCACTTCTCCATCTCGGTGGTGGACTGCAGCTCGACGATGGACTCCCCGGTGACCCAGGAGGTGCTGCGAGACCTGGACGCCCTGATCGTGGTGTCCTCCCCGTGGGTCGATGGTGCCGCCGCAGCCGGGCAGACGCTGGACTGGCTGGCCAATCGAGGGATGACCAGCCTGTTGCAACGCACTGTCGTCGTGCTCAACGACTCCGACGGTCACGCGGACAAACGGACCCGATCCATCCTGGCCGCGCAGTTCGCCGGACAGGGCCAGACTGTCGTCGAGGTGCCGTTCGATGGCAACCTGCGTCCCGGTGGCGTGATCGAGGGCACCCGGGTGATGACACCGGCCGCACGCCAGAAGTTCCTCGAAATCGCCGCGGCGCTCGCCGACCACTTCCCGTCCTCGGACGATCGGCATCGGGAGCGCTTCTGAGCGCTCGCGATATCAGGCCGGGTATCAGGCCATGGCGCTGATCAGTGCCTCGATCGCGTGCACCGCGGCGGCGTCGACCGGATGCTCGGTCTCGGCACGGGTGATGACATCCTCGGGGACGCCTGCTGCCTGAGCGGTCTCCTCGATCGTGAGGTTCGCGCGCCGGCGTGCGACGTACAGCCGTTGGCCGAGCGTGGCCCCCGGTGCTGCTGCGGCCCGCGTGGTCAACTCGTCGATCTGGTGGCGCACAGCGCTGAGCGCCTTGATCAACGCCGGGGTGACCTGGCTGATCCGGGCCGCTCGGGATGCGACCGCCTCGAGCTGACGCAGGTCGGCGAGGATGGCCGTGACCCGGGGAATGAAAGCGGGATCGCTGGCGGGCGGCATGGCGTCCATGGTCGAGCCAAGTGTGTTGGCGGCGGTGAGCACCGCTTGGGCGATCAGCGGCACCTCGGCATTCACCGGGGCAGCCGCGGGAGCTTCGGCCGGCACGCTCGCGGCGGGTGGAGGCGGTATCGCAGGTTCGGGCCCCGGGACCGGTGCGCCCTGGCGCAGCCGCGCAATGGTGCCCGGTGGCCAGTGCAGTACCTCTTCCAGCTTCAGCCGGGTGCGTTCACGGGGCCAGCTGCGGCCCTTCTCGAAGGCGATCAGTGCACCGGCATTGATGACACCGTCGGCGGCCAGGCTGCGCTGGCTGATGTCAAGTTCGCGCCGTCGCGCGGCGGCAGCCGCTCCGGCGCGAATCAAGCCGACGTCGAACTCACCGGTCGCGAGATCGAACTCCGCATCGGTCATCTCCGGAGGGTTCCTTAGCTGAATGAGCTGGAGCGCTAGAGCGGCTGTCTTGGCTGCGTGGACCTGTCGATTCTAACCGCATACTGCAGCACCGCTACGTCTTGGGCTCTGGATCTTTTATCTAACCGAACTATTGCTACAGCTCGGTCTCGTATCGGCCGTGCAGGCGCTACGGCGTGTACTCGAACTGCTTCGGTTGCTATTTACACTGTTCACACAGGTAATCACAACTACGTAGTTTTACTATTGCTTCCGGATCCAACACAGTTTCGTAGCGCCGCAACGGTTTTATCCATCTTAAAACGTTGCATTGCTACGGTTCTTGCTATAGCGTTCCCCTCACCGCGGGACACCCGCACAGTTCTTACGAGGGGAGCAATAGAAATGACCGCTTTGATGGCCAATGGAATCCCGCTCGGCGTCTGCACCGCCAACCCGGAACGGTGGACTTCCACGCCCGACGAAGAGGCCAAGGTGATCTGCCGCGAGTGCCCACGCCGCTGGATGTGCGCCAGGGAGGCCTGCGAACTGCCCCGTGCCGAAGGGCTCTGGGCCGGGATCGTGGTTCCTGAAGGTGGTCGCGGCCGCGCGTTCGCACTCAAGCAACTGCGCTCGCTCGCTGAGCGGAATGGCTACCCCGTCCGCAAGACCCGGCTGATCTTCCCGGAAGCCGCCTGATCTCCTGCCTTCTCGCCGCCGAGTTCGAGGGGACGGCGGCGGGAGGGCAGCAGTTCCACACGGGGGAGGAATAGGGGCCCGGGGCGTGCTGTTGATGCGTGCGACGGTGCCGGGCATTGCCCCGGGCCCCACACCAAAACCGTCGCTTCGAGCGACCACTCGCCGCGAGGCGCAGTGTCGGCACCGTCCCCGACTTGCTTCAGCGATGGAGCGTGGCGACTACCGCATCGAGCAGGCGATCAACTTCGTCCTCGCACTACGGTGGCAGCTATGAGCAACACCGACGTCGCACCCACTGAAGTCACCTGCGCGGCTTCGGCATTCGCCGGAATTCTGCACTCCCGTGAGGTACCGCTCGGCGGCCCGCGGGCACTGTTGGTGCGGCGCACGCTGCCGCAACGGGACCGGTCGCTCATTGGCGCCTGGTGCTTTGCCGACCACTACGGACCGCACGACGTCCGTGGCGGCACAGGCATGGACGTTCCGCCGCATCCGCACACCGGATTGCAAACCGTCAGTTGGCTTTTCCAAGGCGAGATCGAACACCGCGACAGCGCCGGCGTGCACGCCATGATCCACCCCCGTGAGCTCAACCTCATGACGGCAGGAGCAGGCATCTGCCACTCCGAGGTATCCACCTCGGCGACAACCATCCTGCACGGCGTGCAACTCTGGGTGGCCCTGCCCGCTTCTGACCGGGACACCGCCCGCGATTTCGCCCACTACACACCAGCGGCTCGCAACGTCGCCGGCGCGACCCTGCGTGTATTTCTCGGCGAGCTGGCCGACTCACGATCGCCGGTACACACCTTCACGCCGCTGCTCGGCGCCCAACTCGACGTCGCCCCCGGCGCCACCGTGAGCCTGGAGGTCGACCCGAGCTTCGAACACGGCGTGCTTCTCGACGAAGGCGATGTCGAGGTGGCCGGATCATCGCTGGCGGTGGCCGATCTCGCCTACCAGCGGCCCGGCCACCAGGAGCTGCATCTGGTCAACCGCGGAGGAGGCCCGGCCCGGCTGATTCTGCTCGGCGGCACCCCGTTTCCCGAGGAACTGGTGATGTGGTGGAACTTCGTCGGACGCAGCCACGAGGACGTCGCCGCCTACCGCGAGCTGTGGCAGGCCAATGATGTCCGATTCGGCGACGTGGCTGGGTACCGCGGCCGCATCGGACGGCTACCGGCTCCGCCGCTGCCGAACGCGCGGCTCAAGCCGCGGCCCCACCCGACGGGTTAGACACCGGACTCTCCACCCAGGTACTGCGCGGTGCTGCCACCGACAGGCATCGCAGGAAGGCCCAACTTGCGGTGATCCCAGCTGCGCAGCCGGACCGGCACCACACGCACGGCGACGCGGTTGTTCATCATCTGGTCGACAAACGGCCGCATCTCCTCGGTATAGGGGCCGGTGTACCGCTCCCACACGCTGATTCCCACGCACAGTAGGGTTTTCGGGTCGTCGACGATCTCGGCACGGCTGTCGATGGATACCCCGCGAAGAGTGTCGTAGGTCTGCCCATCCTCGATCATCACCGTGATGGTCGGATCGCGGCGCAGGTTCACCGCCTTCTGCGACTTGGCCTTGGTCTCGAACCAAATCTCACCATCGAGCACCGCGTACCACATCGCGACGAGGTGCGGCCTGCCGTCAGCTTGCAGTGTCGCCATGGTCGCGGTCCGGCTGTGCTCGATGAATTCGGTGATCTCGTCATCAGCCATGACGATCTTCGCGCGTTCGTTCCTACCCATGCATCAGCACCTCTCGCTCTTGAGTGCGGCGCATGTCAGCCGCGGTACTGGGAAACGCAGACGAACGTCGTCTTATCGGTGTCGTACAGAGTGTCCCCGGGGCATGTTCCCTGCACCTTGCTCACCTCATCGACGTGATAGACGTCGGGCCCCGGCGCGCATGGAGCGAGCGTGATCGTGATGGCCGTCGCGTTCGGATTGTCGGGATCGGTGCCGAATTCCTGGATGCGGACACAGTCACCGACCCGCAGGTCCCCCACTGCGACGGTCTGCGGCACCGGCGGAGGCGCCGACACAGTGGTGCGCGGCGTCGACCGCTTGGTGGGGGCCTTCGACATCGTGGTCTTAGACGTCGTGGTCGTGGTGGTCGTCGTGGTCGACGACGAGTTGTTCTTATGCGACACCAGGAACACCACGAGTGCGATGATCGCCACGAAGATCATCAGGTAGGACACTGTCAGACCGATCAGGGCACGTCCGCGGCCCTTCTCGCCGGTCTTCTTGATCTGGGACAAGGCCAGATGGCCCAATACCGCGCCGATAGGTGCGAAGACAATCCCGAAAACGATCGACAGGGTCGCCAGCGCGTTGGTCCGGCCCGGCGGCGGTCCGTACCCAGGTGGGCCCGGCGGATAAGGCGGATAACCGGGCGGAGGGCCTGGGGGAAAGCCGGGCGGGCCTCCGGGCCCGCCCGGAAAGCCCGGTGGAGGAAAGCCTCCGCCTGGTCCGGCAAACGGATCGTTGCCGTACGGGCCTACCGGTCCACTCCCGTACCCGCCGTATGTCATTACCAGTCTCCGCCGTCGACTACGCCTGATTCTGCGCCAAATTTCACCACCATGGGACGTGGATCGCCCGCCAATGCTGTGCGGAGACTCGATCGTAATCGGCCCGCCACCGGGTGACTCGATCCTCGCTGCCGTGCAGAACTTCCCGCCGCGGGCCGGGCATCTTCCGGCGCTAGCCTGGTCCGATGGAGCCAACTTCGGCGATGCCGGCGGCGTTCATCGGACACGGCAGCCCGATGAACGCCATCGAGTCCAACCGGTACACCACCGCATGGCGCGACTTCGGCCGGTCAGTGCCACGGCCACGGGCCATTCTGGTGGTCAGCGCCCACTGGTACATCAATGCCACCGTGGTCACGGCGATGCCGCGGCCGCGCACCATCCACGATTTCTACGGGTTCCCGCGCGAGCTGTTCGATGTCCGGTACCCGGCGCCCGGACTGCCCGAGCTCGCTGAGGAGATCAGCGATACGGTGCGCCCGACCTGGGTGGGCGCCGATGTGGACAGCTGGGGCATCGACCACGGGACCTGGTCGGTACTCGTGCACGCGTTCCCCGACGCATCGATCCCGGTGGTGCAGTTGGCCATCAACGCCAACGAACCGGCCGACTACCACCTGGAACTCGGGGCCAGGCTGGCGCCGCTGCGCGAGCGTGGCGTGCTGGTGCTGGCCAGCGGCAACATCGTGCATAACCTGGCAGGCATGGACGCCGCGCGTCCCGACGATGGATACGACTGGGCTCAGCGGTTCGACGATGCCGCCCGCGAGCAAGTGCTCAACTCCCCCGCCGACATCCTCACCCTCGATGCCCACCGGGACTATCCACTGGCCGTCCCGACCCCCGATCACTTCATCCCGTTCCTGTACTTCGCCGGAATCTCCTCTGCCACAAACACTCCCGCCGAGGTACTGACCAGCGGCTACACCTTCGGATCGCTGTCCATGACGGCATACACGCTGCGCTGAGCCCGATCTGTCGGTGGGCCGCCGTAGCGTGCCGTCATGACGTACTGGATCAACACCGTCAGCCGTGACCACGTCGCACGCGCTGTGGCCGGCGGCTTCACGCAGGCCAACCACGGCAAGCCCCACATGCTGCGCAAGATGGCGCGCGGGGACTGGATCGTCTTCTACTCGCCGCGGACTACTTTCCCGGACGGTCCACCGCTGCAGGCGTTCACCGCACTCGGCCAGGTCAGCGACGACGTGCCGTACCAGGCCGAAGTGACGCCGGATTTCCACCCGTGGCGGCGGGCGATGGATTTCCTGGCCTGCAACGAAACCCCGATCCGGCCAC
Source organism: Mycobacterium sp. 155 (assembly GCF_000373905.1). Taxonomy (NCBI): domain Bacteria; kingdom Bacillati; phylum Actinomycetota; class Actinomycetes; order Mycobacteriales; family Mycobacteriaceae; genus Mycobacterium; species Mycobacterium sp. 155. Next base: position 3,710,774 of record NZ_KB892705.1, read on the forward strand.
TGATCGAGAATCTTGATTTCGTGGAAGACAAGAAGCGTTGGGGATACCGGTTCCGGCTCGGCGTTTTCGAGATCGATCAGCATGATTTCGACGTCATCCGCTCGGCGATGAGCCCACCGTGATCGCGCGCCTACACGCGGATCGGTGACAACCACGCAGCGCCGCGGATTCAACGACACCGTCACCCGGTTCTGGAGCTTCGCCGCTCCGGCCTACGACCAGCAGTGCCTGCGACGTTGGATCTACCGGCCCGCCCAGGACGAGGTGATCACCCAGCTGCGGCAGCACGCCTCCACTGACGATCATTCGTGCTCCTCACGTGCGCGGATCGCCGATGTCGCATGCGGCACCGGGATCCTGGCCGACCGCATCCAGCGTGAGCTACAGACCGACGAGGTCTACGGCATCGACATGTCCGAGGGCATGCTGGCCCAGGCCCGCAAGCGCTGCGACCGGGTGCGGTGGAGTTCCACCGCGTCCTCGCCCCGGGCGGCATCGTCGCTGTGACGACTATCAGTCCGCGCCAACCGATTCCACTGTTGCAGGCGCTATCCGCGGCGGTGTGGAGTCCCGTGCACAACCCGTCTGAATCGGAATTGCTGGCCTTGTTCGCGGGTGCGGGGTTCACCGTCGCCGACCAGCACCGGGTGCGCCGGCCGATCTGGATGCCCGTGTCAGACCTGATCACCGTCGGCGTCAAACCGGCCTAATAGTGTGCCGACTGATGGAAGTTCCTACGCGGGAGTGGATTTCGGCACATAGCACGTAGATCGCGGAGTCGACCGCTCGGGGTCGGCCACCAGCAGATCCTCGATGCCGGGTCCAGGTCGTACCCGAACCCGACCGTGCGCATCGGGAACGGTTCGGCTTTGCCGGGGAGCGCCGTGCGCCGTCCGGCCGGCCTTCGCCGCGTGCTTTTGGCGTGCACAGTCAGCCTCACTTGGTTCGTACCACCGAATCGACAGACCTGAGTCAGGCGCGAATTCGTTTGGTGGCCATCGTCAGCCAACCCAGCTCGGCGGCTCTAGCGACTTCGTCGACGGTGGGGGTGGTTGGGGTTGGAAGGGTTGGTACCACCACCAGTTGGCGCGTTCGCCGGTGGGGCCGGGGCAGGGTGGGACGTCGGGTGGGGGTGTGGTTGGTGGCCGGGCCAGGGACCCTGCACTGAGTCGTCGCCCGGCGGCATCGGTGACGATGAGTCGGTCAGCCGGTCCGGTGATGGTGACACCCCCGCGATGGTGCAGTCGGTGATGATATGGGCATACCAACACCAGATTGTCCAGGTCGGTGCGCCCGCCGTCCTCCCAGTAGGCGTCGGCGGCGGGCGTAGTGTCTGAGCTTGTCGCTCAGGCTATTTCCCGCCGCCGCGCCCCCGAACCGGACGTGCGACTCTCATCGCATCCGGCTCTCCGTAGGTCAAGCTGGGACGACGATAGGTGTTGCCCAGGGTGTCGGGATCTTCGAGCCCCGGTAGCGATAGCGCTGGATGCTCATCGTGGTGGGGTTGTAGAGCCGAACACCGTTGTACTGCGGCCAGCGGCGCACGTGGTACTGGGCCCAGAGGGCCCGTTTGCCGGTGCGGGGATGTTTGTGCAGCAGCCAGCTCCACACCCGCCACCACATGTAGTTGGCGATGTGGGAGTAGGCCCGGCTGGCTGAACTGTGCCGGAAGTACTGGGCCCAACCGCGGACCATCCGGCTCAGTTGCCCGAACAGCTGATCGGCGGGTTGGTGGGTAATCCGTTTGGTCACCGTCTTGAGCTTGCGTCGCATCGTCTGCAGCGAGGTGCGCGACGGGTAGCTGTAGACGTATGCCCGGTTGCTTCCCCGCTGGATATGCCGCTGGATGCGGAATCCCAGAAAGTCGAAGCCCTCGTCGATATGCACGACCTGCGTCTTGGCCGGGGCCAACCGCAGCCCCATCGGTGCCAGCAGATCGGTCATGTCCTCCCACAGTTGTTCGGCGTGCCCGCGTTGGCCAAAGACCAGAACCACGAAGTCATCGGCGTATCGCACGAGGTGATACGTCGCTCCGCCGTGCTGGCGATGGGTCCTGCGGGCCGATCCGTGCCGGTGGGCCGCCCAGCGATTGTCGAAGTGGTCATCGATAACCGACAGAGCGATGTTGGCCAGCAGCGGCGAGAGGATGCCGCCCTGGGGAGTTCCGGTGTAGGTGTCATAGGTGGTGCCGTCGGTGCCGAGCACTCCGGCCTTCAGGAATGCCTTCACCAACCCCAGGATGCGTTTATCGCCGATCCGACCACGTATCCGGTGCAGCAGGGCAGTGTGGTCGATTTCGTCGAAACACGCTGCGATGTCGGCTTCGAACACCCACTCATAACCACGGTGAGCGAACATCCGAATGTCCTCGATCGCGTCCTGAGCCCGTCGCTGCGGCCGGAACCCGTAACTCGAATCGGAGAAATCCGTTTCGAATATCGGTTCCAGCACCAGCTTCAGCGACGCCTGTACCACCCGATCGGCCACGGTCGGGATACCCAACTTGCGGACCTTGCCGCTGGCTTTGGGTATCTCGACTCGCCGCACCGGTACCGGTCGAAACATGCCGGAGCGCAATGCGTCCCGCAACTGTTCGAGGAACCCGACGACACCATCGGCACTAGCCTCAATGCCGCGGGCGGTGCGTTTATCGATCCCCGCACTGCGGGCACCGGTGTTCTCCCGGACCCGTGCCCACGCTACCGCGAGGAAACACGGGTCCGCCACGAGGTTGAACAGATCGTCGAACCGACGACCACGATCGGCCATCGCCCAACAGTGCAGTTTGGTCTGCATCCTCAGTACCCGCTGGGCCGCCACGGACGGCAACTCCAGCGCGGCACCGATATTCATCGGTGCATCTTCTGACATGGCAATCTCCGTATTCTGCGTGTCCTACTGCCGCCCTTCCCGATGTGACCGGCTTTCCCGGCCTCGCAGTACTACGGCGGCTCCGCCCCATCCCAGTGCCCTCGGTGGGCATCGACACCTACCCGCCGCACCCCTGGCCGGGACGCGGGAAGGGAAGCACCCGAATGGTTCCCGTGTTCACATGTATCCGATTGGTGAGGCCGGCACCCAGCTTTACCCCGATGGCCCCGGTAGGTACGCCACAGACAATTCCCCACCGGCTGCTGCCCACCCCTGGCCGGGACAGGCAACGGACGCGTCCGATACACCACTTCCGCGTGCACCACAACACCGGTCCGATATCCGCCAGATTTGCAGACCGGTTCCACCTAACGAGGATTCCGACACTGGTTCCTCACGTATGCCCTCTCACCTTGCTCACCACGCGCCATGTCATCTGGCAGTACTGACCCGCCGTGGTTTTGTCAGGGCCGCTTGCCACCGAATCCCTCTCGATCCCTACGAGATTCAGCTGCCCTCAGCTTTCATCCGACCGCTGTGACGGCCGAACATCGGAGGTCTCTCACCTCCGATCGGAATACACGCGCCTCACGGCGCACATGCTGCAGGTGATGAGCGTGCAGACCGCGGGTGGCGCCGCAGCCGGGCACCACACAGCACCGATCCCGATGCCTCCAACACCCGGCGCAACCGGCGACTGACCTGCCGCGTACTACGCCCCGCACCGATCACCCGCCCGTGCCGTTCAAACCACACCTCACAGCTCGCATCACAGGACAGGAAGCGGCGTTCCTCATCGGACAACACCGGCCCGAGGTGCAGTGAGGCGACCGGTTTCGCACCGTCGCGGTCGAGGTCGACGTGCACCACCACCGTGGTGTGCTGCCCATGTGGGCGGCGCGCCACGTCGGTGTCCCAGCCGGCCTCGATCAGGCTCATCAATGCATCCACGGTGCCGGGGAACGGCGGTGCCTGCTCCGATGCCTGGTCGGCATCCTCGTGGTCACGCTTCCACTGCGCGATCAACGCGTCGTGATGCGACTGCATCGCAGCATCGACTGTCGCTGCCTCGTCGCGCGGCAGGGTGATCCGGTAGGTCGTGCAGTCGTCGTGAACCTCTTTGCGGAACGCGCGTTTGGGATCCGGTTCGGGATCTGGATCAGGGGCGGGGCGGGGTTCGAGTTTGACCGCCGTACGCAACTGGGCAACAGTGGCCACCGCCGCCAACTCCGCATAATGCGCATCGGAACCGTCGGCGGCGCGTTCGGCGATCACCCCCACCTGATCCAGCGACAACCGGCCCTCCCGCATCCCTTCGGCGCAGAGTGGGAACCCCTCGAGGCGGCGTGCGACTGCCACCATTGTTTCGGCGTTGTGCGGGGTGACACCGGTCTTCCAGGCCACCAAAGCTGTGATCGATCGGGCGCCGGTGGCGCCGCACAATTCGTCGCGCTCCAACTCGGCGACGATCTCCACCAGCCGCCCGTCGATGGCGTTGCGTTGCCCACACAGTTCGGCCACCTCATCGAACAACTCTTCCGTCCGCCGCGCAGGGCTCAGCGCGTCAGCATCGAAAGGTGTTGCGCCCGATGGCATGCCCCCATTATTGCAGTCAGGTCCGACAAGTTCCGGGCGATGGACAGTGCGAAGACCACAAGGCTCACCGAACCGAATCCCAAGTTAGTACAAGCCACTTGGGCGGCGTCCGGGTTGGCCCACTGCACCGGATCGCGGCTGGTGGAGTTGTGCGGGTTGACCATGAAACGGTGCCGCTCGAACAGCGGCCCGATGGTTTCGGGAGCGCGGAAATGCTTCCCCCGTACGAGAAATGGTGCGGACCAGCTCCATTACGAAGCGCTCGGGCGGCGGAAAGGCCGACCCGTCGGGACTGTCGAACGGACCTGACATTGTACGGCTGTGCCAGTCCTCGGTCTGCGGATCACCACCATCGCGGTCGAGCCTGGCCACCACGTTGTAGAGGCTGTTGCCCCACTGGCTAAACGCGACGAAATTGTGGAAGCACTCGAAGACGATCTTCTGCGTGACGTCGCGGTAGGCCAGCACCGCGTTGAAGCTGGCGGAATATCACACGGGTTCCGGCACCTTCAGTTCCCGCCGCAGGGCGCTGAAATCGCTGATGGTCTTGGTGGCAACGGTCGCGACGGGACGTGCGTTGCGTCCGGTCGCCTCGGTCTTGGACACCATCACCACACCGTCGATGTAGGGCTCGATGGTGGTGGCGTTCTGCACGGTGGCCACGATCACCAGCTGGAAGCCGAACTTGCGGAACGCTTCGAGCGCCTGTGCGGCGAACTGCGGGTCGGACTTCGAGAACGCCTCGTCCAGCATCAGCTGCGCGAAAACCGGTGTGTTGTCCCCGCTGTCGGGGCTGGCGAGGTTGAAGCTCAGTGCGCCGGCCAGGCAGAACGCCATGAGCTTCTCTTGCTCGCCACCGGAGTTGTCACCAGCGTTGCTGTGCGTACGGATGAGCTCGTCGGTGCGAACGTCCCACTCCGCGCAGTCGAACATGAACCGGTTGCGCACGTCGAGCGCATCTCGGGTCCAGGCGCGATCCTCAGGAGTGTTGCTGGCCAACCGGTTTCGCAACCGCAAGATGTCGGCATACTGATCCAGGATCGCCTTTTTATCACCGAGGCCCACCTCCGCGATGCGCCGCGAGATGGCCTTGACGATGTCGGTCAGCTCCGATACCGCAGCCAAGCTGCGCGGAGTGGCCCGCAGCGTCAACCGGGTGCCGCGGTTGAATTCGACCGCGCCCAGCCCCGTGTTCACCCGCGCGATCTGGTCGCTGATCCGCCGGGTCTCCTGCTCGGCCACGCGGTGCAGCGTCAGGATCGCGTCAGGGGCCTGCTCGGTGATGAGCCGCATCATGCGCTCGTAGGCGTCGGGCAGCTCGCGTTCATCGATGTGGCGGCACACCGCGACGTAATCATGCACGCGTTCGTCGAAGTCATCCGAGTCGTTCGGAATCGCGTCGGGAAACGATGCATCGAAAGTCGCGATGATGCGGGCCAATTCGTCGTATGAACGCCTGCGGCTTTCGGTCAGCTGGTCGCGTTCGCGGCGGATCGCGCTGAACAGTGCCTCTCGGTGTGGCTCGGGATTGAGCAGTTCCAGTTCTACGGGGATCTCGGCGGCATACCGGTGCAGCAGTTCGCTGATGGGCTCCGACACGACGGCGGGCGCGAGCCGGTCCAGCAGTTCCAGCAGGCGGGTGCGACGCCCGTCCAACTCGTCGCGACGCGTCTGGATCGCCCCGCGCCGGGTCATCAGAGTCTGGATGTCCCTCCAGATCGCCTCGGCCCGCGCGCTGAGCGCCTCGATGTCCGGGTGGTCGGCCAGCAGCAGCTCGTACTGTTCGCGCAGCCGATCCGCGTGCCCATCGGCGGTCTCGGTGTCGATCTGGCTCCACTGCGGGAACTGCTCGTAGATCGCCTTGCAGGCCGCCGCCTGATCGCGCCACTGCTGCCGTTGTGCCGCAATCGCATCCGCGGCATGGCGGGCCTGGCGGAAGGCTTCCTCGGCCTCGGTCAGCTCGGCGGTCAGCGCGTCAAGCTTGGCCGCGATGTCGCCCTGGTAGATGTATTCCGAAGGTTTGATCGGGCGGCGGTCGTCCTTGATGGCCAACCGGTCGGAATCCTTGTACAGGCCCGTGTCGGTGACGGCGCGCCGGAACCGTGCGAACACATCGGGGGTGTCGACGCAGATGTGGTCACCGGCGGCGGCGATCACATCGACCGCCTCAGGCGCGCACGGGTGTGCCGGGTCGACGATAAACAGCTTGCCCGCCAGCGTTTGCGAGGAGCCGGAGGCGGATCGCGCAGATCCGGTGTTCGGCTCGGCTTGCCGCCCCGTGGCGGTGACGCGGACGTGATGCAGCGCGAGCCGGCCGCGCATGTTGGTCTCGTTGACGAACCGCAACACCCTGGCGTAGTGCTGATCCGGCACCAGCAGTCGCAGACCCACCGGTCGCAGCACCTTCTCCACCGCCAGCCGCCAGCGCGCCTCCTCGGGACGCAGGTCCAGCAGCTCGGCTACGTAGGGCAGCTCCTCCGGATCGATACCGACAGCGGTGCAAATGTTTTCGCGCATGACGACAGCAGACTCGGGTACCGCCGAACCCACGTGCTCGACGCGCTTGAGTTCCTTGGCGGCGTTGTCGCGCACGATGCGGGCCGACTTCTGGGCATACTCGGCGTCGGTCGACGCGTCACGTCCCCATTCCAGCTTGCCGAGCATCTCGGTGGCCTGCCGGGTCAGTTCCTCACGCAGATTCCAGAACTCGTCGGCCGACTCGGGAGGCTCGATTCCCTGGGCGGTCACCAGATCCTCGTACGCCGCGCGGCGTCGTGAGACCTCCTCTGCCTGCGCTTCAGCCGCGGTCACCTGCGCCTGCAGCGGGCCGACGTTGGTGCTGGCTCCGCTGATCTGCGCGTTGAGCGAATCCCCTTCAGCTTTGGCCAGATTGAGCTGGCGGGTCAGATCGGCATGCTCGTTGTCGAGCTGTGTGACGTTCGCGTCGAGCGTCTCGATCTGGGCGGGGCATTGCTTGAGCCGGACATGGTCGGTATAGGCCCGCACCATCGGCTGGTCCACCAGATCGATGATGCCCAGATCCGAGGATTCCGACGCGTAGCGCACCTGGATGGCCTCGATATCGCCGAGGATCTTACGCTTGCGCTGGGCGACGGCCAGCAGCTCTCGAGCCTCGACCAGCGGGTCGATCTGCTTGAGCGCCTCAGGCAGCCGGGCCAGGCTGTCCGGTTCGTCGAGCATGAATTCACTCACGAACTGTTCCAGTCCGCCAACGCTTTTCAGCGACTTGGCCTTGCCGAGCAGCTGCTGCGCGGCATCCGACGCCCGGATCCCGATAGCGGCGTACAACTGGGCCAGGTACTGCGATTCCACCTTGGTGGTGAATCGCCAGCCGCTATATTTCCCGTCGCTTCGCTCGCCCCGGATGTCCTTGAACACACCGGTGTCGAAACGTCCTGCGGCCCAACGGTTGCAGACCTCCTCGATGTCGAGGTCACCGTCGCCGAGGACGTAGCGACTCGACGAGTCCGAGCGAGACTCCCCGGTGAGCCACTTGAGCACCAGGCCGGTGATCGTGCGCCCGGTGTTGCTGCGGTATGTCACGCCGACTGCAGACCAGGTGGTCCCGTCACCCCGCAGGTACATCACCTGACTGGCCCCGCCGTCGCTGCGCTGGCCCCACGCGCCGCGCACGTACTTGTCGACGGTGCGCCGACCGGCGCTGGACCCCGCCGCGGTGTTGTCACCCGAGGCGTTGAAGTTGCGCCGGTTGAACGGCAAGAACCCTAGTGAAATCGCGTCCAGCAGTGAGGATTTGCCGCTGCCGGAGGCGCCTGCGATGAGCGATCCGCCGGAGCTGAACGGGATCGAGTGGTAACCGTCGAACACACCCCAGTTGATGATCTGCAGCCGGGAAAGGTGGAACTGCTCAGTCGCGGATGGCATCGTCAGCACCCCCGTTCAGCAGAGCTTCGAACTGCTGCTGCAGTTCGGTGATCACCGAGGCCGTCATGATGGCGCTGATGACCGGGCTGACGGTGTAGCTGTCCTCGTCGTCGCGCGTCTTGCGCAGAATGTCCAGGCCGGCCAGCCGGGCGATGGCCGCGTCGATACGCGCGGTGAACGTGACGGTGTCCCGGTCGGTGTCGTTGAGCACCCCGGAGAACAGGCCGTGGACCTCGTCGCGGGTGATCAGGAAGCTCTGGTCGCCGCCGGCACGCATCATCTGTGCCAGGTGCAGCGCCAGGATCGAATCATAGGTGCCCAGCGGTTCACGTCGTAACAGCTTGACGCCCTTGGCAGATTCGTAACGGGCCTGCTCGATGAAGGCGATCCCGATGTCATCGACGATGCGCAACTGCAGGTCGAGTTCCGAGAGCCGGACCGCGAGATCTGCGCGGTACTCCTTGACCCAGCTGTACACGTCGGTGTCGGATTCGTTGCTGATGTAGCGCCGCGTCAACAAGTTTTGCAGGGCCCAGCAGGCGCGGTCGGGCATGGCGCTGACGTCGCCGTCGAAACGGGGCCGACGCTGCTGCGGGGCCCGGCCGTTTCGGTCGACCTCGGGCAGTGACGCGAAATCGATAGGTGTGTCGGTCATATCGGCTCCTCGCGCAAGCGCTCGTCGGTCATATCGGCTCCTCGCGCAAGCGCTCGTCGGTCACGACGCCGATCCCAGGATCGGTTCGGTGAACATGAGGTGCGGCACCTCCATCTCGCGGTCCCTGCCGTCCAGGGACTGGAATCTCACGGTGGTAGACGCCGGGGCTGTTCCTGAAGCGCCGGCCGATCGCGGTTGCTTGAGTGCCCACGACCACAGCACGATGACGTGGCCCAGGTAGGCCGAGTCCAGCATGCTCACCGCATCTGGCAGGGACACCGGGGCCCGCCGCAGCGCGGTGTTGATCATCTCCGACATGGCCGGTGCGTCGACCTGGGTGCTCAGCGCGGCGAAACTCGACAGATCTAGCTCCCCTTCGGCCATCTGTGCGGGCTTGGGCGCGGACAGATCGTTGATCCGAAAGCTCAGGGCACCAATCGAACTGATGGTGTGCCGGGCCAGCGGCACGTCGAGGTCCAGGCGCGAATCGGTCAGCGACACCTTCAGCAGCGCGCGAGCGGCACCGATCGCGTCGTTGAGCTGGCGGGCCACTCCGCGGCTCTGCTCCAGCGTGCCGAACGCGGTGAATCGCTTGACTCGTTGTGCGCAGCGCTGCTGGATGCGTTCCACCTCGTCGATCTGATGCCCCACCAACTCGAAGAACTCGGCCATCACCTTGCGCAACGCCGGGTCGAGCTCGGGCAGTGTGGCTGCGACGGTGGAGATGTCGGCCTCCAACTCCGTGCGCTGCTGCGGATCGTTGATCATCCGCAGGAAGGCCCGATGCGAGTCCCGCCCCGCCGAATCCCAGGCTGCCTGGTAGTCGGCGTACATCTGGCGTTGCCGGTCCCGATAGTCGGCGTTGCTGTCGATCGGATCGTCGAGCTCGGCGGTGGCCTGCTCGATCATGCTGCCGTACAAGCCGATGTCGGTGATCAGCCGTTCCATCTGCATCGCGATGGCACGCGCCTCGTCGTACATGGCGGTGACATCGGGATCCGGCCGCAATCCGGCGTCGAGCTCGGCGAGCTCGGCGTGCAGGACCGCGATCTCCGCCTCGATACCGGCCCGGATCTGGTCGGGATCGTTGCCGACGCGCACGGCGACCTGCCTGAGCCGCGACGCGATCCCGTTGATCGATCCGCCGGTTGCGATGGTGTCGTTGCGGCGCACGCCCCGGACGAAGTCCAGCGCCCGGCGCGCGTCCTGGGTCAGATAGCAGACATTGCGCTCGTGGCCGGTTCGGGTCTCGGTCACCCGGTGCAGCCAGCCCTGACTGGCCCAGCTCTTGATGAGGGTCAGCCCGGCCTGCTCGGATTCGCCGAGTTCGGCCAGGTCACGCTCGAGGCGTACCACCAGGTCGGCCTCGGCCACCGTGCCACCGGAGAGGTGGCGCTCCATCAACGTCGCGTACACGCCGAGGTTGAGGGTGGCCAGCAGCCGGACCGCGCGCGAGCCTTGAACATCACGGTTGAGTTCGAGTAACTCGGCGGCCGGCAGCGCCGCGTTGTCCTCCAACGTGATCTCTCCCCCATGTCGTTCGCTGGACGGTCCAAGATAGGCCACAGGACCGACATCGGGCGAAATCGGGGTTGGGTGGCGCTGGTCAGGCCCGTGGGGCCGCAGACGCCCTAATTGCTCCTCACGTCCGCAGCCAGCGTCGAGTTGAACGTCTTGCTCGGCCGCATCACCGCAGCCGTCTTCTCGCTGTCCGCGGCGTAGTAGCCACCGATGTCGACCGGCTGGCCCTGCACCGCTGCCAGCTCGGTGACGATGGCCTCCTCGTTCTGGGCCAACGCCTTGGCCAGCGGCTCGAAATGCTTGGCCAGCTCGGGATCGTCGGTCTGGGCCGCGAGTTCCTCCGCCCAGTACATGGCCAGATAGAACTGGCTGCCGCGGTTGTCGAGTTCGCCGGTCCTGCGCGACGGGCTCTTGTCGTTGTCGAGCAGCTTGCCTGTCGCGGCATCCAGGGTCTTTGCCAGGATCACGGCCCTCTTGTTGCCGGACTTGTTACCGAGGTCCTCCAGGCTCGCGCCCAGGGCCAGGAACTCGCCGAGCGAATCCCAGCGCAGGTGGTTCTCCTCGACCAGTTGGTGCACATGCTTGGGTGCCGAACCGCCCGCACCAGTTTCGTACAACCCGCCGCCGGCCATCAGCGGCACAATCGAGAGCATCTTGGCGCTGGTGCCGAGCTCCAGGATCGGGAACAGGTCGGTGAGGTAGTCGCGCAGGATGTTGCCGGTCGCCGCGATAGTGTCCTGGCCCCGCATCGCCCGTTCGATGGTGTGCCGCATCGCGCGTTCCTGCGACATGATCTGGATGTCGAGGCCCTCGGTGTCGTGGTCCTTGAGGTATCGGTTGACCTTCTTGCGCAACTCGGCCTCGTGCGGACGCTCCTGGTCCAGCCAGAACACCACCGGCATGCCGGACAGCCGCGCCCGGTTGACGGCCAGCTTGACCCAGTCCTGGATCGGCAGATCCTTCACGATCGGCATGCGCCAGATGTCACCGACCTCGACGTTCTGGGTCAACAGCACCTCGCCGGTGTCGTTGTCGACGATGTTGGCGACGCCGTCCGCGGGGATTTCGAACGTCTTGTCGTGGCTGCCGTACTCCTCGGCCTTCTGCGCCATCAAGCCGACATTGGGCACGGTGCCCATCGTCGTCGGATCGAACTGGCCGTGCGTCTTACAGAAGTTGATCATCTCCTGGTAGATCCGGGAGAAGGTGGACTCCGGGTTGACCGCCTTGGTGTCCTTGGTGCGGCCGTCGGCGCCGTACATCTTGCCGCCGAGCCGGATCATCGCCGGCATCGAGGCGTCAACGATGACATCGCTGGGCGAATGGAAGTTCGAGATGCCCTTGGCCGAATCCACCATGGCCAGCTCGGGCCGATGCTCGTGGCAGGCGTGCAGGTCGCGGATGATCTCCTCGTGCTGCGAGGCGGGCAGCGACTCGATCTTGGCGTAGAGATCGGAGAGCCCGTTGTTGACGTTGACGCCCAGCTCGTCGAAGAGCTTCTGGTGCTTGGCGAAGGCGTCCTTGTAGAAGATCTTGACGGCGTGGCCGAACACGATCGGATGGCTGACCTTCATCATGGTGGCTTTGACGTGCAGCGAGAACATGACGCCGGTCTTGTAAGCGTCCTGCATCTGCTCTTCGTAGAAGTCGCAGAGGGCCTTGCGGCTCATGAACATACTGTCGATGATGTCGCCCGCGTCGAGCGCGACCTCGGGCTTCAATACGATGACCCGGCCGTCGGTGGTGACGAGTTCCATGCGTACGTTGTGCGCCTTGTCGAGCGTCAGCGACTTCTCGCCGTGGTAGAAGTCGCCGTGCTTCATGGTGGCCACGTGGGTCCGGGAGGCCTGCGACCATTCCCCCATGCTGTGCGGGTGTTTGCGGGCGTACTCCTTGACCGCCTTGGGTGCGCGACGGTCCGAGTTGCCTTCGCGCAGCACCGGATTGACCGCGCTGCCGAGGACCTTCGAGTACCGCGCGCGGATGGCCTTTTCCTCGTCGGTCTTCGGGTCCCCCGGATAGTCCGGCACCGCGAAGCCTTTCCCCTGCAGCTCCTTGACGGCCGCCGTCAGCTGCGGGACCGAGGCGCTGATGTTGGGCAGCTTGATGATGTTCGTGTCCGGAAGCTGCGTCAGCCGCCCCAGCTCGGCCAGGTTGTCCGGGACACGCTGGTCCTCGGTCAGGTAGTCACCGAACTCGGCGAGGATGCGGGCCGCCACCGAGATGTCACTGGTCTCGACGTTGATGCCGGCCGGATCGGTGAACGCGCGGATGATCGGCAGGAAGGCGTACGTCGCGAGCAGCGGCGCCTCATCGGTGAGCGTGTAGATGATGGTCGGCTTCTGCGAGCTCATTCTCTGCGTCTCCTGGCGTCACGAAGTCACGGCGGCTATCAGTATCAGGTCGAATACGACACTACGTGCGGCTATGCGGGCCGTATACATGTGCCCAGCGATCCCGGTTACGTTCCCCGTCCGGGCGAGCGGCACACGGTTTGCCCGGCCGCCTCCTCGAAACCGACGCCATGGTCGTGAACCGGCAGCGAGCACAGCCCTCATGTAGATCTCGGCTATTTCTGGTGCATGGCAATCCAGAGTCCGACGCGCTCTGGGACCCACTTGTGGCGACTCTCGGGCGCGACGACGTCGATCGCGGCAGCACAAGGTCCCCAGATGGGCCGGGCAGCCGCGCGAGCCGGCGCGTAGCGCGGCTGCGCTCAACCGCTTCTGGGAAACACCGGTTTAGCGGGCCCAGCCACTTATGTTGTGGCCCAACATAATCCAGTGATGGAAGATTCTTTCCCGTCAGAGACTTGACAACATACAACCATATGGTTGTACGTTGTAGGGGTGACCGAGTACAACGAGGACCGGACAGACGCCCTGTTCCACGCGCTGTCCGATCGCACCCGGCGCGACATCATGCGCCGGGTAATGGCAAGGGAGCACTCGGTTTCCACGCTCGCGGCGAAGTACGACATGAGCTTCGCGGCGGTGCAGAAGCACGTCGCCGTGCTGGAGCGGGCCGGCCTGCTCACCAAGCGACGCAGCGGTCGAGAACAGCTGGCCAACGGCGACGTGGCCGCGGTGCGGTCGGTGGCGTCCATGCTCACCGAGCTGGAGCAGGTGTGGCGTGGTCGCATCGCACGCATCGACGAATTGATCGTATCCGATACGCCCCAGGAGGACTGAACCATGCCCGTGACCGACGTCCAGCACGATCTCGACAACCTGACCCTGACCATCACGGCCGAGTTCGCCGCACCCGTGCAGCGCATCTGGCAGATCTACGCCGATCCGCGTCAACTGGAGAAGGTGTGGGGACCACCGACGTATCCCGCGACCGTGGTCGACCATGACCTCACGCCCGGTGGCCGCGTGACGTACTTCATGACCGGCCCCGAGGGCGACAAGCATGCCGGGTACTGGGAAATCACGGCTGTCGACGAACCGGTGAGTTTCTCCTTCGTCGACGGTTTCGCCGATCTGGACTTCACCCCGAATCCCGAGATGCCGGTGTGCACGAACGTCTACGCCTTCAGCGAGCACGACGGCGGAACCCGCGCGGTCTATATGAGCACCTTCGCCTCTGCCGAGGCCCTTCAGCAGCTGTTGGAGATGGGCGTCGTCGAAGGCGCCTCCGCAGCGATCGGACAGATCGACGACCTCGTCGCGTCCTGACCGCCAGCGGTACCTCACTACGTAACGTCCATGGCGTATACGTTCGTGCGATGGACTTCGAGACCTACCGTGCGCACGACGCCACGGGTCTGGCGAAACTGGTTGCAGACAAGCAGGTTTCGCCATCCGAGCTGCTCGCTGCCGCACAGGAGCGGGCCGCCGCGGTCAATCCGCGGATCAACGCCATCGTGCGCGACATCCCGGCGTCCCCGCCGGACGACCTGAGCGGACCGTTCGCCGGGGTGCCGTTCCTGATCAAGGACCTCGCGCAGGATTACGCGGGCACACCCACCTCGGCGGGGTCGCGGGCGCTGCAGTCGCTGCCCGCCGCCGAGCACGCCACGATCGTGCAGCGCTGGATCGACGCAGGACTGGTCATCTTCGGGAAGACCAACACACCGGAGTTCGGGGCAAAGGGCATCACCGAGCCGCTCGCATGGGGGCCCACCCGCAACCCGTGGGACCTGACACGGACACCCGGCGGGTCTTCGGGCGGTTCAGCGGCGGCTGTGGCGGCAGGCATCGTGCCGTGCGCCGGGGCCAATGACGGCGGCGGATCGATCCGGATCCCGGCGGCGTCCTGTGGACTCGTCGGCCTGAAACCCGGCCGCGGGTTGACGCCGTCGGGCCCCGGATACGCCGAGTCCATGCACGGCGCGGCCGTACAAGGCGTCGTATCGCGGACGGTGCGCGACACCGCGGCGATGCTCGACGTCATCAGCGGCGGTGAACCGTGGGGACCGTACCTACCGGCCCTGCCCGATGCGTCGTACGCGTCATGTGTGGGTGCGGATCCCGGAAAGCTGCGGATCGGGATGCGGGTTCCGACGGCGATCAACCCCGCCCCACATGCCGAAGCCGTCGCGGCCGTGGCGGCAACCGTGCGTGCGCTCACCGAGCTCGGCCATCACGTCGACGAACTTCCACAAGCGCCATTCGACGACGCCGCGCTGGCGCGGGACTTCCTGCTCAGCTGGTTCGTGTAC
The DNA here is from genome assembly GCF_000373905.1 of Mycobacterium sp. 155. Classification (NCBI taxonomy): domain Bacteria; kingdom Bacillati; phylum Actinomycetota; class Actinomycetes; order Mycobacteriales; family Mycobacteriaceae; genus Mycobacterium; species Mycobacterium sp. 155. The sequence continues at coordinate 3,725,989 of NZ_KB892705.1, forward strand.
ACGGCATGGGAACTCGCCGAGGCCAAGCGGCTCACCGGTGCCGGCGACGAGTTGTTCGAACGGGACACGCTGATCATGGCCGCGCTCGGCCGGGCCACCAGCAGCGTCGACTACGTGGATGCCGTACAGCGCCGACACCAGCACACGCGTCGACTCAGCACCTACTTCGAGTCGTATGACCTGTTGCTGACTCCCACCTTGGCGACGCTGCCCCCGACGATCGGCGAGTTCGAATTGCCGACGGCGCTGCAGCGTGTCGCAGATGCGCTGATCAAGACGCGGACGGCAAGCCTGTTGCGCCACACCAAGATCATCGACGACATGGTGGACAAGAACCTCGGGTGGGTTCCGTATACCCAACTCGCGAACATCACGGGCCGGCCGGCGATCTCGCTGCCCCTGCACTGGACCGCCCAAGGTCTGCCCCTCGGCGTCCAGTTCGTAGCACCGCTGGGCGGCGAATCGCTGCTGCTCAAGCTGGCAGCCCAGCTCGAAGAGGCAGTGCCCTGGGCTGGTCGCGTCGCGCCGGTCTCGTGGTCCGCAGTCCCCTCGCGATACTCTTAACGCCGTTGCGGGCGTTCAGCCGGAACGCGATCACGCTGTCATCGACACTTGCGTTAAGCTAAGATGCTCGCACGCCGCTCACGACCGTCCGGTAACACGTCGAGGCGAGCGGGGTTCACTCAACGACGAGAAAGCCTAAAGTTCCCAGTTGGGTGCGCCGTGCGCGGCGCGGGTTGAGGAGAACACGTCTGAACGGCCTGTACGACCCGGAGCATGAGAAAAGCAGTTGTGGTGTCGGATTCCTGACCCGCAAAGACGGCATCCAGAGCCACGAGGTCATTCGCAAACTCCACGAAGCACTGTGCGCGGTACCCCACCGTGGTGGCATGTCATCGGAGGGCGTCGGTGACGGCGCGGGGGTAAACCTCGACCTCTCCCTACGCTTCTTCGCCGACCTCACGGGTCGCGACGATCTGCAACCCGGCCGTTTCGGCGTGGGCAACTTCTTCGTCCCCAACGACCCGGCCTCGCACGCCGAGGCCGACGCCGTCATCGAGACCGCCCTGCTGGCACAGGGATTCGAGATCTTGATCAAACGCGATGTTCCCGTGGATAATTCGGCCATCCGGCCCGCCGCGGTCAAATATCAGCTACCCATCCGGCAGTGGGTGTTCTGGGCGGGTTCCGAGACGGTCTCCGACCGCAAGATCCACGACGCGCTCATGGCCATCGAAGCCGTGGCCTACACCCGCGACGAGCTGCGCGGGTTGTACCCCCTGTCGCTCAGTGCCCGGACCCAGGTCCTCAAGGGCCGGCTGAACTCCAACGAAGTGGTGCCCTACTTCACCGACCTGTCGGACCCGCGGATGGAAGCGCACTCGATGTTCTTCCACACCCGGTTCTCGACCAACACTGCGCCCAACGCGACCATGGCCCAACCGTTTCGGTTCATGGCCCACAACGGCGAGCTCAATACCGACAAGAAGAACCGGCTCTCCGACAACGCGATCGCCAGGTCCCGCAACCGCGCGATCATCCGTCCGGAGGGCCAATCCGACAGCTGCCGGCTGGACCAGACCCTGCAGAACCGGGTGCTCGAGGACGGCCTGGACCTGGTGACCGCTGTGGTCGCGATGATGCCCCCGGCGTGGGAGAACGATCAGACGTTGACCCCGCAGGTGCGGGCGATGCTCGAGTACTTCAGCCTGTACGAGGAAAAGAACGACGGGCCTGCCGCGGTGATCTTCGGCGACGGCACCATCATCGGAGCCCGCCTCGACCGGCTGGGGCTGCGACCGCTGCGCACCGTGGAAACCGACGAATACCTCGGGGTGATGTCGGAGGCCGGCCAGGTCGACTTCCCGGCCGATCAAGTGATCAAGCGCGGGCGCATCGAGGCCGGCGGCATGCTCTACTACGACCACGCCGAAGGCAGGTCCTACACCACCACCGAAGCCCTGGAAATGCTTGCCGCACGGGCTGATTACCAGGCCATGCTGGACGACGCCCGGGTGGACCTCGCCGACCTGCCGGACGCGGCGGTCGAGAACCAGCTCTCCCCCGCGCGTTACAACGGCGATCTCAACCGCCATCAACGCTACGTCGCATACTCACTGAATCAAGAGAGCTTCAAGTTCCTGATGGACCCGATGCTGGCCACCGGGCAGGAGAAGATCTCGGCGATGGGATACGGCGCGGCGATAAACGCGCTGTCCAACCATGAAGGCGGAATCGCACGGTACTTTTCGCAGCGGTTCGCACAGGTTACGAACCCGCCGCTGGACAGCATCCGCGAAGCGGACGGTATGACCCTGCGCGTGGCGCTCGGCGCCAAGCCCAACAGCGACGCACAACCGGCCCCGCAGATCGTCGTCGGATCACCGATACTCACCCACCTCGACATGCTCAAGATCCGCGATCAACCGCACACCCCGGTGCAGCGGTTCGGGATGCGCTACCCGGTGGATCTGACGGATTCCGAGGCCAACGCCCGCGCACTCGTCGGCGCCATCGACGAGTTGTGTGACGAGGTGGAGGCGTTCGCGCGCGCAACCGGTGGCATCGCCGTCATCTCCGACCGGCACGTCGAGAGCAGCCTGGCGGCAATGCCGGTCATCATTGTGATCTCGGCGATCAACCAGCGGCTGATCGAGGAGGGGCTGCGGTTGCGGGTCTCGGTGATCGCCGAGAGTGGCCAATTGTGCTCGTCTCATCACATCGCGACGGTGCTCGGGTTCGGTGCGTCTGCGGTGTATCCGCTCGCGGTGCAGATGCGCGCCGAGGAGAAGTTCGGCGGCTCTGAGAACGACACAGCCGCGGCCTTCCGGCATTTCGCCAAGGCGGCCGAGAAGTCGCTCATGAAGACCATGGGCCGGGTCGGGCTCTGTACCGTCGAAAGTTACATCGGCGGAGAGTTTTTCGAGCCCAGCTATCTCGACACCGCAGATCCCGTGCTGCGGCGGTATTTTCCCAATGTCGTTTCCCCCGTCGCCGGTGTCGGGTTCATGACGCTGGCCGACACGGCCGCCGACTGGCATGCCAGGGCACTCGCAGTGACCGGTGAGAAAGACGTGCCATTGCTGGGCCTGTTCAAGGAGCGCGCAGAGGGCGCTGGGCATTCGTACGGGACAACGGCGGTGCGCGGATTTGTCGACATGACCGAGGAATCCATCTCGTTCGACGACGAGGCCCGGCCGGAGAACCCCGACATGGCCGATCCCGGGTTTCTGCGGGAGCTGCCGCTGCATCAGCTCGAAGGCGCATTCGGCCTCACCGACGAGGCTTACCGCAACACCAGTTTCGACGAACTGACGCCGCGCGCGATCAACAGCTTCGACATCACCCCCGGATACCGCAGTTTCGTGTTTGCGATGAACGCCGAGCGGACGCGCCGACCGGCGGCGCTACGGGACGTGCTGGCCTTCCCCGCTGATGTGAATTTTGTGTACACCGCCGACGAGTTCCGCACCGAGATGGGGCAATTCGCGCGGTTCGGCAACAACGACTTCCAGGTGCGGGGCCTGACGTGCGAGCAGGTCGGTGACGAGTTCACGCTACGGCTCCATCAAGGTCCCGAACGCCTGACAGCACTCGCGGAGTCGCTGCAGGCGCGGTTCGGCGGTGAGATCGTCGACTCCGAGGTCCTCGAGGACTGTCTGCGGCTGCGCGCCACCGGCGAAGCGCTGACCTATCTCGCGCATATCCGGACGGCACCGGACTCGATTCCGCTGACTTCCGTGCAGCCGGCCAGCGAGATCAGCGCCACCCTGGCATCGGGAGCGATGAGCCACGGCGCCCTGGTGGCCCCGGCACACGAGGCGGTCGCACACGGCACCAACATGGTTGGCGGGCTGTCGAACTGCGGCGAGGGCGGCGAACACCACACGCGCTACGGCACCATCCGCGGCTCCCGGATCAAACAGTTCGCATCGGGCCGCTTCGGGGTGTGGGCGGGCTATCTCGCCGACCCGATGCTGCGCGAATTGGAGATCAAGATCGGTCAAGGCGCCAAACCCGGTGAGGGCGGCCAACTCCCGGCCCCGAAGGTGACGGTGCAGATCGCGGCCGCACGCGGCGGCACGCCCGGCGTCGAGCTCGTTTCGCCGCCACCGCACCACGACACGTACTCGATCGAGGACCTCGCCCAGCTGATCCACGACTGCAAGGCCGCGCGGGTGCGGGTGATCGTGAAGCTGGTGTCGTCGGAAGGCATCGGCACCATCGCGGTCGGCGTCGCCAAAGCGGGCGCGGACGTCATCAACGTCGCCGGCAACACCGGCGGTACCGGCGCCGCAGCCGTCACAAGCCTCAAGTACGCCGGTCGCTCTGCTGAAATCGGCGTGGCCGAGGTTCATCAGGCACTGTGCGCCAACGGTATCCGCCAGAAAGTCGTGCTGCGCTGTTCCGGCGCTCACCAGACCGCCAGCGATGTGCTGAAATCGGCGCTGTTGGGCGCCGACAGCTTCGAGTTCGGCACCACCGCGCTCATGATGCTCAAGTGCGTCATGGCCAAGAACTGCAACATCAAGTGCCCGGCCGGATTGACCACCAACGCCGAGGCGTTCGACGGTGATCCGCGGGCCCTGGCCCAGTATCTATTGAACGTCTCGCATGAGGTGCGTGAGCTCCTCGCGACGCTCGGCTTGCCGTCCCTGCGCGCCGCTCGCGGGCGCAGCGACCTTCTGCACCTGCTCGATCACCCGTCGAGCATCGGCCGGCTCGACTTGCGGGCCATGCTCGCGGTCGTCGACGAGTTCGTCGTCGACGAACCGATCTACATGGAGAAGGACTACACCGTCGACGACGGATTCCTGACCCATCTCGATCTCGACGGTGTGGCCATGACGCCGCTGCGGCTGACCAATCGGAACAAGAGCGTGGGCGGGCAGCTGGCGATCGACATCGAACGCATGCTCAACCACGAGGGCGCTTCCGGCGCATCGGTGGCAGACGATGGCCGCGGCCGGCGTTACCTACTTCCCGACAGTGTCGTGATCACCACCACCGGGTCGGCAGGCCAGAGTTACGGCCTGTTCTGCAACGACGGTATGACCTTGACGCACACCGGAACCTGTAACGACGGCGTCGGCAAGAGCGCCTGCGGCGGCACCATCGCCGTCCGCTCCCCCGGTGGCGGTTCGGATGCACCGGGCGGCAATGTGCTCGTCGGCAACTTCGCGCTGTTCGGTGCGTCCGGCGGCCGGCTGTTTGTGGCAGGCGAGGCCGGCGACCGCTTCGCGGTTCGCAATTCAGGCTCAACGGCTGTGGTCGAAGGCGTCGGCGACTTCCTGTGCGAGTACATGACCAACGGTGCGGTGTTCAACCTCGGAGGGTTCGGCAAGGGCGTCGCCAACGGCATGAGCGGCGGGTTCCTCTACCAATACGATCCCGCGGGTCAGCTGAGTTCGAAGGTCAGCGCCGATGCCGCGCTCGTGGCACCGATCGTCGAGGCCCCGTTCCATGAGGTCGCTGCCCGCACGATGCTCGAATGGCATCGCGACGCCACCGGATCGGTGAAAGCCCAGGCATTGCTGGCTGATTGGGACCGGGTCCGACACCACATCCGGTACGTGATGCCCCGGGCACTGCTGCAGTATCAGGATTCCGACGCAATCCTCGCGACCAAGACCCGCAAGGAACTGCTCGACGAACTGTCCGCCTCACTCGCGGGATTCCAGGTCCACAAGTTCAAGCGGTCCTACCGCGACCAGCAGATGGTGCTGAACGGGTCGGTACCCGGGTACGGGGATACCGACACCGAAGAGATGTTCGCGTTGCTCAACACCTACACCGTGTTGAACATCGCTCAGCAGATGGCACTTTCGCGGATACCCGGCGTCACTGACATCACCGACCCGCAGATCGGCAAAGCCGTACGGAACCTGGTGTTGACCGAGGACTTCTTCCTCATCCAAAAGCTGCAGAAGCATGCCCGCGAAGCCATCGAGGTGTTCGACGACGAGCAACTCGCTGTCCTCATCGCCGACAAGCGGATCACCGACTACAAGGAAGCGCTGACGCAGCGCAACGTGTTGTCGACGGACAGTCTCGGCACCTGCGGATGGATTCTCTACCAGAACGCCAAGAACCTCGACAAGATCGGTCGTCTGCCCTCCTTCGAGGAACTGTTCGCCCACCAAGTGATCCCCGTCGTGACGGCGTCGTTAGCGGCCGGAACCCTCCTCGTCGACCAGGTGAAGAACACATGAAAATCGCCTACATCCCCGAAGACGCCCCGTTCAACGAAGATCAACGGGCCTGGATCTCGGGCTTCCTGGCCGGGCTGCACTCGCGCCTCGCGATGAACCTGTCGGCGCCACCCCCGGCGACCACCGACACCGCGGCGCCGCGGCCGGCACTGTGGATCCTCTACGGCACCCAGACCGGCAACGCCGAAGCGGTTGCTGCTGATACTGCCGCAGCCGCCAAGGCGCAAGGATTCGACGTCACGGTGAGCGGACTCGACGAGATCACCGTCGACGAGCTCGCGGGATTTCGCTACCTGCTCATCGTCACGTCGACCTACGGCGAAGGTGAGATGCCCGACAACGCCGAATTGTTCTGGGAAGCCTTGGCATCGACACAGGCACCGCGGCTGGAAGCCGTGTCATACGGTGTCCTGGCGCTCGGCGATACCAGCTACGACGGTTTCTGTCAGGCCGGCAAGCTGATCGACACCCGACTCGAGCAACTCGGCGCGAGCCGTATCGTGGGCCGCGCGGATTGCGACGTCGACTACGAGGCGCAGGCCGCCGAGTGGGTTCAGGGCGCCGTCGGTTCCCTGGTCACCCTCGCCGGCGCCAGCGGAAGCCCCGGCACCACCCCGCCGAGCATCATCGCCCGCTCCGGTTGGACTCGCAAAAACCCTTATCTCGCAGACGTTCCGGTCAACCGGTTGCTGTCCGGTACCGGCTCGGACAAGGAGATCCGGCACTACGAGTTCGCGCTCGCCGACAGCGGCATCACCTACGAGGCGGGCGATGCCCTGGCCGTCGTTCCGGAGAACGATCCCGCACTCGTCGAGGCCATCGCATCGCATTTCCGGGTTTCGGTCGACACCCTGGTCGACGCCGACCCGTTGGGCGAGCTGCTCGGCCAACGCTACGAGATCAGCACGCCGTCAAAGGATCTGCTGAGTGAGGTGGAGAGCCGCGCCGAAAGCGAGGAGTTCTCACATGCCCTGCGGGGCGGTGTGAAAGAGGTCCTCGACCGTTGGCTGTACGGCAAAGATGTGCTCGACATCCTCCGCATCGGCGGCGACACGTTGAGCCTCGAGGAGTTCGTGGGGCTGCTGAAGCCCTTGCAGCACCGGGCGTATTCGATCTCGTCGAGCTCCCTGGCTCACCCGGACCACATCCATCTGACGGTCGCGAGCGTTCGCTATCAGAGCACGGGCCGCGAACGCGGCGGCGTGTGTTCGACTTTCCTCGCCGACCGCGGCGGACGCGCGCGAATCTTCTTGCAGCCGAACAAGTCGTTCCGAGTCCCGGCCGATGATGCACCGATGATCATGGTCGGTCCCGGCACCGGCATCGCGCCGTTCCGCGCCTTCCTGCAGGAACGCGAGCACCGCGGGGCGCAGGGCCGCAACTGGTTGTTCTTCGGTGACCAGCATCTCAAACACGATTTCATCTATTCCGAAGAACTAGGCGGCTGGCGGGATTCCGGGCTACTCACCCAGCTCGACCTCGCTTTTTCCCGTGACCAGTCCACCAAGGTGTACGTCCAGACGCGCATGCGGGAGAACGGCAAGGACCTCTTCGCGTGGCTGCAGGACGGCGGGCACTTCTATGTCTGCGGCGACGCATCCCGCATGGCCAAGGACGTCGACAAGGCGCTGCACGACATCGTCAGGAAACACGGCGGGCTGGATATCGACGAGGCGACCGAGTACGTCAACACCCTCAAACGAGAGAAGCGGTACGTGCGCGACGTGTACTGACGGCCGATGCCGCGAAAACGGCCCGGTCAAACGGCTTTCGGCCGGGATCATTCCTTAGTCTCTGCCGTGTCTCATCTGAATGCGAGTGGATAACAAAACGTCCCTACGTCTAATGCAGATGCGGTTCTTGGTCGTTCTGTGAAAGCGTCTATCAATGACTCTCTCGACGCGATTACCGGTGGGCGTGACAGTTCGCAGCGCAAGCGATGCCGATTGGCCCGCGATCGAGCTGCTTGCCGCGACGTGTTTCGGATCGTTCCGGGCCCCCGAGATCACTGCCATGTGGCGTTCAATGATGCCCGCCGATGGTGTGGTCGTGGCCGTCGACAACTCAAACGTCGTCGGCATGTCCATGTACCTGGATCTGCGGCTGACCGTGCCGGGCGGAACAGTTCTGCCGGCAGCGGGGGTGACCTGGGTGGCTGTTTCGCCGACACACCGACGCCAGGGAATCTTGCGAGCCATGCTCGACGAACTACATCGCCGCATGACCAGCCGCAAGTATCCAATTGCCGCGTTGTTGGCCAGTGAGGGCGGCATCTACGGCCGATTCGGTTACGGGCCAGCCATTGTCGAGCAGCAGCTACGCGTTCAGCGTCGCTGGGCGCAGTTTCATGCAGACGTTCCCGATCCTGGGGGTGTCACAGTCATAAGCCCGGCCGCGCACGCCGGCGTATTGGCGGCCATCGATGAGCGATGGCGTCAGCGCGTACCGGGCGGACTGCAGACCCCGCCGGCCATGTGGGAGGAAGTCTTGTCCGACCGAGAATCGGCTCGCGGCGGGGGCGGCCCTTTGTTTGCGCTGCTGCATCGCGATGGATATGCGATGTACCGCGTGTTTGACGCCACGGATTCCGTTGTAGTGACCCGGTTCGTCGCGGTGACCGCCGACGCGCACTTCGCGCTGTGGCGGGTCTTGCTCGGGCTGGATCTGATTGACACGGTTACCGTCCATACCTACCCGGCAGACCCGTTGCCCTACCTGCTTACCGATCCGCGGCGGGTGGAAACGATAAGCTCCAGAGACTCGCTGTGGCTGCGCATCATTGACATCCCGGCGGCGTTGCAGGCCCGCACGTACGAGGCCGATCTTTCTGTCGTGATCGAAATCCGTGAGCCTACGCCCGGCGAGTCGACGTTCGCCCTTACCATTCGAGACGGAAAGGCCCACGTGGTGCCAACCGACAAAGTCCCCGACGTTCATGTCGACCCATCTGTCCTGAGCAGCATCTATCTCGGGGCGCACCGACCATCGGCTTTCGCGACGGTGAATCGGCTCCTCTGTCGCGACACTGACCTCCTCAAGCAGCTCGACCTCGCGTTTGCGAGCCACGTCCCTGCCCAAGTCGGTTACGACTTCTAAACCGTCGCAGCGAACGAGACAAGAACCGGTCACTGATGTCTTGTTGAGCTACGCCGGTACGAACAGTTCGGCCAGACGGCCCGCAATCTTCGCGACCGTGGATAGTTCGCCGGTTGCCACGGACATGACGAAGTCGTATTGCTCGTCTTCTGTGGCTGACGGATCATAGCCATTGAGTCCATAGAACAGGCTGGTGGCGACCCAGCCCAGGCGTTCATTGCCGTCCACAAGTGCATGGTTTTTGACCAGCGATTCCAGTGGTCCCATTTGCGCCAATTAGGGCAGTTATTGGGTAGTCGAAAGTGATCCGAAGATCTTCTTCGAGGGCCTTATACATCGGGAACCGGATTTCTTCAATGTACGGCAAGAAATGTTGGGCATTCCTCAGCCTCGCTCCGATTCTCTCCCGAAGGCTTTCCATGCAACTCCGATGGCTAAAGGGATAACAACAGCTGTGCTGCGACCGCTTGCGCGAGCGGCGTTGGTACCGCGTTCCCAATCTGCCGAGCGATCGACGCTTTAGAACCGACCCACTTATAGTCGTCCGGAAACCCTTGTATTCGTGCTGCTTCATGGTGGGTTAGTGCTCGATGCTCGGTGGGGTGCAGGTACCGACCCTTCTCAGGTTTATAGAATTCTGTTCGAATCGTGACAGATGGCTGATCCCATCTAAGTCGACCCATTACGTCCCCAGCACCGCTCTTGTGCCGCGCCCAGCAATCCGAGAGCAGATGCGGTGGTATGTCAAATCTATTTCCACCTGGCGGAATGTGCGCGAACCTCTTGAGTGACCGGTCTTCATAGGTACGAGCCAAATGGAGGTCGGCAGTCCGGAAGACTCCGGGAAATTCGCGGCCCCATCGCTCGACATAACTCTCAGGCAAAGCCACTTGACGAACCACTTCAGGCAGGCCAGCCAACGCATCCTTCAACTGCCTGTAGTCATCCCGTGCATACCGCGCCTCGGGGAATCCTGGATCTGCCAGATCCCTATGTCGGCCGATTACGATGACTCGGCGACGCAGTTGCGGGGCACCAAAATCGGCTGCGTTCAATACCTTTGACTGAAAGGTGTAATCCCCCAGCCGATTGCTCGGCTGGCACTGCCGTTTGAATCGTTTCAGCTGGTCCGAGTTGAGGAATGCTGGCACATTCTCTAAAACAAAGAACTTCGGCTGCGCCATTCGGATGACGTCCGCGTACCGCAGCCATAGTTCGTTGCGGTGATCAAGTACGTCTTGCTTTCCAAGAGCTGAGAATCCCTGACACGGTGGGCCTCCGATTACAACATCCGCAGCAGGCACCTCATCTTGTTTCAGCCAATCTTCAATACTGCCGGCAAAAACCCCGTCTTCGCCATGGTTCTCGGCATACGTCGCGGCAGCAGCGCCGTCGTGTTCGACGGCACGAACGGTGACGAATCGTGATGATGCCTGTGCAAATCCCTCACTTAGGCCTCCGGCACCGCAGAACAGATCGAGCACCTTCACGGCACGCGCAGTAGCTACCCTCTCCGCGCGGTCCATGGCGGTAACATATGCGGCCCCGCCGACAAATCGCTACCGCCGTGCTCAGATTGAGACCGGGCCGAAAGCTACCCTCGACATGTGACCAGGACGCTCCCGACGACCGACGTTGCGACCTCGCGACGGATGGCGCGGCAGCGTACTCACGACACCGCTCCAGAGGTCGCGCTCCGACGCATCCTGCACGCGAGGGGTCTTCGCTATCGCATCAACCAGCCGCTCCCCGGGTTACCGCGCCGACGCGCAGATGTGACTTTCGCTCGGCAGCGGATCATCGTGTTCGTCGACGGTTGCTTCTGGCATGGGTGTCCGCAGCACCGGACCTTGCCGAAGCGCAACGATGCGTGGTGGGCCGCCAAACTTCGACTCAACACCGAACGAGATCGCGAGACGGACCGCCGCCTCGCGGAGGCTGGCTGGACGGTAATACGAGTGTGGGAACATGAATCGCCTGACGAAGCCGCGGATCGGATACAGAGGGCGCTCGCGACGCTGCCAAAGCCCCGCTGACAACGACAACGTCGGTCGTTTCTGGTAACCACTTCCATGCGCTCTGAGAGCATGCACGTGTGGACGAGGGAGCCGGGGATACACGCATGATTGACCAGACGGACGTTGTTGAACGAATCCACCTGGCACCGGACCCAGGCCTCGTCGCGAGCCTCGGCGCTAACCACACTCTGCAATCGGCGATCGCCGACGTCATCGACAACAGCGTTGATGCGGACGCCTCCAAGGTTTCGATTCGGCTCCTGACAAGCAGCCACCGGCTTGTGCGAGTCGAAATCCTCGACAACGGTCACGGAATGGGCGGCGATGCGATTACGAAGGCGCTGACCCTAGGGCACCAACGCGACTATGTAGAGACCGACCTTGGACACTTCGGCATCGGCCTTAAGGCAGCATCTTTCGCCCACGCCAATGTGCTCACTGTGTGGTCTGAAACCACTTCTGGAATGCCGGTCGGTCGGCGAATAAGGCGCGCGGACTTCTCAAGGGACTTCTCCTGTGAAGTACTCACCACCGACGCGGCGGGTGGCGCTTCGCAGCATCGAGCAATGCTCTTTGGCTCCCCGGCTGGTACCTCTGTGATCTGGACGGACATCCGAAATTCGTATCGCGGCAAGAATGACCTCGAGGCCCAGGAGTGGATCGCTAACATTGAGCAGTCACTGCGATCACACATTGGACTGGTGTTCCATCGACTCATTGAAGAACGCCGCCTGGATATCGAGTTGGTGGTCGACGAGCAAGACGAGATCGCACTGGCTGTCGGAGTCCCCATCACACCGATCGATCCGTTCGCGTATGGCACATCGGGACATCCTGGTTACCCCAAGAGTCTCACTACATATGCCGGCACCGCCGCAGTGACCTTGACATGCCACATTTGGCCGCCCAAGTCTGACGTCACTGGGTTCCGGATTGGCGGGAAGTCCGGAGAGCATTTTCAGGGGTTCTTTATCTACCGGCATGATCGCCTTCTTCAGGCAGGCGGCTGGTCTGGCGTTGCGATGCCCAGTCCTGCAAGACAACTCGCGCGAGTGGTGCTGGACGACACGATGGCGATCGGGTCCTTGTTAACGATGAACCCCGAAAAGCACGGGTTGAAGTTCGAACCTCTCTTTCACGATGCAGTCGGGCATGCGGCTGCCGCGGACGGCACGACCTTCGACAAGTTCCTGGCGGATGCCGAGGCGGTATACATCGACTCCAAGAAGCGGAAACGCTCACGGAAGCCGGCCATCGCCCCGGACAAGGGCTTTGCACCCAAGCTCCGCAAAATCATCGGCAAAGAACTCCCCTTGATCCAGGGGGACACCTTGTCACTGCAGTGGAAACGCCTGGCGGACAGCGAATTCCTTGACGTCGACTACGCAGATCGGACGTTATGGCTGAACAGTCGTTACCGCTCATTGTTCGCTCCGGAACGCGGCAGCCTCAACGACGCTCCCGTGATGAAGGCGCTGTTGTACCTACTCACCCACCATGTCTTCGAAGGCCAGTACCTGGGAGTGAAAGACCGGGACGAAATCGCCCTCTGGAAGAGCGTGCTCGGCGCGGCAGCTCGCGCCGAGCAGCAGATGCGGGACAACAAGTAGACATAGCGCGAATAGGAATCGGCAGGTGAATAGAGAGCTTCCGGACGCTCGCCATCTTACTTTCGCGAACCTTGAACTACTCTGGCGCGGAGGAGTTCCACTGATACTCCCCGTCGATGGAACTCCTACCTGTCAACTCGAGTTCGACCCCACTGCGGGTCGCATCACCCTCATCACCGAGTACCAGCCACCCGAGCCCAACCTTGCAAGGCTGCAACACATTAGCTTCGAGGCCGTGTACACCGACGGGCGAGAAGTTGCGCGGATAACCGTGCACACCGCCAACAACGTTCACGGTGCGTACGGCCTTCTCGCCGCGATCGCCGACGAGATTCAGATAGCTAAGTCACCGTTGGCCCAGGCTGTCTCGGCGGGTGTGGAGCAGTACAAAGACATGCTGATATCGCGCGGAGGCCTGACGGCTGAGGAAGAGACCGGACTCGTGGGCGAGCTGATTTTCTTCGACTATCTAATCCGCACAGTCGGTGCAGGCCCGGGAGTGGACGCCTGGCGTGGGCCCTACTCGGAGGAGCACGACTTCGTCTTCGATGGCTACGACATCGAGGTCAAGACCACTGCTTCCGAGCGAAGACGACACATCATTAGCGGATCGAGCCAGCTCGTTCCCCGCCACAGTGCTTCACTTTGGATGCTCTCGCTCCAAGTCACTAGAGCCGGGCAAGCCGACGGCCGGACACTCGCGGGATGGGTGGCTACCGTTCGAACGCTGGCAGGCGGACATGTTGCATACCTCGATGAGCTGCTACGAACCGCTGGGTGGAACATTGCGGACGCCGATTTGTACCCAACAATCTGGGGCCTGCGAAACCGCCCCCGCGCTTATCTCGTCGGGCCGGACTTTCCCGCGATCACCGAGTCGGTCTTACAGGGCGCCGTGCCCCGAGCGGGCTGCTTGTCGGACATCTCGTACAGACTCGACGTGACTGACTTGAAGTTCGACGCATTGCCGGCCCCCCTGTTGGGGTTCGTGGAGGAGGGGATCAACCAATGACCGCTCAACGGCCCCAATGGGCGGACGCATTGAAGGAACTACTGACCGGATTGGCAAACGGACAGCCCAAATCGCTGCTCTCCGGGCTCGCATACTTCGCTCAGTCGCCGGTGACAACCGACGATCTCAGCACGTACCTCACGACAGCGAGCGAGAACGATCCGACCCTCACGCAACTCCGCCTAGCGCTCGCTCGATGGGACGCCGACGAGGTCGGCACGTATGCGGATCTCGATGGGTCGCCAACATCGCCCCGATCAGACGCCCGGCGGGCCGCCGTATACACCGCACTGGATCTGGGTCCCGACGTTTCTGTGACATTGAGCGCGCGAGCTCCCGTCTTCAAGAAGCCGGTAATCGAAATCTCGAAGAAGTTCGAACCCTGGTATGCGCTGGCGAGGAGTCAACGGACGAGCGTGTATTGGGACGATTACGAGCGCTATCTGCGAGACACCATAGGGTGGTCAGCCGAAGCAATCTCCGCTCTCGACGAGACGACCACCGACGTCATCGAGCGGTTGAGTGACCCCACGCGCGACACCGTGAAACAGACCAAGGGGCTGGTTGTCGGGTATGTGCAGAGCGGCAAGACCGCCAATTTCACCGGGGTAGTCGCGAAGGCAATCGATGCCGGCTATCGACTGATCATCGTCCTTACTGGAACCATCGAGATTCTGCGCGCCCAAACCCAGCGACGCATGGACATGGAACTCATGGGTGTTGAAAACATTCTCAAGGGCCAAGATCCTAGCGACCCGCAAGTGGCAAAAGAAATGGACTACCAACAGGATACGGAGTGGTTGGCGAATCGCTTTCTCCGCCACGGCATTGCGCTCGAACAGGACGGGGTTGTCCACATTGATCGGGTCACTACTCACCGGAGCGACTACAAGAGGCTTCCTCAGGGTCTTACCAAGCTCAAGTTCCACAAGTACGACAAGGCGAAGACACTCAACGACCCGGCTAACCTCTTCCGGTCTGACGCATACGTCGCGGTGATAAAGAAGAATCCCGCGCCTCTTCGCAAGCTGATCGCAGACTTGAAGCCAATCCAGGGAGATTTGGCTCAGTTGCCGGTACTCCTTATTGACGACGAGTCCGACCAGGCTTCCGTGGACACCACCAATCCGTCGAAGTGGACCAAAGAGACGTCGGCAGATCGTCAACGCACGACAATCAACAAGCTTATAACGAGCCTTCTTGAACTCTGTCCCCGTGCACAATACGTCGGCTACACAGCCACTCCGTTTGCGAACGTCTTTGTAGACCCGGACGATGAGCGTGACCTATTCCCTTCGGATTTCGTGTTATCGCTCCAGCGGCCAATCGGCTACATGGGTGTGCAAGAGTTCCACGATGTCGGCAAACGCTGGGATGACGAAGACAAGACTCTAGCGACCTCCAATGAGCTGGCCTACGTAAGAAGCCTCGTCGGGGATACGGATGATGATCCCGACCGGAGACGAGCCGAATTGCAGGAAGCCATCGATGCATGGGTTCTCAGCGGTGCGATCAAGAAGTTCCGCGAGTCCGTCTCCACCGATTCGTTTCGGCATCACACCATGCTCATTCACGAATCCGTGAAGCAAGCCGAACATCTCGCGACGGCAGAAGATGTACGCGCGATCTGGAAAACATCCAGGCACACCTGTGCGGCGGGGTTGAGGAGGCTACAGAACCTGTATGACATGGACTACTACCCGGTCATACTGGTCCGTTCTCAAGGGCACCGCATACCCGACTCGTTCGAGACGCTCAAACCGTTCATCGCATCGGCGATCGCGCAGATGACCACGGATGGCGATCCTGTACTAATTGTCAACTCGGACAAGACTATCCAGGAACAGCAAAAGAAGCTCGACTTCGAGGCCGAGAAGGTTTGGCGCATTCTCGTCGGAGGGACACAGCTGAGCCGCGGATTCACCGTAGAAGGCCTCACCGTCTCCTATTTTCGGCGAAAGGCTGGCCAAGCAGATACTTTGATGCAGGCGGGTCGTTGGTTCGGATTTCGGCCCGGCTACAAGGATCTGGTCCGTCTTTACATTCGCCGAGACACGAAGGTGGATCTGTACGAGGCGTTCGAAGCGCTGCTATTGGACGAAGAAGCGTTCCGCGAAGAGTTGCGCCAGTACGAAGGATTCGACAGCGAGGGGCTTCCGTTGGTGGAACCTCGCCAGATTCCACCGTTGGTCAGCCAGCATCTTCCGTGGCTGCGGCCCACTGCTCGCAACAAGATGTGGAACGCCGTGATCGACTCCAAAGCTACTGCAGGCGGCATCCAAGACCGGTACGGTCTACCACCGCGCGGTGACGCCCAGAACGAAGGAAACCTGATCGAGGTCGGAATTCCGTTGCTCGCCACAGCATCCCACAAGGCAACCCTTCACTATGAGTTGGCCCACGGTGACGAAGGCGACGTTCCGGTCAAACTCGGGACGGTAACTGCAGAGCAGTTCCAGACTCTCTTTCGGAGACTGCGATGGCACCCTCAGTATGACGAGGTGATCAATCCGTTCACCAAGTTCCTCGACAATGCGACGAGCAGCGGCCGGATCACCGAGTGGGTAGTGGTTTGGCCCCAACCCCAAAAGTCCATGGGCACAGTGAAACTGGACGGGATTGGGGCGGCGCCAGTCATCAGACGAACCCGTAGAACCGGGGGACGTATCGACTTTGTAGGCTCCGATCGCAAGCATGGCAACGCCGTCCTTGGGATTGCGCGCGGCGAGGCGATCGGAGGCTTGCCCGCCGCGGATGGCCGAGGGGTTGTTCTGATTTATCTAGCTGACGACCGGTCCGACCCGTCGGTACCGTTGTCCACCGCGAACGTGGTACCGCTTCTGTCCATCGCAGTACCGAAGTCGGCGACGCCCCATAAGAGGGACCTCATCCAGTGGACAGTCCGAGTTAAAGCGCAGGAGGGTGACGCGGCGGTGGATGTCGAGTCAGCGATTAGCGAACATGCTCCTGGTTTATCTTGACCAGAATGCGTGGGTGGCGCTGTTGCGCGGCGTCCAGTCGCACGACCCGCGTGCTGACAAGTTGGTACAGCGGCTGATTGAGCTGCGTGAAGCAGGTCTCGTATCGATTCCCTTATCCGCTTCTCACTACCTCGAGACCTGGCATCGCCGCGACACGACTTCCCGGCACGACCTTGCGGGCCTTATGCGCGACGTCAGCGCCTACGCCACACTCGCACCTGTCCACTCTGTGGAGCGCGCGTGGGTACGGTCAGAAATTTGGCGGTGGTGCGGCCGGACGCCCGCACCACCTGATACGAACATTCTCGGGTACGGCGTGAATCATGCCTTCGGAACGGCAACTGGCCGATTTCGCTTTGTCACTTCAATAGCAACCGACGACCAGCCAGAAGGTCCACCTGCCGAGGTCCCTGCAGACTTGATCGACCTCGCGGGAGCCAGCGGCGAAAATTGGGAGTGGTTGAACCTAGCGGGTCCCCCAGAACTATTCATGATGGACGGTGTCGATATCCGGCCCGAGCATCGACGTGGGCCTGCCGACGTTGAGTTCGAAACAGCGGTTCGAGACCATTTACAGAACGATGCGGGCTATCGCCAGCGGCTCGTCGACCTGATTCTCACTCAAGAATTCATCTGAATTCTAGACTATGTCAACGACACCTGCGAGGAACTCGGGGTCGACCCCCACCTACTTTTCCTCGCAGACAACCCGAAGGAGAGAGTCCGCTCGTTCGTCGGCGGCGTGCCAGTCACGAACGTCATATCCAAACTGAGAATCCACCGTCATCGTGATCACAGCTTTCCGCTGGTGCAGCATGATCGGACAGACATGTGTGTCCTTGCCCTTGCCATCCCAAGCTGCGCCGTAATCGCGACCGAGAAGCGCTGGGCCCATTTTGCGCGCCAAGCGGGTCTGGATCGCACGTATGGGGCGGTTGTCTGTGGCTCACTCGCCGACTTAGATCGAGCGCTAGAACGACTCGACAACACCGGCTCGACCGACGACCAGTGAGCCGCGCCAAGTTGATGCCCTTCGGGGACTTAGGCCACGAAGTCCCCCACCCCCGGGATTCGAGGCGCGGTGACCGACAGCCCCCACAAACACAAAGGTCACGACCTCTTTCGAGTTCGTGACCTTGATGCCGGCAGTTCGTAGAACTGCTGGTAGTGGGCGAAGGGGGACTTGAACCCCCACGTCCCGAAGGACACTGGCACCTGAAGCCAGCGCGTCTGCCATTCCGCCACTCGCCCGAGCGACCCGGGGCAGCCTATCACTGCGGTCACACGGTTCCCAAACCGCGACGTTCGAGGTCTCCGATAGCACAAAGAATGGTTCATGTCATCAAGATCAGGTCACTGACCTGCAGCGATCTGATTCTCAGAGTTCTGTTGGTCCCGCACGGTCGCGCATGGCCGATACCATTCATGTGAGCAGTGTGGCCAGAGCGACACGCGGTGGCTTCGGTTGCCGGTGCGCACCATGAACGACAACGAGTGAAGGCGGGCGGTGATATGGGTCTTGTCGACCGCATCGAACGCAAGCTCGAGTCCACGGTGGGCGATGCATTCGCGCGGGTCTTCGGCGGCTCGATCGTCCCACAGGAGGTGGAGGCGATGTTGCGCCGCGAGGCGCAGGCCGGCGCCCGCACCGTAGGCGGCGGCCAAGTTTTGGCGCCGAACGCCTACGTAATTACTCTCAGTGACACTGACTATCAGAAGGTAAGCGCCGATACTGACCTGACCGCGTCCGCTTTCGCCAAACATCTGGGGGGATTTATCCATGATCAGGGGTGGCAAACGTATGGTGATGTGGTCGTCAGATTCGAGCAATCACCGAACTTGCACACCGGACAGTTCCGCGCACACGGCGCGGTCAACCCCGATTCCGCCGTCGGCGAGTCCGCACGAGTGCATCGCGACCAGGCGTTCACCGCAGAATCAGGAGAACCATCTATGACCGACAATCCGAGCTACCGCGGCGGCCAGGGACAAGGTCGGCCTGGCGACGACTACTTCGATGACCGGTACGGACGCCAGCAGGATGACCAGCGCGGCGGGGGCTACCCCCCACAAGATGACCAGCGCTCCGGGTATCCCCCACAGGACGATCAGCGTGGCGGGTATCCCGCGCAGGACGATCAACGTGCCGGATATCCCACGCAGGACGACCATGACCAGCGCGGCGGCTATCCCCCGCAGGAGCAGCCGGGCGGTTACCCGCCTCGCGGCGGAGGCTATGGCGACCAGGGCGGCTACCCCGATCAGGGTGGTTATCCGGACCGCGGCGGTTACGCCGACCAGGGTGGTTACCCAGAGCATCGCAGCGGCTACGACCAGCGCGGCGGTGGCGGTTACGGCCAGCAGCCCGGCGGCTACGGTCAGCAGCCTGGCGGGTACGGCCCGCCCCAGGGCGGAGGCTACGGCAGTCCGTCCGGCCCCGGCCCTAGCTCCGACTATGACTATGGACGTCAGCCCGGCGGGCGCCCCGACGACTACGGCCGGCACGAAGGCCGCCCGGGCGGCTACCCGGACCAAGGCGGCTACGGTGGGCAGCCCTATGACCAGCGCGGCGGCTACGGCCAGCCGCAGCAGGATTACAGTCCGCAGGATTACGCCCACGGCTATCAGGATCAGGGCTACGGCGACCAAGGCGGCTACGGCGACCAGGGGCGCGATTACGACTACGGCCAGGAAGGTGGTCAGGCCGGGTACGGCGGCTACGCCGGCGCCGACTACCAGGCCGGCGGCGCGATAGTCACCCTGCAACTCGATGACGGCAGCGGCCGGACCTACCAGCTGCGCGAAGGCGCCAACGTGATCGGCCGTGGTCAGGACGCCCAATTCCGGCTGCCGGACACCGGGGTGTCGCGTCGGCACCTCGAGATCCGGTGGGACGGCCAGGTCGCCCTGCTGTCGGACTTGAACTCCACCAACGGCACCACTGTGAACAACGCCCCGGTGCAGGAATGGCAGCTGGCCGACGGTGACGTCATCCGGCTGGGCCATTCCGAGATCATCGTGCGCGTGCACTGAGGTATCGGACCGGACACACCGGGGTGGCTAGCAACCCGCTTCACCCTCATCCCAGTCGCCGTCCAAGTATCGTGACGATGCCGCAGGGCACGGAACGACACCGTTGGCACGGGTACGGAGAGGACGTCAGATGCAGGGGTTAGTGCTGCAGCTGACGCGCGTCGGGTTTCTGTTGCTGCTGTGGTTGTTCATTTGGTCGGTACTGCGGATTCTGCGCACCGACATCTACGCGCCGACCGGCGCGGTCATGGTCCGTCGCGGGTTGGCGTTGCGCGGTTCGCTGCTACCCAGCCGTCAACGCAGGCATATCGCCAGGCAGATGGTTGTCACCGAGGGCGCGCTCGCCGGCACCCGCATCACGCTGAGCTCCCAGCCGGTCCTGATCGGCCGGGCCGACGACTCGACACTGGTGCTCACAGATGATTACGCCTCGACGCGCCACGCCCGACTGTCGCCACGCGGTTCGGAGTGGTACGTGGAGGACCTAGGATCGACCAACGGCACATACCTTGACAGGGCGAAGGTGACAACAGCGGTAAGGGTTCCCATTGGCACGCCGGTGCGAATCGGCAAGACGGTAATAGAGCTTAGGCCGTGACCCCGCGGACGCGAGGAGCGAAATGACGCCGCGCACGCGAGGAGCAGAAATAGGCCCGCGCACGCGAGGAGCGAAATGACCCTCGTTCTTCGATATGCCGCGCGCAGTGACCGCGGCCTGGTCCGCGCCAACAACGAGGATTCCGTCTATGCGGGCGCGCGGTTGCTCGCCCTGGCTGACGGTATGGGCGGACACGCCGCCGGCGAGGTGGCCTCGCAACTGGTCATCGCCGCATTAGCTCATCTCGATGATGACGAACCCGGTGGCGACCTGCTCGGCAAGCTCAATTCGGCGGTGGCCGAAGGCAACTCGGCGATCGCCGCTCATGTCGATGCCGATCCCGAGCTCGAGGGCATGGGCACGACGCTTACTGCGATCCTGTTCGCCGGCGGCCGGTTGGGCCTGGCGCACATCGGTGACTCCCGCGGTTACCTGATGCGTGACGGCGAATTGACCCAGATCACCAAGGACGACACCTTCGTCCAGACCTTGGTCGACGAGGGTCGTATCACCGCCGAGGAGGCGCACAGCCACCCGCAACGCTCGCTGATCATGCGGGCGCTGACGGGCCATGAGGTCGAGCCGACGCTGACGATGCGCGAGGCCAAGGCGGGTGATCGTTACCTGCTGTGCTCCGACGGGCTCTCTGATCCGGTCAGCCAGGAGACCATCCACGAGGCGCTGCAGATCGAGGATGTGACCGAATGCGCCGACCGGCTGATCGAATTGGCCTTGCGCGGCGGCGGTCCGGACAACGTCACGGTGGTGGTCGCCGACGTCGTCGACTATGACTACGGCCAGACTCAGCCGATCCTGGCCGGCGCGGTATCCGGCGTGGACGACGACACAGCCCCGCCGAACACTGCGGCGGGTCGGGCTTCGGCCTTCAACCCGCGCCGCAACGAACCCAAAAGAGTGGTCCCCCAGCCCGCCGAACCGGTGCCTAAACCACGCTCCCGACGGCGCTACGTGATTGCCGCGATCGTGCTGGTACTGATCGTGCTCGCGGGCCTGGCGATCGGCCGACAGATTGTCCGCAGCAATTACTACGTCGGCGAGCACGACGGCGTCGTGGCGATCATGCGCGGTGTCCAGGGCTCGTTTCTCGGGATCTCCCTGCAAGAGCCCTACGGCCTGGGATGCCTGAACAATCGCAATGAACTCTCGCTGATCGGTGCCGGCGACAACCACGAAAACCTCGGCTGCCGGTTGATGGCGGTCAGCGACATGCGCCCCTCCGAACGGGCCCAGGTGACCGCGGGTCTACCGGGCGGCACGCAGGATGAGGCCATCGCCCAGATCCAGGAGCTCGCGCGTAGTTCGGTGCTACCGGTGTGTGCCCCGCGCACCCCGCCGACCACCACGAGTTCTCCGCTGCCACGGCCTACCACCACAGCGAGTCGGGCGCCGATGTCGGCACCGCCTTCCGCGCCGGCGACGACGACCGCCGCGCCCTCCCCTGAACCGTCTCCAGAGCCCACTGCGCGGCCACCGGGCGGATCGGTGCCCGCGGAGCCTGCCCCGCCGTCAACACCCACCGCCACAGCGCTACCTCCCCCGTCGCAGGTACCGGGGACGGACTGCCGGGCGGTGGCATGACCACCGCACCCCAGTCACCGGTTACCGTGACACCGCCGCTACCCAACCGGCGCAACGCGGAACTACTTCTGCTGGGGTTCGCGGCACTGATCACCACTGTCGCGTTACTGATCGTCGAGGCCAATCAGGAGCAGGGCATCACCTGGGACCTGCTCCGGTACACCGTCGGGTATCTCGCGCTCTTCGGCACCGCCCATCTGGCGGTACGCCGCTTCGCGCCCTACGCCGACCCGCTGCTGCTGCCCGTGGTCGCGCTGCTCAACGGACTCGGCCTGGTGATGATCCATCGCCTGGACCTGGCAAAGGGCACCTCGAACTCCGACGGTCTCGGTGGCACCGCCAACCAGCAGATGCTGTGGACGCTGCTGGGAGTCGCGGCGTTCTGCGTGGTGGTCATCTTCCTGCACGATCACCGTATGCTCGCCCGCTACGGTTACGTCTGCGGACTGACCGGCCTTGTGCTGCTGGTGATTCCCGCCCTGCTGCCGGCGAAGTACTCCGAGCAGTACGGCGCCAAGATCTGGATTCAGTTCAAGGGCTTCTCAATTCAACCAGCCGAGCTCTCCAAAATCCTGCTGCTCATCTTCTTCGCCGCCGTGCTGGTGGCCAAGCGTGAGCTGTTCACCAGTGCCGGCAAACACGTCTTCGGCATGGATCTGCCCCGGCCTCGCGACCTGGCGCCACTGTTGTTGGCGTGGATCGCGTCGATCGGCGTCATGGTCTTCGAAAAAGACTTGGGCGCTTCACTTCTGCTCTACGCGTCGTTCCTCACGCTGCTCTACATCGCCACCGAACGGCTCAGCTGGGTGGTAATCGGTTTGGCCCTGTTCGCAGCGGGAAGCGTTGTGGCGTATCACATTTTCACCCATGTGCAGGTGCGGGTGCAGAACTGGTTGGATCCGTTCGCCGATCCTGATGGCGCCGGCTACCAGATGGTGCAGTCGCTGTTCAGCTTTGCCACCGGTGGCATCTTCGGCACCGGCCTCGGCAACGGTCAGCCCGGCACGGTTCCGGAGGCTTCCACCGACTTCATCATCTCCGCCATCGGTGAAGAGCTCGGATTGGTCGGTCTCGCCGGCGTGCTGATGCTCTACACGATCCTGATCATCCGCGGCATGCGCACCGCCATCGCCGTGCGGGACAGCTTCGGCAAGCTGCTCGCCGGCGGATTGTCCTCGACGCTGGCGATTCAGCTGTTCATCGTCGTCGGTGGCGTCACCAAGCTCATCCCGGAAAGCGGTCTCACCACGCCGTGGATGTCCTACGGCGGCTCGTCACTGTTGGCGAACTATGTGCTGCTGGCCATCCTGGTTCGGATCTCACACGGTGCACGCAGGCCGATCACCACCACCCGGCAACCCAACGCAACCCCGATCGCCGCGGCGAAGACCGAGGTGATCGAGAAGGTATGAACACCTCGCTGCGCCGGGTTGCCGTCACGATCATGGTGCTGATCGTGTTGTTGCTGGCCAACGCCACCCTGACCCAGGTGTTCACGGCCGACGGGCTCCGGGCCGACCCGCGCAATCAGCGTGTGCTGCTCGACGAGTACTCCCGCCAGCGCGGCCAGATCACCGCGGGCGGCCAACTGCTCGCCTACTCGGTGTCGACCGACAACCGGTTCCGCTTCCTGCGGGTATACCCGAACCCGCTGGTATACGCCCCGGTCACCGGGTTCTACTCGCTGGCTTACTCCAGCACTGGGCTGGAACGGGCCGAGGACACCATCCTCAACGGTTCCGACGAGCGGCTGTTCGGCCGCCGGTTGGCCGACTTCTTCACCGGTCGTAATCCGCGCGGCGGAAATGTCGACACGACGATCAAGCCGCAGGTGCAGCAAGCCGCCTGGGATGCCATGCAGAGCGGCTGCGACAACGGCCCGTGCAAGGGTTCTGTGGTCGCGCTGGAGCCTTCTACCGGCAAGATCCTGGCCATGGTGTCGTCGCCGTCGTACGACCCCAACCTGCTGGCGACCCACGACCTGAGCGCGCAGGCCGCCGCCTGGCAGAAGCTGCGCGATGACCAGACCTCGCCGCTGCTCAACCGGGCGATTTCGGAGACCTACCCGCCGGGCTCCACGTTCAAGGTCATCACGACTGCCGCGGCACTGCAGGCGGGCGCCACCACAGACACTCAGCTGACGTCGGCGGCGCGGACCAACCTGCCGGACAGCACGGCGACGCTGGAGAACTTCGGTGGCGCCCCGTGCGGTCCCGCCCCGACGGTGTCACTGCGGGAAGCTTTCGCCAAGTCCTGCAACACGGCATTCGTGCAGTTGGGCCTCGACACTGGCACCGACAAGCTCAAGAGCACCGCGCAGGCGTTCGGCCTGGACACCACACCCCCGGCCATCCCGCTACAGGTCGCCGAATCCACCACCGGGCCCATCGACGACGGTGCGGCGCTGGGAATGTCGAGCATCGGGCAGCGTGACGTGGCAATGACCCCGCTGCAGAATGCCGTGGTGGCCGCCACCGTCGCCAATGGCGGTGTCGCCATGCGGCCCTACCTGGTCGATAGCCTGAAAGGGCCCGACCTGGCCACCATCAGCACCACTGCCCCCGTCCAAGAGCGCCGGGCGGTGTCACCGCAGGTCGCCGCTACACTTACGAACTTGATGGTCGGCGCCGAGCAGGTGACGCAGCAGAAGGGAGCCATCGCCGGCGTGCAGATCGCTTCGAAAACCGGTACGGCGGAGCACGGGACAGACCCCCGCAACACTCCGCCGCACGCCTGGTATATCGCCTTTGCACCGGCCACGGACCCGAAGGTCGCGGTCGCGGTGCTGGTCGAGGATGGCGGGGACCGGTTGTCGGCCACCGGCGGCGCACTGGCCGCCCCCATCGGACGCGCCACCATCGCGGCGGCGCTGCGGGAGGGATCATGAGTGACGCTTGCGGGCGGATCGTGAGTTCGCGCGAGCGGATCGTCGGTTCAGCATGCGTCAAGCGAGTCTGGGAGGTGGATATATGAGCCCCCGGGTCGGGGTCACGCTGTCTGGCCGGTACCGGCTGCAGCGACTCATCGCCACCGGCGGCATGGGCCAGGTGTGGGAAGCTGTCGACTCCCGGCTGGGCCGTCGCGTCGCCGTCAAGGTGCTCAAGGCCGAGTTCTCGACCGACGCGGAGTTCGTCGAACGGTTCCGCGCCGAGGCCCGCACCGTGGCCATGCTCAACCACCCCGGCATCGCCAGCGTGTACGACTATGGCGAGACGGAGTTGGACGGCGAGGGCCGCACGGCGTATCTGGTGATGGAGCTCGTCAACGGCGAGCCGCTGAACTCGGTGCTCAAACGCACAGGACGGTTGTCGTTGCGGCACGCCCTTGACATGCTCGAGCAGACCGGACGCGCCCTGCAGGTCGCACATACCGCAGGCCTGGTACACCGCGACGTAAAACCGGGCAACATCCTGATCACCCCGACCGGGCAGGTCAAGCTCACCGACTTCGGCATCGCCAAGGCTGTCGACGCCGCGCCGGTCACGCAGACCGGCATGGTGATGGGCACCGCCCAGTACATCGCCCCTGAGCAGGCGCTCGGGCATGACGCCACCGCCGCCAGCGATGTGTACTCACTGGGTGTCGTCGGCTACGAATCGGTGTCGGGTAAACGCCCGTTCACCGGCGACGGCGCCTTGACCGTGGCGATGAAGCACATCAAGGAGACCCCGCCACCGCTGCCGGCGGATCTGCCGCCCAACGTGCGCGAGCTGATCGAGATCACGCTGGTGAAGAACCCGGGCATGCGCTACAAGTCGGGCGGCCCGTTCGCCGACGCCGTCGCCGCCGTGCGTGCCGGCCATCGCCCGCCACGGCCCAACCAGGCTCCCACGCTGGGCCGGGCCGCGCCCGCTGCCGTGCCGTCAGCCGCACAGGCCCGCGCAGCGGCGGACCTGACCGGGCGCGCTCCGGCGACTGCGGCGCGGCCCCGCACCAGCACCGCGAACCACCGGCCGGCCGCGCCGCGGCGGACCTTCTCGTCTGGCCAGCGCGCCCTGCTGTGGGCCGCAGGGGTGCTCGGCGCCCTGGCCATCGTGATCGCGGTCCTGATCGTGCTCAACGCGCAGGACCGCAAGGACCGTCAGCAGTCGCCGCCGCCCACGGTCACCGATACGGTGACGCAGACGACGCCCTTCCAGTCACCCGCCGCGCACGCGAGGAGCGAAATCGACCCAGCGCACGCGAGGAGCGAAATAGATTCAGCGCGTGCGACGGGATTCACCATGATCGTGCCGCAGCAATTTGCTGCCCCGGAGCAGATATTGCGATGACGACTCCTCAGCACCTTTCCGACCGATACGAACTCGGCGAGATCCTCGGCTTCGGCGGCATGTCCGAAGTCCATCTGGCGCGGGACCAGCGCCTGCACCGTGATGTCGCGGTCAAGGTGCTGCGCGCGGACCTGGCCCGCGACCCCAGCTTCTACCTGCGTTTCCGCCGCGAAGCGCAGAACGCCGCCGCGCTGAACCACCCCGCGATCGTCGCGGTCTACGACACCGGCGAGGCCGAAACGCCGAACGGGCCGCTGCCCTACATCGTGATGGAGTACGTCGACGGCGTCACACTGCGCGACATCATCCACAACGACGGGCCTGTCCCCCCGCGGCGGGCGATCGAGATCATCGCCGACGCCTGCCAGGCGCTGAACTTCAGCCACCAGCACGGCATCATCCATCGCGACGTCAAGCCGGCCAACATCATGATCAGCAAGAACAACGCTGTGAAGGTGATGGACTTCGGCATCGCCCGAGCGTTGGCAGACGTCAACAGCGTCACCCAGACGGCCGCGGTGATCGGCACCGCTCAATACCTGTCGCCTGAACAGGCGCGCGGCGAGCCCGTCGATGCCCGCTCGGACGTCTACTCGCTGGGCTGCGTGCTCTACGAAATCCTTACGGGAGAGCCACCTTTCATC
The DNA here is from genome assembly GCF_000373905.1 of Mycobacterium sp. 155. Lineage (NCBI taxonomy): Bacteria > Bacillati > Actinomycetota > Actinomycetes > Mycobacteriales > Mycobacteriaceae > Mycobacterium > Mycobacterium sp. 155. The sequence continues at coordinate 3,753,063 of NZ_KB892705.1, forward strand.
GGTGATTCACCGGTCGCGGTGGCCTATCAGCATGTCCGCGAGGACCCGGTACCACCGTCGACGCGGCATCCGGGTATCCCGCCAGAACTCGACGCGGTGGTGCTCAAGGCGCTGGCCAAGAATCCCGACAACCGGTACCAGTCGGCGGCGGAGATGCGCGCGGATCTGGTGCGGGTGCACAGCGGCGAGGCTCCGGACGCGCCCAAGGTGCTCACCGACGCCGAACGCACGTCGATGATGACGCAGTCCGGCCCGATGTCGTTCGGCGCGCAGACCGAGCACATGCCCGCCCCCATTCAACCCATGGCCGCCGGCCGGGACCGCAACGCTTCGATCGGTCGCTGGCTGATCGCGGTGGCGGTGCTGGCGGTGCTGACCGTGGTGGTGACGGTGGCGATCAACATGATCGGTGACCGCCCGCGCGATGTGCAGGTCCCGGATGTGACGGGCCAGACCGCCGACGACGCGGTCGCTGCGCTGCAGAACCGGGGCTTCCGGACCCACATAGACCGTCAGCCGGACAACACGGTCCCGCCCGAGAAGGTCATCAGCACTGATCCGGCCGCCAACTCGCAGGCCAGCGCCGGGGATGACGTCGCCATCACAGTCTCGACCGGCCCGAACCAGGCACTCGTGCCTGACGTCACGGGACTCAGCCCAGTGCAGGCCAGGGACAAGCTCAAGGCTGCCGGGTTCGAGAAATACAAGGAATCGCCCAGCGCCTCCACGCCGGAGCAGAAGGACAAGGTGATCGCGACCATCCCGCCGGCGAATCAGACGTCGGCGATCACCAACGAGATCACCATCGTGGTGGGCTCAGGGCCGGGCAGCAAGATCGTGCCCGATTGCGCCGGACAGAGTCCCGATGTGTGTAAGCAGATCTTCAACGCTGCGGGGTTCCCCAACACGGTCAGTGTCGATGTCGACAGCCCGCAGCCTAAGGGGCAGGTCGTCGGCACCGAGCCGGCCTCCGAACAGAACGTCCCGGTCGACACCCTGATCCAGATCCGGGTGTCGCGCGGCAACCAGTTCGTCATGCCGGATGTACGCGGGGGATTCTGGACCGACGTCGAGGCCAACCTGCGTAATGCGTACGGCTGGACGGGGAACCTCAACCGTGCCCCCGATGTATCGAACAGCGGTCAGCGGACCAACGCCGTGGTGACCCAGAGCCCGTCTCCGGGCACCCCGGTGAACTTCGGGGATCCGATTACGCTGGCGTTCGCTTCGTAGCCGCGGCAACCGCGCGGCCGACCTCGTCCTCGAGCTGACGCACAAGGTTCTCGTCCGGCGGGCAACCGCAGAGCACCAACCAGTTGGCAAGCATCCGGTGCCCGCCCTCGGTGAGGATCGATTCGGGGTGGAATTGCACACCGTGGATGGGCAACTCACGGTGACGCACGGCCATGATGACGCCGCTGTCGGTCTGCCCGATCACCTCGAGGCCGGCCGGCACGGTTTCGGGCAGGATCGTCAGCGAGTGGTACCGGGTGGCGGTGAATGGATCCGGAAGTCCTCGCAGCACACCGGCATCCGCGTGATGCACCACGCTGGTCTTGCCGTGCAGCAGCTCCGGGGCCCGGTCCACGGTGCCGCCGAACGCGACGCCGATGGCCTGATGTCCCAGGCACACACCGAGCAGGGGAGTACCCGCCTCAGCGCAGGCGCGGACCAGCGGGATCGACGCACCCGCACGTTCCGGCGTGCCCGGACCTGGGCTCAACAGCACCCCGTCGAAGTCCTGTGCTGCCTTCGCGATATCGGCTTCGGTGGCCAGCCGCGCGTCGTCGTTACGCCACACCTGCGCGTGCACCCCGAGCTGGCCCAGGTACTGGACCAGGTTGAACACGAAACTGTCGTAGTTGTCGACCACCAGAACCTGCATCGGCCCAGGTTACCGACTCAATACCCGATGGGACCCGCCGGCTGGGCATAGCGCATCCGGACCGGCTCGGTATGCCCGACGAGGTCCACCTGGGCGCGGGGTTCCTCGACGTAACCGAGCCCGAACCGCACCACGTACCGCTTATAGAGCGTGACGAGGGGAGCTGCAGCCAGCGCGGCCTGCATGGCACCCGCGTCACCGACCGCGGTGATGACATACGGCGGGCTGTAGGTGCGGCCGTTGAGCAGGAGAGTATTTCCGACACAACGCGGCGCGGAGCCGGCCATGATGCGCTGATCCTGCATCTGGATACCTTCTGCGCCCGCACTCCACAGCGCGTTGAGCACGGCTTGGATGTCTTGCTGGTGCACCACCAGGTCGTCTGGCGCGGCGTCCCCCGGGAATCGGCCCTGGGCGTCGCGCTGAGCATCGTTGAGGGTCACCACCAGACCCGGTCCACGCATCGGGGTGATGTCTGCATCGACAGCCAACGCGTCGGCACGTCCGGTGATGGCTTTCAGCGCGGCGTGTGAGGTCGGCGTGCCACCGTGATGGCTGTCGACTTGGTCGGCCAACGCGTCCCGTTGGGCGGTCAACCGCTCGACCGACTGTTGAGCCTCACGCACCAGGTCGACCAGACGCGGCGCGTCGCTGCGGCGGATCTCGCCACCGCCCGAAACCCCGTGGGTCGCGGCCAGCAGCAAACCCGCCAGCAGGCACACCACCGGCACGCCAAACCGCCACCGGGATCGGCGCGGTCGGTCCATCGATTTCTCCCCTGGACGTGCAGCTACGTTAGTGTCGTGAAGCATCCTGCTTCCATCGTCGCACCGTGTGACGCCGACTGCCCGTGAAGGTACCCATGCCCAAGTCCAAAGTCCGTAAGAAGAACGACTTCACCATCAAGCCGGTGAGCCGGACACCGGTCAAGGTCAAGGCCGGACCGTCCAGTATCTGGTTCGTGGCGCTGTTCATCGGGCTGATGCTGTTCGGCCTGATTTGGCTGCTGGTGTTCCAGCTCGCTGCCACCAATCCGATCGACACTCCGTCGTTCCTGCAATGGATGGCCGAGTTAGGTCCGTGGAACTACGCGATCGCGTTTGCCTTCATGATCACCGGACTTTTGCTCACGATGCGCTGGCACTGAGCTGCGGCGATACGATGATGAATTCATCGCACGTTCCAGGCGCCGAGGATTCAGCAACGTCGCGGCGGTCCAATCACATCGTTGTTATTCATCCCCACTGTGGATAGCACCTGTGGATAACTTCATTAGCCACGGTAAGAGGGTGTGACAAACCTGTGCAGCAAACGCAGTGGAGTCCGTCGACGTTGGGAATCCTCGCTTGCGGCATAACCGGACTCGTCATGGCTACCGGGGCTGTGACTTTGATCACAGATTCTCCGGGACGTGTTCTGGCCGGCGTTGCGGGGGTGGGATTGATCACCTTTGCAAGCTTCTCGTGGCGCGCGCGGCCGAAGCTGGCAATCACCGGCGAGGGCTTGGCGATCGGCGGTTGGTGGCGCACCCGAACACTCCGCCGCAATGACATCCGGTCGATCCGCATCACCGAGTTCCGGCGGATCGGGCGGAAAGTGCGACTCCTGGAGGTCGACACCGTCGATGACCGGCTGACCGTCTTCACCCGGTGGGACCTTGGGACCGATCCGTTGGACGTTCTCGACGCCCTGAAAGCGGCCGGCTACTAGATCTGTCCGCACAAACGACGCGACGCCCCCGCGCAGGAGGGCGTCGCGTCGTCTGGCGAACTCTAGAAGATCAGGACACGGTGACCGATTCGATCACGACCGGCTCGGTCGGACGGTCTCCACGATCGGTCGCCGTGGTCGCGATGGCGTCGACCACTTTCTGCGACTCGGGGTCGACGACCTCGCCGAAGATGGTGTGCCTGCGGTTCAGGTGGGGCGTCTTGCCCACCGTGATGAAGAACTGGGAGCCGTTGGTGCCCGGCCCGGCGTTGGCCATGGCCAGCAGGTAGGGCTTGTCGAACTGCAGTTCCGGGTGGAACTCGTCGGCGAACTGGTATCCCGGCCCGCCACGGCCCGTGCCCGTCGGGTCACCGCCCTGGATCATGAAGCCGTCGATGACACGGTGGAAGACGGCCCCGTCGTAGAAGGGACCGGACGTGCCGCCGGAAGCGTTCTCGGTGCTGTAGTCCTTGGTGCCTTGCGCCAACCCAACGAAATTGGCCACGGTCTTCGGAGCGTGGTTTCCGAACAGTGCGATCTTGATGTCACCGCGGTTGGTGTGCAGGGTCGCCGTCGCGGTCTGAATGGGACTCGTCACGAGGGTTGAGTCTGCCACTACGGTCTGCAGCCCCAACCAGCACCCGTCAGTTACCCACCTGAACGGCGCCGAGATGGCAGGCTGGTGTGCAGCTTTCCCCACGGCGGCAGAAAGGTACGAGATGACCGCTACGACCGACGACCGGCTGGCCCCCAATCAACGACTGGCGCGTGGCCTGAAGTACTCCGCGATGGGCTCCGTCGACGTCTCCCGGGGTGTTGTGGGGTTATGCCTGCAGGCGGCCGTGGCAGCAGGAACAAGTGCGCGCAGGCGCTACCAGGACGGCCAGCTGCGCCATCAGCTGGCGGCGGTGGCGGAGAGGCTGGAAGAGGCGCTGCCCGACGTTCTCGCCGACGCGGTCCCGGCCAAGTCGAAGTCCAAGTGCCGGCGTCGACCCTGGCTCATCGCCGGGGTCGCCGCTGCGGTGCTGGCCGGGGGAGCGGTGGCCTTCTCCGTCGTGCGCCGTACCAAGCGGCCCGAGCCGCCCGCGACGCTACCGCCGAGCGTGGAAGTCTCGCCCAAGCCGTAGCGGCGGAGTCGAACACCCAATTCGACGCCGGATTACTTGTTGCCGGCCACTTTGACGCGATCCCTGCGTACGAAGTCGCGTGGATCGTCGTCAGGGACCTCTGAGCAGGTGCATCGTTGGTCCTCAGGAACATCGGCCATGACACTGTCGACGTGCTGACCACAGCCCGCCCAGCCGGTCTTACCGCATATTGCGCACCGCACGGGGTAACACATGAGGCTCTCCTCTCGCTAGGCGTGGCCGTCAGCGCGGATGGCGGACTCGACGTCGACGGCGGAGAGCTCCTTGGTGCAGAAGAACCAGTCCGCGCATTCGACACCTTCGGTCTGACCACCCATCCGTTCCTGTGCGGTCCCGCACGAACCTGGTGGGGGCACGATCACCGGCTCGCCGGGACGCCAGTCGGCCGGCATCGCGACATCGAAGTGGTCGGCTGTTTGCAGGGCCTTGACCACGCGCAGCAACTCGTCGAAGTTACGGCCGAGGCTGAGCGGGTAGTAGATGATCGCGCGGACGATCCCCTTCGGGTCGATGACAAACACTGCACGCACCGCCTTGGCGGAGTCCTCGCCGGGCATGATCATCCCGTATTTCCGCGCGACCTCCATCGAAATGTCCTCGATGAGCGGGAATGTGACCTCGACATCTCGCATGTCGCGGAACGCGATCTTGTCCTTGATCGTGCGCAACCAGGCGATGTGACTGTAGAGACCGTCCACCGACAAGCCCACCAGTTCCGTGTTGTAGTCCGCGAATTGCTGCTGCATGGCGGCGAAGGTCATGAACTCGCTGGTGCACACCGGGGTGAAGTCCGCCGGATGCGAAAACAGGATGACCCACTTGCCGGCGTAGTCGACGGGAAAGTTGATCTGACCCTGCGTTGTGACGGCGGTGAACGCCGGAGCATGGTCTCCGATGCGGGGCATGGCGGTTACGGGGCTTGGCGTCTCTGCGATGGTCATCGTGGTGAATCCTTCCGATAGAACGTGACACCAGTAGGAACATATACCCCATGGGGTATATTCCGGCGTAGCGACGACCACTACCCAGATAACCGATGGGGCGATGTGGGTTGATCGGGAGACGGCAGGGGTGCCAGTTCAAGACCAGGTGCGGCAGATCGTCGAACAGGCTCCATCGAATGGCGATTATCGGGAGGTGCAGGACATAGGCCGACGACGGCGCAATTAAAAGTGGAGCCTAGGAGATTCGAACTCCTGACATCTGCCTTGCAAAGGCAGCGCTCTACCAACTGAGCTAAGGCCCCGTGCCTGGATCAGGACGGCTGTGCCGCCTGGTGCCACACCTCCGCGCTATGCCGGGATCGCCACACGATTCCCGCCACAACCGCCACCGCGAGTGCCAACACCAGCTTCATGGTGGACCTCCGGTTGGCCAGTACCGACACGACCGGCAGTGCCGGTTTCGTGGGCCTAGGAGGACTCGAACCTCCGACCTCTTCGTTATCAGCGAAGCGCTCTAACCGCCTGAGCTATAGGCCCGTATTGGGGACGACCGAGCGACGAGATTACCGTACCGATGCCCGGTCTCCCAAACCGGTTGATTTGGGCTGGTCGGCCGACCGTCAGTCACGGTCGGCGAGCGTCACCTCCACGCCGCCGACCAGGTCGGTGGTGAGGTTGTAGACGAACGCGCCGATGGTGGCCATCGCCGTCATGACGACGATGTTCACCAGGCCGATCAGTGTCGCGCCGCCGAAGATTGTGCCGGCGGAGACCAGCTCACCGCCGGCGTTGCCGCCACTGCTGGTCAGCAGGTCACCGACGTTGCTGTTGAGCTTGCTCCACACCCCCATGCCGCCGAGCACGACGTAGAGGAACGCCACCGCGATCATCCACACAAAAAACAGCGCCGAGGACAGCACCAGGGCCACCTTGAGCACCGTCCACGGGTCGACGCGGCGGATCTGCATGCTGGCCCGGATGGGTCCCTTTGTCGACGTGCGGCTGGCCACTTGGATGCGGCCCGACGCGCCCGAGGACGACGAATGTAGCGACGACGATGCCTCAGCAGCCTTGCGTTGCGGGGGCCGCGGTGTCGGCCCGGACAGGTCCGGTAACTCGCTGGCATACGCCTCGGTGCGGACCGGCTCGGGACGCGACACTTCGGCGCGGGTCGCTTCGGCGCGCGACGGCTCGGGACGCGACGGTTCGGGACGCGACGGTTCCGGACGCGACCGGGGCGGTTCGACTTCGGCCGTATCACCGCCCGAGACGAACCGCTGCAGCCGGGCCTCGACGCCGGGGGAGTGCCCTGCCGGAGTGCGGTCGCCGTCCTGATGCGGTTCGGCAGGCTGCTGAGCGGGCCGGGCAGCTGTGCCCCGCTCCCACGGTGGCACCTCACCGGTCTCGGTGATGTTGCCCGTCGGCCGGGGCACGTTGCCGACGCTCCCGCCCTCGGATCCTGAGCCGTTGGTACTGCTGCCGGACCGGTCGCCCGTACGCGGGTACCCCGGCTCGCTCGGTGAAGTCACCTAACAGCTCCTAAGCTCAGGCCGAGGGCCAGGTGTGCCTCGGCGGCTGCGTCATGTCTCGGAAGACTCGGCGGACTCGGCTTCTTCCGCATCCGGTTCCTCCTCGGCATTGCGCGCAATCGCAATCAGTGTGTCGCCCTCGCCCAGGTTCATCAAGCGGACCCCCTTGGTTTGCCGCCCGGCCTTGCGAACCTGACGGGCCGCGGTCCTGATGACGCCCCCGCCTGAGGTGATGGCATACAGCTCGGTCTCGTCGTCGACGATAAGCGCTCCGACAAGGTTGCCACGCCGACGGTCGTACTGGATCGTCAGGATGCCCTTGCCACCCCGGCCCTGGACCGTGTACTCCTCGATCGCGGTGCGCTTGGCGTACCCGCCCGACGTCGCTACCAGCAGATACGTGTCGGGCTGAACCACGTTGAGGGACAGCAAGCGGTCGTCCTCGTTGAATCGCATGCCCTGGACACCGGAGGTGGCGCGGCCCATCGGCCGCAGCGCCTCGTCGGTGGCCGAGAACCGGATCGACTGCCCGTTGGCACTGACCAACAACAGGTCGTCATCGGCCGAACACAGCACGGCACCGACCAGCTCGTCGCCGTCGCGCAGATTCACCGCGACGATGCCACCGGAACGATTCGAGTCGAAGTCGGTGAGCTTGGACTTCTTCACCAAGCCGTTGCGGGTGGCCAGCACGAGATATGGCTCATCTTCATAGCTCTTGATCTGAATGACCTGAGCAATGCGCTCTTCGGGCTGGAACGCCAGCAGGTTCGCCACATGCTGGCCACGCGCGGTACGCAAGGCCTCCGGCAGTTCATAGGCCTTGGCCCGATACACCCGACCCTGCGTGGTGAAGAACAGGATCCAGTCGTGCGTCGAGCAGACGAAGAAGTGGTTGACGATGTCGTCGGCCTTGAGCCCGGCGCCCTGCACGCCCTTGCCGCCGCGCTTCTGGCTTCGGTACAGGTCGGTTTTGGTGCGCTTGGCGTACCCGGTCTCGGTGATCGTGACGACCACGTCCTCGCGGGCAATCAGGTCCTCATCGCTGACCTCGCCATCGGCGGGGACGATCCGGGTGCGACGGTCGTCGCCGTGCTTCTCGACGATCTCAGCGAGCTCGTCGCGGACGATGGCGCGCTGCCGCTCGGGCTTGGCCAGAATGTCTTCGAGGTCCGCGATCTCGGCTTCGATCTTGGCCAGATCATCGACGATGCGTTGACGTTCCAGAGCAGCCAACCGCCGCAGCTGCATGTCCAAGATGGCCTGGGCCTGGATCTCGTCGACATCCAGGAGCTCCATCAAGCCGGCCCGGGCGACATCGGCATTGGCCGACGCCCGGATCAAGGCGATGACCTCGTCGAGAGCGTCGAGCGCCTTGACCAGACCACGCAGGATATGGGCCCGCTCGTTGGCCTTCCGCAACCGGTAGCGGGTGCGCCGGTTGATGACGTCGAGCTGATGGTCCACGTACAGCCGGATCAGCTGATCCAACCGCAGGGTGCGCGGCACACCGTCGACGATCGACAGCATGTTGGCACCGAAACTGGTCTGTAGCTGAGTGTGCTTATAGAGGTTGTTCAGCACGACCTTGGCGACGGCATCGCGCTTGAGCTCCACCACAATTCGGATGCCGACACGATCGCTGCCCTGGTCCTCAATGTTGGAGATGCCGGCCAGCTTGCCGTCGCGCACCTGCTCGGCGATCGAGGTGATGAAGTTGTCGTGGTTGACCTGATACGGCAGCTCGGTAATGACGATCGAGGTGCGCCCACGGGAGTCTTCCTCGATCTCGACCACACCGCGCATCCGGACCGAACCGCGGCCCGTCTTATAAGTGTCCTCGATCCCCTGCGAGCCGACAATCAAACCGGCAGTGGGGAAGTCGGGCCCTTTGACCCGCTCGCACACCGCGGCCAGCGTGGCTTCTTCATCGGCCTCGTGGTTCTCCAGGCACCAGTACACCGCCTCGGCCAGCTCGCGCAGGTTGTGCGGCGGGATGTTAGTGGCCATACCGACGGCGATACCGCCCGAACCGTTGGCCAGCAGGTTGGGGAACCGGCTCGGCAGAACCGTCGGTTCCTGCACCCGGCCGTCGTAGTTCGGGATGAAATCGACTGTTTCCTCGTCGATTTCACGCAGCATCTCCATAGCCAACGGTGTCAGCCGGGCTTCGGTGTTGTGACTGACGAACCCGTTGGTAATGAACGCGTGGTCTTCGGTATCGACGCGCAGGCTGTACACGGGCTGCACACCTGCGTCGGTCACCGATTCGACCCGGGCGTAATAGAAGCGGCCGTCAGTCAGCTCCGTTGCGATGGCACGAACGTCGGGATCGGCTATATGCGAAAGGATCTCGGCACCATTTCGCCGCCACCGATCGAGCCGATCGATGTTGTGCTTGCGCAGCCACTCCTTGTCAGCCCAGCGACCTCCACCATGGGTGCGGATGAACTCACCAAGACCCGGCACGTGGTCGCCGTCGCGGCCCTTGGCCGCGGCAGGCAGCGCCGACAGGATTCGCTGCAGCTTGGTCTGCTTCACACCACCGAAGCCGATCTGTGTGGCAAACAGCTCCGCCTGCGCACGGTTAGTGATCGCGACCTTGTACTCACCGGTGGCATGCCGATAACGACTCGACACAACACCGAACTCCAGCAGCATCTGCTGGACGTCCTTGGCGAGCTGGTCACTACGCGTCGAATAGGAGACCTGGATCGTGTTGCGCGGCAACGCCGAGCACGATCCGTCGCCTTCGAAGAGCGCCTGAAGGAAGGCGCGCTTGACCACTGTCGCCGAGTGCCACAACCATTCCGGTACGGCCTTGTCTGCCGATCGCTGGCCAATCATGTCGCTAAGCCGGGAGGCCTTGAGCGCCTGCAAGTTATGCACGTCGAGCTCGTGCAGTGTCGACCCTGACGCAATAGTCCGCGACGACACATATCTCGGTCCGCCCACGACAGCGTCATAGGCGGCAACAACGATTTCGAAGAAATCTCGGTCGAGATTATTGAAACCCGCCCGACTCTCGGATACGAAACCTTCACTGATAAAGGCGCCCAGCAGCAGTGCTTCCAGGGTTTCGTACCAGTCGGCAGCACCGAACTCAGCAGGCGGCGTGCGCTGAATCGCCACCCGGTCCCCGGGACGGATCTCTTCGATCAGTTTCCACAGGAGTGTCGGCACGCCAGCAACGTCGACGAGGCACAGCAGTGGGTGGTTGCTCGTCCCCGTGACTGTGTATCCCTCGGTCGTCCTCACCCTGTATGCCTGATGCTCACCCGAATGGAAGAGCCGATCCGCCAATACCGGATTACCGTGCCGATCGACAACCTTGAGATCGATCACGTGCTCGGTGTTCGGCCGCGCCGCGGGCACAACATCAGCGATACGCACCGAGTGACCCATCGGCAGGCGCACGAGCGCATCACCAGTGATGCAGTACCTCATGGCGGCCGGCGGGTCGTTACCCGGCGAGCCGAAGTTGCCCTGGCCGTCGACCAGTGGGTAGCGCAACGACCACGGCTGGGCCATCCGGACCAGGGTGTCGTAGATCGACGCGTCACCGTGCGGGTGATAGTTACCCATCGTCTCGGCGACCGAACGTGCGGACTTGGCATGACTGCGGTCCGGCCGGAAGCCGGAGTCATACATGGCGTAGAGCACCCGGCGGTGCACCGGCTTGAGACCGTCGCGCACCTCCGGCAGCGCGCGGCCGACGATCACGCTCATGGCGTAGTCGATGTAGCTGCGCTGCATCTCCTGCTGAATGTCAACCGGTTCGACGCGGTCTGAGGCGCCGTCGCCAGGCGGCAACGTGGTGTCTGTCATCTAATCCTCGTTCGTCACGGCACGCCCGGGCGACAAAAGCAACCTCGGGCAACCTTTAAAGTCTAGTTGGTCTGCAGCTCAGCACCCCGAGACGCGTCGGGGCAGTGTCGTCAGAAGGCCCAGCTGCCGCCGGCCTCGGCAGGGTGTCGATAGTCGCGCCGGCCGACGAACTCCGTTATATCGAGCGGTCTCTACCCGCCCGGTGGCGGTCCCTCGCCGCGCGGATAGTTGCGGCTGGGATCGGGCCCGGCATCACCGGATTGCCACCGATCGGGGAGCGGTGGCATGTTCCGCCGCCACCCTCCAGGAGTCTCGTGTGTCGGCGCCGGCCTGGCGGGCTGTGCTCCTCCTCCCGGAGATGAGGGCGGGACAAAGTCCGGATGTTCGCGGTATCCGGACGGCGGCGCCTGTTGCGGGACACCGTGACCACCCTGTTGACCGTATTCATGCGGCACGCTCCGCGGTGACGGGCCACTCACCCCGAAGCGAGTCGTCACCTCGCCCATGTCGCGGCGAGCAGGCGGGTGTTGTTTCCGTAGACGCTGAGACGGTTGTTCGGACAGCGACTTGGTGGCTCGCACAGCGAGTACAGCCACCACGGTCTGTGCCAGGGCCAGCACCGCGATGACGATGAGCGCCCAACCGATCTCGGTCTCCACCGGGCGCTTCACCAGGCCCATCACGACCGCCAAGAAACCGAACGCCGACAACACCGCGGCGACGATGCGGTAATGGGTTGCGGGGACCTTGGTTCCAGGGATAGCCAGCAAACCGGCGAAAAGTAGAGCGAGCGTGCCTGTCCCGACCCACGTGGCAATAGGTTGACCGGCCAGTGCCGCAGCACTCTTACCGGTGTATACCGGGCCGGCCTGCATCCCAAAACCGATGACGGCCAACGCGGTAACGCCCAGACCAGCTGGGGCCGTCAGATCGTGCGCAACCGGCTGAACGGCTATCGGATCACCGATTCCCGATGGTTGACCCGGGTAGGCCATGGCGGTCCTCCTCGCGGCGAGCTATCTACTGAAATCGAACCCAGCACAATGTGCTGTGGCTCCTGGGAATACATTGCCGGTCACCTTGGTGTAGCTCGTTTTTCGACGCATATCAGACATCGAGGAAGCGGACGTCCTTGGCATTGCGGGTGATGAAGCTGCGCCGGGCCTCGACATCTTCACCCATCAGGATCGAGAACAGTTCGTCGGCCGCCGCGGCGTCGTCGAGCGTCACCTGACGCAACACCCGGACGGCGGGGTCCATGGTGGTTTCCCATAGCTCCTTGGCGTCCATCTCGCCGAGGCCTTTGTAGCGCTGGATGCCGTCGTCCTTGTTGATCTTCTTCCCCGCGGCAAGGCCAGCCTCGAGCAAGCCGTCACGCTCGCGGTCGGAGTAAGCGAACTCCGGCTCTTGACGCTGCCATTTCAGCTTGTACAGCGGCGGCTGGGCCAGGAAGATGTGCCCGTTTTCCACCAGCGGCTTCATAAACCGGAACAACAAGGTCAGCAGCAGCGTCGAGATGTGCTGGCCGTCCACGTCGGCGTCGGCCATCAGAACAATTTTGTAGTAACGCAATTTGGAGATGTCGAACTCGTCGTGGATGCCGGTGCCGAGTGCGGTGATGATGGCCTGGACTTCGGTGTTCTTCAGAACCCGGTCGATCCGGGCCTTCTCGACATTGATGATCTTGCCGCGTAGCGGCAGGATCGCCTGGAACATCGAATCCCGGCCACTCTTGGCCGAGCCACCGGCCGAATCACCCTCCACCACATACAGTTCCGATTTTTGTGGATCGGTGGAACGGCAGTCCGCCAGCTTGCCGGGCAGGCCGCCGATGTCGGTAGCGCTCTTGCGCCGCACCAGCTCTCGCGCCTTGCGCGCGGCGATTCGCGCCTGCGCTGAGGAAACCGCTTTGTTCACAACGGTTTTGGCTTCAGCCGGATTAGCCTCGAACCAGTGCGTCAGCTGCTCGTTGCAGATCTTCTGTACGAACGACTTGACCTCGGTGTTGCCCAGCTTGGTCTTGGTCTGACCCTCGAACTGCGGCTGGGCCACCTTGACCGAGATCACCGCGGCCAAGCCCTCACGGATGTCGTCACCGGTGAGGTTCGGATCCTTGTCTTTGAGGAGCTTCTTGTCCTTGGCGTACTTGTTTACCACGCTCGTCAACGCCGAGCGGAAGCCTTCCTCGTGCGTGCCGCCCTCGTGGGTGTTGATCGTGTTGGCGAAGGTGTGCACCGATTCCGAATAACCCGCGTTCCACTGCATCGCGATCTCGACCTCGTGTCCTTCGCCCTTGCCGTCGAAATCGATGACACTGGGCTGGATCGCGGTCTTGGTCCGGTTGATGTGCTTGACGAAGTCGACCAGGCCGCCGGGGTAGTGGAATGTGCGGTGCTTGACCTTGTTCGGTGCAGTCGCCTCGGCTGCCTTCTCGTCGGCGCTTTTCGGAGCGGCGGCCATGTCGGAGACGACCTCGTCGACGACCTCCTCCGAGGTGACCCGCTCGTCGGTCAACTCGATGGTCAGACCTTTGTTCAGAAACGCCATCTCCTGCAGCCGCCGGGCGATGGTCTCGAAGTCGTAGTCAGTGGTCTCGAAGACGTTCGGATCCGCCCAGAAGCGAATGGTGGTGCCCGTCTTGTTGGTCTTGTCACCCTGTTTGAGAGTGCCGGGAACCGAGTTCGCGTAAGTCTGGAACCATTCATAGCCGTCGCGCCGGATGTCGGCTTCCAGCCGCGTGGACAGTGCGTTGACGACGGAGACACCGACACCGTGCAGACCGCCGGACACCTGGTAGGCGCCTTCTTCGAACTTTCCACCTGCGTGCAGGACTGTCATCACGACATCCACGGTGGGGACACCCGTGGCGTGCATCGCAACCGGGATGCCACGTCCGTCGTCGGTGACCTGAACCCCGCCGTCACCGAGGATTCGCACGTCGACCTTGGTCGCGAAGCCAGCCATCGCCTCATCAACGGCGTTGTCGACAACCTCCCACACCAGGTGGTGCAGACCGCGTTCACCGGTGGAACCGATATACATCCCGGGACGTTTGCGCACCGCTTCGAGGCCCTCGAGCACCTTGATCGAATCGGCACCGTACTGATCTTGGGCAGCCACGTCGGACGCGTCTCCTTGGGGTTCACGGGAGGCGGTGAATACACCACCTCAGATCCTGAGACAGTCTACCGTCAACCGACGGCAGCACCGGTCCTACGGCGCGGTTTTCACCTATCTGTATGCGCCGTGCGCGGAATTTCACGACTCCAGGTGCGTGGGGACGCCTCAGAAACTCGTCGGGCACCGTCTCGGGGCTCTGAGAGGAAGCCACCCAGGTTGTCAGCCGTACGTGTCCCTCGGGCCGCGACCGGGGACGCTACGCGGACCCTTGCGCCAGGACGGACCCACCGGACCGACGATTTTCAGAGACTTCACCACACCGTCGCCCACCGCAGCCGCAATCTTGGCCAGCAACTGAGCCTGCACCATCCGTAGCTGGGTCGCCCACGCTGTTGACTCTGCCGACACCGTCAATACCCCGTCGTTGAGGCCGGTGGGATTCGCATGATCGGCGATCTGGTCCCCGACCACTGCGCGCCACCGTCCGAACACGGCACCTTCGGACACCTGTGTCGACCAACCGCGGGATCTGGCGAGGTCCTGCGATGCCACGCCGAGTAGCTGCGGATCCCGGCGGTCAGGACCGGGACCCGACCAGCTCCGCCGCGACCGCGCACCGCCGGCCACGCGGCGTACTGGTGCGGTGCGGCCCCGGCCGACATCCTTGCCTTGACTGCGCGCCGCGCCGCGGGCCTCCTCGAGCGTGCGTCGAACCAAGTCCATCCCACGCAGCCCGGCCAGGTGTTCCGGGGGGACAGTGGCACCGTCCTCAGCCGCATCATCGTCACTCATTGCTGCACCACCGAAATACGGCCGTCCTCACCGTCGATCATTCGGATCTCGATACGGCGGACATCCTCGTCCTCTGGAATATCTTCCTCCACCGCGGCGGTGATGAGCACCTGTTCGGCAGTGGCGGCGACGCCGGCGAGCGCACGCCGCCGTGCCGCGTCCAACTCAGCAAAGACGTCATCCAGTAGCAGCACCGGCTCCGCGCCGTCGGCACGCAACAATTCGTAGGCCCCGAGCCGCAGCGCCAACGCCATCGACCACGATTCACCGTGGCTGGCAAAGCCTTTCGCGGGCTGATCGCCGAGCCGTAACTCGAGATCGTCACGGTGCGGGCCGACGAGGCACACCCCGCGCTCCAGTTCGGCGTCACGGCGCCGGGCCAGTGCGTCGAGCAGCGCAGCCTCGTAGAACTTTTCGGTCTCCGGGCCGGGCGCATTTTCAATGGCTTCGATCGCACTGCGATATCGGATGGTCGCCGGGCGCGACGACGGCGCCAACAGTTGGTACGCCTTCTGCACCTCGGGATGCAGTTGCTCGACGAGCTTCACCCGCGCCGCGATGAGTGCCGCACCGTGCGCGGCCAAATGCCCGTCCCAGACCTCGAGCGTGCTCAGAACATTACTGTCACCGCGATAACGCGCTGCCGCAGCGGTTTTCAGCAATGCGGTGCGTTGCCTGACCACCTTGTCGTAGTCGGCCCGCACCCCGGCGATGGCCGGACGACAAGTGGTCGCGAGCTCATCGAGGTAGCGTCGCCGCTCACTCGGATCGCCACGAACCAGCGCCAGATCCTCCGGACTGAACAACACAGCCCGCAGCACACCGAGGATTTCGCGCGGACTCCGCACCGGAGAGCGGTTGAGCCGGGCCTTGTTCGCCCTCCCGGTGGTGATCTCGAGATCGACCGCCAGTTCTCGCGCATCATTGACGACGATGGCCGACACGATGGCGCGCTCAGCGGTCGACCTGATCAACGGTGCATCGGTGGACACGCGGTGCGATCCGAGCGTCGCCGAATACCACAGCGCCTCAATCAAGTTCGTCTTACCAAAGCCATTCGGCCCGACGAACACGGTGCGGCCCGGCTCAAGCTCCACATCGGCGTGAGCCCAGGACCGAAAATCGGTCAGGGCCAGATGCCGGGCGTACACGGCTATACCTCCCGGATCACCCGGACTCGCTGATCCTCTGAACCGCGTGACCACCGAACTGGTTACGCAGCGCTGCCACCGCTTTCATGGTGGGGGAGTCCTCCTGCCTCGAGGCGAACCGCGCGAACAGCGCTGCGGCGATCACCGGCATCGGTACCCGGTGGTGGATGGCCTCTTCGACGGTCCACCTGCCTTCACCGGAATCCTCTGTGTAGCCGGTGATGTCGTCGAAACCGGGATCTTCCTTGAGGGCCTTGGCCAGCAGCTCCTGCAACCACGAGCGCACTACTGTGCCATTGGTCCAAGCCTGGATGACGGCCTGTGGATTCTTGATGAGCTTCTCAGCAGCCAGCAGTTCATAGCCTTCGGCGTAGGCGTGCATCAGCCCGTACTCGATACCGTTGTGCACCATCTTGGCGTAATGCCCGGCGCCCACCGGCCCGGCGTGCACGAATCCGTCGGCGATCTCACCGGCCGGCCGCAATGTGTCGAAGATCGGCATCGCCCTGGCCACGTCGGCATCGCTACCACCGACCATCAGCCCGTAGCCTTCGGTCAAGCCCCACACGCCGCCGGACACCCCGGCGTCGATGAACGAAATACCCTTCTCGCCCAACAGTTTCGCGTGCAGTTCATCATCGGTGTAACGCGAGTTGCCGCCGTCTATCACCAGATCGCCGGGGCTCAATACATCAGCCAGCGACTTGATGGTGTCGTTCGTAATCGTTCCGGACGGCACCATGACCCACACCACGCGAGGCGCGCTCAACGCGGCCGCCAGGTCGGTGAGGCTCGCCACGTCGCTGACCTCGGGGCGCGGGTCGTAACCGATGACCTCGTGGCCACCCTCGCGGAGCCGCTCCCGCATGTTGAAGCCCATCTTGCCCAGGCCGATCAACCCCAATTGCATATGGGTTCCTCTTTCGTCGGGCCGGTCAGCCAGGAAGGCGGACCGGCATCAACAGGTAGACGTAATCGGTGTGGGCGGCCGGGAATGGGCCACCTCCACCGGTTCCATCATCGTCGCCCGCCGGGCGCAACACTGCGGGACGGCTGGGTGTCGTAAATCCGAATGTCACACGTTCTGAACGCAACGAGCCCAGTCCGTCGGTCAGGTATGTCGGGTTGAACGCAATCGTCAGCGGCTCACCCACGAACGACACGGGAAGATCTTCTTCAGCCCTGCCGACATCGTCGGCGCCCGCCGAAAGGCGCAGCACGTCGTCGGCGAACTCCATGCGGATCTGCGCGCCCCGATCGGCCACCAGCGCCACGCGCTTGATGGCCTCGGTCAGCTCCGCCACGCCGATGGTGGCTACCGCCGTGTGCTCGGTGGGCAGCAGCTGGCGGAACTTCGGAAATTCCGCGTCGAGCAGGCGCGTGGTGCTGCGCTTGCCATTGCTGCGAATGCCCAGCAACCCGTCTTTGCCGACTGATGGTCCGGATCCGAGCGACAGGTGCACCTCGGTGCCATCGGTGCCGGCTTTGGCCGCCTCGGCCAGCGTCTTGGCCGGTACCAACACCGCGGTCTCGACGTCGGCCGCCGTGGCCACCCAGGTCAGCTCCCGCACTGCCAGCCGGAATCTGTCGGTAGCCGCCAAAACTACTGATTCGCCTGAGATTTCGACGCGAATGCCAGTCAGCATCGGCAAGGTGTCATCGCGGCCCGCAGCGACCGCGACCTGTCCGATGGCCTCGGCAAAGAGGTCGGCCGCGACCACACCGGTCTCGTCGGGTAGCGCGGGCAGCGCAGGGTAGTCCTCGACTGCCAACGTCGGCAGGGAGAACCGAGCACTTCCGCACGTCAGGGCGGCGCGGGTGCCCTCGACGCTGACGTCGACGGGCTTGCCCGGCAGCGCCTTGGTGATATCGGAGAGCAGCCGACCAGATACCAAAACGCTTCCCGGAGAAGCTATTTCGGCGGCAACCCGGACCTCGGCCGAAACTTCGTAGTCGAATCCCGAGATGGTCAGACCGTCATCGGTACCGGTGAGCAGCACACCGGCCAGCACCGGGATGGTGGGCCGGCTCGGCAGGTTACGGGCCACCCAGGCCACCGCGTCCGCGAAGTCCTCGCGCACCACGCGAAACTTCAGGTCGGTCAGCCCAGCCGTAGTCGTCGACACGTCCTATGCGCCCCTTCGATAATCCCCACAATGAGCTCTATTCGACGGTTTCCGGCCGGGCTGCACAGCGTAAGGCCATGCAAGCACGCCGAAGAAACCGTTGTCGAAGAACCACCGTAGAGCTTTCCGCATCAAGTTGAAAGCTAATCGATCGGGGTGACATCAGCAGGTGTCGAGGCATGTGAGGCGCCCCTCGATCAGGGGTGTCCCCAACAGCCTTCTTCTAGGAAGAATTCTAAGTAGATATTTGAGTAACAGTAATAGGCATTGTGGAATCTGGGGATCACGCGGTGTATGTGCTGTATGTCCGGTGTGTCGTGGTGTGAGTCGGCTGTGGAGACTTGGGTCGGACCGTAGCGGGTGCTGTGGACAATCGGGGCTGTGTGGATCGTCTCGCCACTCATCCTGTGGTTCGCCCGCAGCTTGTACACAGTGCTGTCCACAGGGCTCGACCGCGTGAAACTGTGACGCCTGACGCGGCTGTGACAAAAGATGTCGTTCAGATCGGCTGCGCGATGAGCCGATACGACCACTATGTGGGACGGCGACAAGACGCCGATCGCAGGAGGAAGCGCAGGGGAGGTGTGCGTCAGCGCTTGGCGCGCTGGCGGATACGGGTGGTGAGTTCCTTGACGTGATCGAAAACCTCGCGTCGCTCGGCCATCTCGCCCCGGATCTTCTTCTCGGCGTACATCACCGTGGTGTGGTCGCGACCGAACGCCTGCCCTATCTTCGGCAGCGAGAGATCGGTGAGTTCACGGCACAGATACATGGCAATCTGCCGGGACTGCGCCAGAGCCCTGGTCTTTCCCGGCCCACGCAGTTCCTCGACGGTGGTTTCGAAGTACTCCGCGGTGGCGGCCATGATGGCGGCCGCACTGATCTGCATGGTGGTGGGGTCGGCGATCAGATCGCGCAGCACGACTTCCGCCAGTGACTTGTCGATCCGGGTCTTGTTGAGCGAGGCGAACGCCGTCACGCGAATCAGCGCGCCCTCGAGCTCACGAATGTTGCGGTCGATGCTGCTGGCGATGAGTTCGAGAACGTCATCGGGCACATCGAGACGATCCATCTGGGCTTTTTTGCGCAGAATCGCGATGCGAGTTTCCAGCTCGGGAGGCTGGACGTCGGTGATCAGGCCCCACTCGAACCGCGTACGCAACCGGTCTTCGAGGGTGGCCAACTGCTTGGGGGGCCGATCGGACGAGATCACGATCTGTTTGTTCGCGTTGTGCAGCGTGTTGAAGGTATGGAAGAACTCTTCCTGGATGCCTTCTTTGCCTTCGATGAACTGGATGTCGTCGACCAGGAGGATGTCGATGTCGCGGTAACTGCGTTTGAACGTCGCCTTGCGATCGTCGCGCAGCGAGTTGATGAAGTCGTTGGTGAATTCTTCGGTGGAGACGTACTTGACGCGCATGCCAGGAAAGAGACGTTGGGCATAGTTACCCGCGGCGTGCAGCAGATGGGTCTTGCCGAGGCCGGATTCACCCCAGATGAACAGCGGGTTGTAGGCCCGGGCCGGCGCCTCGGCGATCGCGAGCGTCGCGGCATGGGCGAACCGGTTGGACGCCCCGATGACGAAGGTGTCGAACGTGTAGCGCCGATTCAGGTTGACTGCGTTGGCATCGGTTGCAGCGGCGCTCGGCTGCGGGTTGCTGAAGTAGGTAGGCCAGCTTTCCTCGACATTGACGCGAGCCGCTCGGTCATCGTCGACCTCGTCGACTTCGGCCGTGGCCGGCTCGAGGTGGCTGTCGGGGATGTCGATTTCCTCCGGCGGGCTCGGGGTCGCGATCCGGACGCCGAGTTCGACTCGCTGCCCGAGCCGGCGGCTCAGTGCTGAGACGATAGGTTCGCGCAGGTGACGTTCGATCTCATTCTGGACGAAAGGCGTCGGAACCGACAGCAGAGCAAACCCCTCGGTGATGACCAGCGGCTGCACGAGCTTGAGCCAGGCTCTTTGCTGAGGGGTTGTGTCGCCGTTGAGTTCGGCAACGACGTCGTTCCAGATCGAGACGAAGGGCGGGTCGGGGTCAGCGGTCATCGACGGTTACCCCTATCACTGTCCTTGGAGGTCCGGTCAACGGACGACCAATAGAACGAAGACGAACTGTCCACATATTTATCCACAGGTTGTGGAAAAAGGACAGTCGTCGTCGCTTTTGTTGACTTGTGCGCAGGACGTCGTAGCGGGCTCACATCGTGTGAGAATGTGGCAGGTGCTTGACGTCCTCGATTCCTGGTCTGAGGCCAGCCCGATGCGGGACGGCTACGAACGGTATTGCCAGAAGCTAACAGTTTTCTTTCGACGTGCCAACCGTTCTGCAACATTGCCCTAATACGCCCGGGTAGTAGGTTTGACCCAGCGAAAACTCGTCAGTACCCTCGAGCAGTCGCCCGCACGTGGCGATACGGCTGCGATCCTGGTCCGCCCGGAGTCTGCGCCGGTAAGTAGAGCACGACGCACCACAGCTTATTAGGGACAGTCGCGTCCTCACCGACACATATCGGGTCGGAGAGCCGCGGGTGCCATATAGAAACAAGGAGAGATTGCCGTGGCCAAGGGCAAGCGGACCTTCCAGCCGAACAACCGCCGTCGTGCGCGGGTGCATGGTTTCCGGCTGCGCATGCGGACCCGTGCCGGTCGCGCCATCGTCTCCAGCCGCCGTAGTAAGGGCCGTCGTTCGCTCACTGCGTGATTCGACGCAGGATCTAGCGCGGTGCTTCCGGCTCAGAACCGGATGAGGCGGTCCGCGGAATTCGGTGCCACCGTCAGTCGCGGTGTGCGCGTAGCACAACCGGATGTGGTGGTGCACGCGTTGCGTGACGACTTGGACGCCAGTGGACCGCGGATCGGCCTGGTGGTCTCAAAATCCATCGGTAACGCCGTAGAGCGGCACCGGGTGTCGCGCCGTCTCCGGCACGCTGCCCGTACGGTGCTGCCTCGCCTCGAGCCCACCGATCGCGTGGTCATCCGGGCGCGGCCGAGTTGCCGAGAGGCCCTGTCTGCGCATTTGGAACGTCAACTCACCGCCGCTCTGGAGCGAGCCACAGTACGGCTCGGTACGGCTTCATGATCCGGCGGGCAAGTAAAGGTGCGGCCCGCGCTGTGATCTTTTTGATCCAGCTCTACCGACACATGCTCTCGCCACTGCGCTTGCCCACTTGCCGGTTCACCCCGACGTGTAGCCAGTACGCCGTGGACGCACTCACTGAGTACGGCCTGTTCTATGGCGGCTGGCTGGCGATGGTTCGACTGCTGAAATGCGGGCCGTGGCATCGGGGAGGATGGGATCCGATACCGGAGCGCCGAAACGCTGATGCCGTCCGAGATGGCAGAAACGAGTCCTATGTTTAATTGGTTCAGTCTCGACATCATCTATTACCCGGTGTCGGCCATCATGTGGGTCTGGTACAAGGCGTTCTCCTTCGTCCTGGGGCCGTCGAACTTCTTCGCCTGGGCGCTGTCGGTGATGTTCTTGGTGTTCACCCTGCGCGCGATCCTGTACAAGCCGTTCGTCAAGCAAATCCGCACGACGCGGCAGATGCAGGAGTTGCAACCGCAGATCAAGGCGCTCCAGAAGAAGTACGGCAAGGACCGCCAGCGGATGGCCCTGGAGA